>DASXHQ010000167.1:0-3097 GCA_036488415.1 Rhizomicrobium sp.
GCCAGGATTTCGCCCCACGGCCCCACGATCAGCGAATGGCCATAAGTCTTGCGGCCATTGGCGTGCGTTCCGCCCTGCGCCGGCGCCATCACGAAAGCACCGTTCTCGATCGCCCGCGCGCGCAAAAGCGTATGCCAATGCGCCGTGCCGGTGGTTTCGGTGAAAGCGCTGGGCACGGTGAGAAGCTGCGCACCCTTCTTGGCCAGCGCGCGATAAAGCTGAGGGAAGCGCAGATCGTAGCAAATCGTCAGACCGACCGTACACCACGGCAGCTCGGCGACCACCGCCTGATCGCCACCTAAGACGGTGTTGCTCTCGCGATAGGTTTCACCGGATGGCAGATCGACATCGAAGAGATGAATCTTGTCGTAGCGCGCCGTGATGCGGCCGCGCGCATCAATCAGGAAAGAACGGTTAGCAGTCTTGCCGCCTGGCACACGGATGGCGAGCGAACCGATCAGCAGCCAGATACCGAGTTCCTGCGCCAATGCGCGAAACATCGGAAGCGCCGGGTCGTCGCCTTCGGGATAGCTTTTGTCCAGCTTGGCGCCGCCATCGGGCGCCATCAGCGTGGTGTTCTCCGGCGTGGCGATGAATTGCGCGCCCTGCCGCGCGGCGTCGCGGATCAAATTGGACGCTTCGTGGATGTTCTCCTGGACATCGTCCGAGGATCGCATCTGCACGCAGGCGGCTTTGAACGCGGTCATCCGGCGCTCAGAAGAGGATCGAGCTTGCCGTCGTGATCCAGCGCATAGAGGTCGTCGCTGCCGCCGACATGGGTTTCGCCGATAAAGATCTGCGGAACGGTGCGCGCGCCGCCAGATTTTTCTTCCATCTCCTTGCGCGCCTTGGTGTCCATGAACACGTCCACTTCATCGAATGCCGCGCCCTTCTTCTTCAGAAGCTGCTTGGCGCGGACGCAATAGGGGCAGATGGGCGTGGTGTAGATCGTGATCTTCGGCACGTTCGACTCTCGGGCTACGCGGCTACATCTAATATATAGGCAGTCATCAAGGCGTCACAGTGGCCGTGCGACGCGGGCCAGCGTCAAAACCGCTACCTTTGCCGCACCCGCGCGTTTCAGTGCCCGCGCACAGGCATCCACAGTGGCGCCGGTGGTCAACACATCGTCGATGAGCAGAACCGCGCGATTTTTGACGACCAACGCCCGGTTCGCATCGACTCGGAACGCGCCGCGGACGTTCCTACGGCGCGCCTTCGCCGACGGCATTTCGCCTTGGCTCGGCGTCGATCGGGTTCTTTGTAATGCCAGCGGCTCATAAGGCTTGCGGGCCCGCCGCGCGAGCGCCTGCGCCAGCAATGCGGATTGGTTGAAGCGCCGCATCCACAGCCGCACCGGATGAAGCGGAACCGGCACGATCACATCGGTGTCGGCGATGAGATCACGCCCCACCCGCTCCAGCCAGCGCGCGAAGGCGGGAACCACGTCGTGCCGGTCGGAACGCTTGAGCGCCAGGATCGGACCCTTGCTGAATTCGTCGTAGCGCATCACCGAGCGCGCACGGTCGAAGGTCGGAGGATTGGCGAGGCAGGTGCCGCAGCGCGTCTCCGCGCCCACGTCGAATTCGAACGGCAGCCCGCAGGACAAACAGGCGGGACCGTCGATGAAAGAGACGTTTTTCCAGCAATCAGGGCACAGCGCGCCGGGTTCGCCCACCTGTTTGCGGCACATCATGCACAGCGGCGGAAACAGCAAATCGAGTGCCGCGCGACCTATGCGACTGGGGAGCGGCGCGAGTGTGTCGAATATCGCCGTCATGTCGGATAGCTTAGGGCCGTCGCACACAGCTAGGAAAGAGTTTGGCAGAAGTCCCACACATCTTTGATCGCAAAGCCCGCGCGCAGCGGCAGGCTCGGGCGTTGAAAATCCCCGGCCAAAGCTTCCTCGTTCTAGAGGCCGCCGCTGGCGCGGCGGAACGTGCCGGCGCGGCCAACCGCCGGTTCCATAACGCGCTGGAGCTGGGTAGCGCCGATACCGCCTTCGACCTGATGAAGCCGCTTGCCGATACATGGGCGCGCTCTGTGTTTGCCGAGAATGAGGTTCTGGACCTTCCGCCAGAGAGTTTCGATCTCGCGGTGAGCGTTCTGGCGCTGCACGCGGTCAACGATCTTCCCGGCGCGCTGATCCAAATCCGCCGCACGCTGAAACCGGATGGCCTGTTCGTCGGTGCACTTTACGCGGGCGACACGTTGAGAGAGCTGCGTGAATCCTTTGCCGCCGGTGAAGAAGAAATTTCTGGCGGCGCCAGTCCGCGCGTCACTCCCTTTGCCGATGTGCGCGATCTGGGCGGTCTGTTGCAGCGCGCCGGATTCAATCTGCCCGTTGCCGATACCGAACGCACAACGGTGCGCTATCGGCAATTCGACACGCTGGTGTCCGATTTGCGTGCGGCGGCCGAAACAAACGCGCTTGCCAGTCGCGCAAAGGGGCCGTTGCGCCGCGATGTGCTAGCAGCGAGTCTGGCGCACTACAAGGTCAATCATGCCGAAGACGATGGGCGTCTGCGCGCGACCTTCGATATTGTTTATCTGACCGGATGGACGCCGCATGAGAGCCAGCAGAAGCCATTACGGCCCGGCTCGGCGAAAAAACGGCTGGCGGATGCGTTGGGGACATTGGAACAGAACGCCGGCGACAGCGTGCCGGTAAAACGGGGCTAGGGCGTCGTCGCGCTGGAAAGCCTGTCGAAGAAGGCGGTCTTGACGTTCTGGCCGAGTGTGTTCACGGCTGTGACGATCACCACCGCGATCCCGGCCGCGATCATCGCATATTCGATCGCGGTCGCGCCGGTCTCATCGCGCACAAAACGCTTCAGAGAAGATCGCGCAGCATGGGAATAAGCGGCAAGTCGGCTTCCGGCATCGGATATTGCGCCAGGTCGCGCGGTCGCACCCATTTCACTGCCGCATGCTCTAGCGGCTGCACGGTGCCCTCCCAACGCCGGCACAGATAAAGTGGCATCAGCAGGTGAAACTCGGTGTAGCTGTGCGAGGCGAAGGTGAACGGCGCCAGGCATGCCTCGCGCACCGTGATCCCGAGTTCTTCCTTCAGCTCGCGGATGAGGCTGTCTTCCGG
>DASXHQ010000171.1:0-2529 GCA_036488415.1 Rhizomicrobium sp.
CGAAGGCGCCGTGCACCTTCTCGGACGATCGGCACAGGGACAGCAAATGGTGATCGACATCGTCGAGGCGCCAGATCTGCTGCTGCCCGCTGCGGTCGTATCGGGCGCTCCCTATCTCATGCGCGCGCAATGCATAGAGGACGTTCGCATTCTGATGATCAAGGCCGACGTCTTTCGCACAATTTTGTCCGCAGAGCCGCAGCTCGCGCTTGCGATGATCGACTGTCTGTCAGATCAGTTCCGCACAATGGTGCGGCAAATCAAGACGCTGAAGCTCCGCTCGGGCCCACAACGCGTCGCAGCTTATCTTCTGACCCTGACGCGATGCCAAAACAACCAAAGTGACGTCATATTACCATATGAGAAGAGCCTAATAGCCTCCCAGCTCGGCATGACCCGCGAGAGCTTTTCACGCATCCTCGCCTCGTTGCAACGTGACATCGCTCATATCGACGGACAGAAAGTTCATATCCGCGATCGCGCTGCACTCTTGGAGTTAAGCGCACCGGATCCTCTGATCGACGAAACGGATGTGTAAAGAGCGCCGCAGCTCTCGGAACTGCCAGCGCCAAAATCGTTACCGCGATGCGCGATCATGGCACGTCTCCGAGCAGAAGCAGCTGATCTAATGTTTCACGCGGTGCGCCTTAAGAAAATCGACCAAAACCACGGCATGGTTGTGAGCGGTATCGTGCGCCGCATAAAGCAAAGTTACGCTGCCGTGTTTCAAGAGCTCATCGAGCTGGCTAACGGCCTCATCATTCGCCGCCAATTCGGCGCGGTAACGCTGCGAGAATTCATGGAAACGCGCCGGATCATGGCCAAACCATTCGCGAAGCTCGGGACTCGGCGCGATCTCTTTCAGCCAAATAGTCAATTTCGCGGCTTCCTTACGAATGCCACGCGGCCACAGCCGATCGACCAGGACGCGCGCACCATCGTCCTTGCTCGGGGGATCGTATATCCTCTTCAAGTGGATATTGGAGACAGCTTTGGGCATATCGACACCTCGCATGGTGGTGCGTCGACCGGCGGCCAGTCTCCCAACATCGAGCCCCGCCGGCCGATCTAGAAAAACGACCATCCCTGGCTTCCGGCGACGGCCCCAAGAATCGTCAGAAGCGCCAAGGCCAGAAGTAGCCAATGTACCCTGTGCAGCCAGGCGAAAGCGAGGTCAGGTTGCAAGGCTGCCCAGCGCTGAAAGCGGCCATGCAGGATAAACGGCTCCGCGATAAAAAGGACGAACGCAAAGAGCGACCAGACGCCCACCATGGCATGCATCCACCAGAAGCCGGGCGAGGTGAAGCGCTGCCATAGATCGAGCCGTGCCGTCATGTAGAGGCCGCTCAGCCCAACGATCAGCACGGCGGCCCGCGCCTGCCATGCGAAGCGGCGCTCGATGGCCTGAAACGCTTTCAATCTATCCGCGCCGAGGTCGCCGCGGCGGACCGCCGGCAGCACGACTGTGGTTGCCATCGCCACGCCGCCGATCCAGACCACGACAAACAACACATGGAGTGTCCGCGCGAGAATAACGTCATTCATGGTAGCAGAGCCTTGCGCCTCGTCGAACCGATAAATATCGGGTGACGATGTTATATATCTATATCGGGCCGCACTAAGTTTGCGCTAACGCAAATCGCTCCTCATCGTGGCGGGAAGGGCTATCCCCTGCTGCGGCTGGCGCAGCAAGCCGGCCAGAAAGTGCCAGACGGGTTGGTGATCGGCTTTCCGCTTGCGCCGCAAGGACGTTGCGGACATCTGCGGGACCAAGCTCTATTCGGTGAGCCGCGTCCTGACGCACTGGGAAAAACGGGGCTTCGTCGTCACGCGGGGCCAACATGTGACGATCGCCAGAATTTCGGACATCCGGCGGATTGCGAAGGACTAAATTTCGGCCGGAGCCAGGCCCTTTCAGCAAGAAACTAAAAGTCCGCGCTTGCGCTGGAATGAGCGGAGAAGCCACATGGCATCTTCGCAAGTCTGTCGACCGAAATCAGCAGGCGGCACGACAGTATTCCGCATACATGATTATGGATTCTCGTCGATTGAATACATACAACGTGCATTACACATGAAGTATAAACATCTGAATTCTTAAGCTCGTCAAGGAGCGTTATTACCATCTCTGTCGCTGTAGAGTTCGACCCGACATTCGATTCAACTTGGGTCTGATCCTTTAACTCGAGCCCCGAGGAGGTACTCCATGAGTTATTCCACACTAAATATTCAGGCCAACTTGCAGATTTTTCCGCCTGAACTGCAACACGCGCCCGAATCGCCGCGCATGCCCGGACAGCAGTCGTGCGATTTCCAGGCGATCTTCCGCCGCCACCACGATTGTGACGAAGGCGGTTGGAGCGATTCTTGCGGCGGTGACCATGGCTGCGGCGACGATTCCCGCGATCAGTTGAGCGTCAATGGCAACAGCGTGAACACCGGTCGCTACACGATCTCAGCCAGCACCGGCGATAGCGGAACGCTCACGGTCAAGGACAATGTCACCGGCGAAAGCTTCAAGGTTTGGGG
>DASXHQ010000067.1:0-15689 GCA_036488415.1 Rhizomicrobium sp.
GAGGCAGGGCAGTCGTTTTTCAACTTATGTACCACCCCCTCCCTCTCCCCCTCATCCTTCCTTTCGGATAACGCGGGAGACGCAGTTCTCCCGTTTCCCCGGAACGCATTTTCCGGCGCGATTGCGCAAAATTCGAATAGAACATAATAAGAACATCTGCGCGGGAAGTCAAGCGCCGCAAGCCGAAACTAGGATGCCTTGATGTGGACCATTCACTGGTCCATATTTCCGCCATGCGTGTTCCCGTTTCCGAGGCCAAGGGCCGGCTCACCGACCTCGTCCGCCGCGCGGAAGCGGGGGAGGAAGTCGTGCTCACGCGCCACGGGCAGGGGACGGTAAAGCTCGTGCCTGTGCGGGCCAAGCCGACGCGCGCGGAAAAAGCGGCGGCGCTCGCGGCGCTTCGCAAGCGTATTGCAAAGATGAAAAAGTCACCCGGACCCAGCGCGGCGCGCAGCCAGGACTTTCTGTACGATAAACACGGCCTGCCGAAGTGATTGCTATCGACACGTCGGCGCTCTTGGCGATTCTTCTTGAAGAGCCGCTTGCCGACGCTTGTGAAGCGGCATTGAATTCCGAAGATCGCCTGTTGATCTCGGCGGGCACGTTGACCGAGGCGTTGATCGTTGCGCAGGCGCGCAATCGCGGCGAGGCTTTGGAGGATTTGATCGCGTCTGTCGGTCTGGAGATTGTACCGGTCGATGAAGCGGCAGCACGCCGCGCGGCGGCAGCGCATGCGCGCTGGGGCCGGGGCGCGAAGGGCCTCAATTTCGGTGACTGCTTTGCTTATGACATTGCGCGGCAGAACCGTTGTCCGCTTCTCTATGTCGGCCGCGATTTCGCCAAGACGGATGTGAAGAGCGTGCTGTGACAAGGCTTTGGAATATATATCCTGTCGCTGTATTTCCTATACGCCCGCCTCTCGACGAAACTGCGCCATGCTCCTCGTCCCCTATGTTCCGGATCAGATATGGCTTTGCCCCTATCCCATGCGGCTGGCGGGCACGCGGTTCGATGCGCGCATGACGGTGATCCGCCTGGCCTCCGGTCAAATCCTGCTGCATTCGCCATGCGCCATCACAGCGGCGCTCGCGGAGGAAATCTCGGCGCTGGGGCCGATCGCCCACATCGTGGCGCCCGGAAATTTTCACCACATGTACGTGACCACCGCGCAAGCCGCGTTTCCGGCCGCGAAGACATGGATCTGCCCCGGCACCCAGAAGAGACAATCTGGCCTGACCTATGATGGCCTTCTCGGTGACGCACCGCCTGCCGATTGGGCGAGCGACATCGATCAGGTGCTGGTCCAAGGCACAAGCATCATGCGCGAAGTCGCGATGCTGCACCGCGCAAGCCGCACGCTGATCCTCGTCGACCTCATCGAGAATTTTACCGACGCCACGCCGCACATCGGCGGGGCGTTGAAGTTCTGGTTCAAATTCGTTCTTCGCATGTGGAACAACCCGCGCCCCGCGCCGGAATACCGCATCGGCTGGAGCGACCGCGTGGCGGCGGCGAAATCGCTGCGGCGCATCCTGGCGTGGGATTTCCAGCGGATCGTTCTGTCGCACGGCGATCTCATCGAGCGTAACGCGCGCGAAGTTGCGGCTTCCGCCTGGGCCGGCGTGCTCGAACGCTGAGATGGATCGCGACTGTGTTTGGCGGAGGAAATAGCTATCCTGCCGCCGTTTTCTGCCGCCGTTTTCTTCTGGCGCGCTTCGCAAGGATCGCCCGCGTGCATTGCTACGTCTACATTCTGGGAAGCGGACGCCTGACCTATGTCGGATGGACGGTCGATCTCGATGCGCGGCTGAAGCAGCACAACGCCGGCACGGGCGCCAAGTCCACGCGCGGGCGGCAGTGGCAAATCCTCTATGCCGAACGCCACCAAACCCGCAGCGCCGCCATGAGCCGCGAGTGGCATCTCAAGCGCGACAAGGCGTTTCGGAGGGAGTTGAGAGGGTAAGGGGCAAAAGCGGAATCGACCGTTGTTCAGGCAATAGGTATCCTGTCGCGGTGTTTCTCGGCGCTGCGCCTCATGCAAATACAAAAGCAAATCGAAAGCTATATCGCCGGCCAGCCCGAGCCCAAACGCAGCGACATGCGGGCGTTGCATCGCCTCGTTCTGGAAGCCATGCCGGGATGCAAGCTGTGGTTCCTGGATGGCAAGGACAGCGACGGCAAAACCGTTTCCAATCCCAATATCGGATACGGGCTTCAGACGATGAAATATGCGGGCGGCAAAACCAAAGAGTTTTATCAAGTCGGCCTCAGCGCGAACACGGCCGGAATCTCGGTCTACATCATGGGGCTGGACGACAAGACATATCTGGCCAAGACCTACGCAAAGAAACTCGGCAAGGCGAGCGTGACCGGCTATTGCATCAAGTTCAAAGCGCTGAAGGACATAGACATCGGCACGCTGGAAGCGGCGATACGAGATGGTGTTGAGGCGACAAGCACTGGGGAGTAGGTATCCTGTCGCTGAATTCGAGCGATTGTCTGGAAAGTTCTAACGTGGAAAACGGTAGTATATACATCGACGACACCGGTAACCCGGGGCGCGGACTCCGGCTCTTATTTTCTCTCCTCAACGCGCAAGTCATGGACGGCCGTCGTGGTTCCGTCTGCGATTGCGCAGGACGTCGCGACAGCGATGAGCGTCTTTCTGGAGGGAGTGAGAAATGATTTTGGTGCCAGCGAACTGCATTTCACTGACATCTACAGCGGTAGGGGCACCTGGAAGGGCGTGCCCGTTGCGAAGCGAATCGAGATATTCGATTTGATGAAGCACTTTGTGAGCAGTTTTGCCTTGCCCATCGTGCATCGAACTGTAAGCGAGGAGACGCTCGACGATCATCCCGGCATCAGAGAAAAATTGGTGCGGACCAGCGGATCGCCGTGGAATCTCGCTGAAATTTCTCATTTTGGCTTTCTGCTCCTCTGTTTCAGCGTATGCGGTTACGCCCGCGAAATGAATCGTAAGGCACCCTCCGACTTCCGCTTGCCCATGCCTCTATTCGTCGATGAGGGCCTCGCTGGGGCGGGTACGTTCGTTGGCCTTCCGAGCTGGGGCGATGTGATTGAAGGGCAGCAAGCGCATTTCTGCAATTCGAAGGACAATCCCGGAATACAAATCGCTGATTTCGCCGCGTTCGCGATCGCACGAACTCAATGGATCATCGTTCAGCAGAAGGGCGGTACGCCCATAAGAAAAGGTGATTTGGAATTCCTCAAAACGACCTCTGATCTGAATCTCGTCAATCTTCCGAAAGTTGCGATGTCGCTCGAGAATGTCTCGAAAGATGCATATGAGTTTCTGCTGTCGAGAGACCGGCAGAACAAAGGCCTTCCACCGCGCCCAGGCAAGGGACCGATCAAGGAAAATTGAGCGACAGGGTGTCTATTGCATCGTCAACGAAGTCCGCGGCGTGAACTGTTGGGTGCTAATAATCTGCGTGGAATAAGCGAAGGAGACATCCATGAGACCAAGGTTCGGCGTGCTAACGCTCGGGGTGGACGATCTCGAGAAGTCGATGAAGTTCTATCGCGACGGGCTCGGGCTGCCGACCGAAGGGATCACCGGGCAGAAATTCGAGCACGGTGCGATCGCGCTCTTCCATCTGGAAGGCGGCGGCGTGCTTTCTCTTTTTCCGCGTGGCGACCTTGCCCTGGACGCCGGAATCGAACCGACACCGCGCAGCCCAACCGAATTCAGCATCGGTCACAACGTATCCAGCGAGGCCGAGGTCGATCGGGTCATGGCGCGGGCCGAAAAAGCCGGCGCCCGCATCACCATGCCGGCCCGCAAAACCTTCTGGGGCGGTTATGGCGGCTATTTCCAGGACCCGGACGGTCATCTGTGGGAAATTCTATACAACCCGTCGTTCCTGCCGGATGAAAAATGAGCATCCCGGAGGATGACGCACCATGATCACCGTCTTCGGCGAAGGGCGCGGGTTTCGGGTTGTCTGGCTGCTGGAGGAGATGGGGCTGCCTTATAAGCTGCGCTCCGTGGATCTGCTGGCGGGAGTCGAGAACGATCCGGAATTTCTCAGCGTCAATCCCGGCGGGTTCATTCCCGCGATCCGGGATGGCGATGTCACCATGGTCGAGTCCATCGCGATCATGGAATATCTGCTCGCGCGCTATGGCGATAAATCCAAAAGCAAGACGCCACTCGCGCCCGCGCCGGACGATCCGGCTTTCGCGCCGTATCAGCAATTCCTGCATCTGGGCGAAGCGGGGCTTGGGGCCAACATTCAGGTCGTCGTCGTCAGCGGCTTTGTCGCGCCGCAGAGCGAGCGCGACAATTGGGGCGCGCGCTGGGCGCTGGATCAGTTCAACAACCGGATGAAGCTGGTGAAGCGGCAGCTCGCGCGCACGCCCTATCTCGCCGGCGATGCGTTCACCGCCGCCGATATTTCGGTGACCTACACGCTCTCACTCGCCACGCGCCAGGGCGGCATCGTCCTCGACGAAACGGAGAAAGCCTACATGGCCCGCACCACCGGACGCGACGCCTACAGCCGCGCGCTGGATGCTTGCCCGGCCACAAAGGGGTTTTACGCCTCGGTGCCGCCCGCTTAGCGATTATCGCAAAGACGTGATTTGCCCGCGCCGGTCTCGCGCGTGACAGTTTGCATGTTCGCTGCCGGGGGGATTTGCGATGACACGGATGGCTTTGAAAGCGGCGGCAATCGGCGCGCTTTTGCTCGGCGCGTCTGCCGCACACGCCGCGCCTTATGCGGCGATGGCGCCGGTCGATCAGTACATGATGCTCCGCGCCGACGAGATCGCGCTGGCGAAGAGCGCGGCGCCGGCATCCATCTCGGACAACGCGACCATCATGGTGCTGACCGCGCGAGGTTATGAAACCGCGGTCACAGGCAGCAACGGTTTCGTCTGCTTTGTGGAGCGCGCATGGCTGGCGGAGTTCACCAATCCCATATTCTGGAATCCAAACGTCCGCGGGCCTGACTGCCTCAATCCCGCCGCGGTGCGCAGCGTGCTACCGCATGATCTTGAGCGCACACGATGGGCACTCGCCGGGCTCTCAATTCCCCAGATGATCGAGCGCACCAAGGCCGAGCTTGCGGCGAAGACCTATGTGCTGCCGGAGCCGGGTGCGATGTCGTTCATGATGTCGAAGGAGCAGAAGCTCGGCGCGCAGGGCACGCACTGGCATCCGCATCTGATGTTCTTCGTTGCCACGGCGAGCGATGCCGATATGGGCGCCAATCTTCCCGGCTCGCCCGTGCTCCATCCCTTTGCGACGGCTCCGGATGCCTATGGGACATTCCTCGTACCGGTGGGGATGTGGTCGGACGGAACGCCCGGGCCGGATATGCACTGAGCGCTAAGCCTTCAGCACCTTGCGCAGCGATTTCTCGATCTGCCCGCTGCAATA
Organism: Rhizomicrobium sp.; assembly: GCA_036488415.1. Lineage (GTDB taxonomy): Bacteria > Pseudomonadota > Alphaproteobacteria > Micropepsales > Micropepsaceae > Rhizomicrobium. Next base: position 5,408 of record DASXHQ010000067.1, read on the forward strand.
GACGTCGCCGTAATCTTCGCGCGCCTTCGCGGCGAGATTCTTGAGCGGCGGCAGAGCAGAAACGCGTTTCGTCAGCGCCGCGGTCATCGGCGCGGATTTCTTCAGCATCGTTTCGAGCTTCTTGAAGCGGTCGCCCATCGTTCCCCACAATGTAGCGGTCACCACATCGGCGATGCCGGGTTCGTCGCCGCCGAGGAGGAAGCCGGACTCCGCTTTCAATCCGTGGCGGCGGCCGGTTTCTTCCCAGAACGACATCCACTTTTTCAGGCGCGGGACAAATTCCTTCCAGCGCGCCTCCGTCCACATCTGCATCCCGCCTTGCAAGGTGATCTCGTCGATCACATCATTGGCGTCGCAAACGATCTTCATCGTGATCGCGCGCAGGGCAGGGCTCTCGGGCATCAAGTCCAGCGTCTCACCCAGATAAAGAATAATCGCAGGCATCTGCGAGATGGCGACATCCGCCTTCTTGTCGATCAGCAGCGGCGGGCCCATGAACGGCACCGGCATCTTCTTCACCGGGCTTTCCATCAGCTTCGCAATCGCGCCGTCGCCCGCTTCGTCCCAACTCTTTCCGGCATGGGCCAAAACCGCGCGCACGAATTGGCCGCGAAACGGCGCGGACCAGTAGTAAAGATCGTAGTCGGACATCTTAGAGGCTCAAGGTCATGGATAGGCGGAATGCTGTACCGCCGAAACATAGTATCATAGTTTAGAGTGCTTGGTGAGACGCGTCGCGCGACTCGGTAAGTTCCTCGAACGGGAGATGTCGCCATGATAAACCGCCGCGGTTTCGCTTCCCTCGCCGCCAGTGCTGCCGTGACCGCGCTGGCGCCACACGTCGCATTCGCAGCGGACATTCCGAAAGCGCAAAACGTCGTTCTGGTCCACGGATTGTTCGCGGATGGGTCCAGTTGGTCCGAAGTGATCCCACGCCTGCAAGCGGTTGGCCTGAACGTGACGTCCGTGCAGAACCCGCTGACGACGCTGGATGAAGCAGTGGCGGAGACGCAGCGCGTGCTCGCCCGTCAGGATGGGCCGACGGTGCTCGCGGGGCATTCGTTCTCCGGCATGATCGTCACGGAGGCGGGTGTCGATCCGAAAGTATCAGCCGTCGTCTATGTCGCGGCGCGCGCGCCGGATGCGGGCGAGGATTACACGGCGCTGGCCAAGAAATTTCCCACGCCGCCCGCTTCCGCAGGCATCGTTTTCGATGGCGACGAGGGCAGGCTGAAAGAAGCTGCGTTCCTGCGCGATTTCGCCGGCGATTTGCCGGTGGAGAAGGCGAAGGTGCTCTATGCCGTTCAGCAGCCGTTTCACAAAGCGCTTCTCGCTGGCAAGACCACGCACGCCGCTTGGCGCTCGAAGCCGAGTTTCTATGCGGTGTCGACGGAAGACCGGACGATCGATCCCGATCTCGAACGCTTCATGGCCAAACGCATGGGGGCGACGACGATCGAGTTGAAGTCGAGCCATCTGTCGCTCATCTCCCATCCGCGCGAGATCGCCGGCCTCATTCTGAAAGCTACCGGACGCGGTTGATGTTCTGATTTTTTTCTGGGGCGCTATTATGAATCCATTTCCAGAAGATGTCTTCACCGAGCCGGCGAATGTCGATCCCGACACGCTGGCCAATCTTGGGCCGCTGCGCCGGCTTGCCGGTGTGTGGCAGAGCGCCAAGGGCATCGACCTCAATCCCAAAGCCGATGGCCCGGAGCGGCGGCAATATATCGAGCGTATCGACATGCAGCCGATCGATCCGCAGGCGAACGGGCCGCAACTGTTTTACGGATTGCGCTATCACATCCACATCAACACGCCCGAAGAGGCGATCACTTTCCACGATCAGGTGGGCCATTGGCTGTGGGAGCCGGCGACGGGTCTGATCCTGCAATCGCTGTCGATCCCGCGCGGACAGACCGCGCTCGCATCGGGCCATGCCAAGTCGGACGACATGACGCTCGTGGTTTCCGCCACGCGCGGGCAGACCAATTACGGCATCTGCTCCACCGACTTCCTCGAATATGCCTTCCGCACCGACTCTTATCGCCTGGAGATCACCTTCAATCCCGACGGCAGCTGGAGTTACGTCTCCCGAACCATGCTGAAGGTGCACGGGCGGGACGAGCTGTTCGAGCATCGCGACGTGAACACGCTGGTGAAAGTGGAAGAGCCGAAGCCTAACCCGCTGATGCTGCGGCTGGCCGCGAAGCCGGCGTAAATGCGCTGAAGCAGGGCTCAGCGGCTCTTTATGTGGTCGATGAAGGCGCGCAGCTTTGGCGTGGTCTGCCGGCGGCTGGGGTAGTAAAGAAACACGCCCGGCACCATCGATGCGTAAGGCTCAAGAACGCGCGCGAGTTTTCCTGCTTTCACCGCTGGGCGGGCAATCGGCTCGGGTATTTGCGCGAGCCCCAGTCCTTCAACGGCCGCGCCCAACAAGGCGGGGAAATCGTTGGCGATAAGTGGCCCCGTCACGATCGCCTCGACGTTTTTCTTGCCGTTCACGAAAGACCACGGCGCTATCGACCCGTTCGAGCGGCGCATACGCAGGCAGGCATGGCCGCGCAGATCGTCGATGCGTTCAGGCGGTTTGCGCCGGCGCAGATAGGCAGGGCTGCCAACGACCACCAACGGGAAGGGCTGCGTCATCCTGACCGCGATCATGTCCGTGGCGATGAACTGACCCATCCTTATTCCAGCGTCGAAGCCTTCGGCCGCCAGATCGACCGTCTCTTCGCTCGCGGCGATCTCCACTTCGATTTCGGGATAGGCCTGGCAAAAAGATGCGATCAGCGGCTCCAGCAATATCGGCACCACCGCGCGCGGCACCGTGAGGCGCAGCAACCCCGCCGGCCGCTGTCCGAGGTCGCGCGCAATTTCGCTGGCGGCTATGAGCTCCTCGAAGGCGGGCTTTGCGCGCGAAAGAAAGCGCTGGCCGGCTTCGGTCAATCCGACACTGCGCGTGGTCCGAATAAAAAGGGCCGCGCCGACGCGCGCTTCCAATGCACGCACGGCTTGGCTGACGGCCGACGGCGTGACGCCGAGCTCCGCGGCGGCCTTGCGGAAATTGCGATGGTGGGCAACGGCCAGGAACACCTCCACCCCATCGAGGGCGCCCTGCCGGATTGTGAAGTTGTGCTTCATGGTTCATCGACATTATCGCCGATAGTCCTTCATCGGAAGCGGGCCTAAATCCGATGGGCCAATCCGGACTTGAAGGAAGAACGCCGCCATGACCCTCGAACTTAAGCTGCTGGTCTGGTCGGCGACGTTGGCATTGATTCAAATGTTCGTCGCGCTTTTGGCCGCAATCACGCAAGTTGGATTTTCGCCACTCATCGGCAACCGTGACAAGCTTCCGGCTTTTGAGGGATGGGCAGGCCGCGCGCAGCGCGCGCACCGCAATATGCTGGAAAGTCTCGTCATCTTCGCGGCGCTCGTTCTGGTGGCGCAGGTTGCCGGCAAGACAAACGCCGCGACGGCGCTCGGCGCGCAATTGTTCTTCTGGGCCCGTCTCGCCTATGCGCCGGTTTATATCATCGGAATTCCAGGGCTTCGCACGGCTTTATGGGGCGTTTCGTTCGTGGGTTTGCTGCAAATCCTCTTGCAGCTTCTGTAGGCACGAGAGCGGAAGATGCCGCTGAAAGGGTGGAGGCGCTTCCGGCAGCGGCAACGAAGCGGCTAGAATGTGTTCATGCCGCCACGCGCCCGCCGCAAGTTCGGACCTTCGCAGAAGGAGCGCATCTTCCTCGCGGCGCTGCCGGATACCGCGACAGCCGAACGCATTCATGCTTTGGCGGAAGCGCTGAAACGCGAGCACGGCTTCACCGGCAATCTCATCCTGCCGGAGCATCTGCACGTCACCCTGTTTCATCTGGGTGATTGGGCGGTGCTGCCGGAGGAAATCGTCAATCTCGCCAGCGCCGCGGCTTCGCAGGTCCATGTCCCGGCCTTCGATGTCACGTTCAAGCGCGCGGAGTCGTTCCGCAATTCCACCGGCGTTTATCCCTTTGTGTTGACCAGTGACAAGTCGCAATGGCAGGCGCTGCACGAAGCGCTGCGCGCCGCGCTCACCAATGCAGGGCTTGGGGGCGCGACGCGCGGCGATTTTGAGCCGCACATCACGCTGACCTACGACCCCGTCCGCGTAAAGCCACACGCCATTGCGCCGATCACATGGCTGGTGATCGATTTCGTGCTCATCCATTCGGTGCTGGGCAAAACAACGCACAATCATCTGGGCCGCTGGCCGCTCGGATGATGCTAGAATAGACCCTTCTTCACGAGGTTCTCATGTCCGCTCTCTCCGCATTCCCGATCACCAAACGCTGGCCGCCTCACCATCCCGATCGCATCCAGCTTTATTCGCTGCCTACGCCCAACGGCGTGAAAGCGTCGATTATGCTGGAAGAAACGGGCCTGCCTTATGAGCCACATCTGGTCGACTTCAATCACAACGACCAGCATTCGCCGGAATTCCTTTCGCTCAATCCGAACGGAAAAATTCCGGCGATGATCGATCCGAATGGTCCCGGCGGAAAGCCGCTGGGTCTGTTCGAATCCGGCGCGATGCTGATTTATCTGGCAGACAAGAGCGGTAAATTCCTGCCCGCCGATCCGGCGCGCCGCTACGAAACCATCGCGTGGCTGATGTTCCAGATGGGCGCCATCGGGCCAATGTTTGGTCAGCTCGGTTTCTTCCACAAATTCGCGGGCAAGGATTACGAGGACAAGCGCCCGCGCGACCGTTACGTGGCCGAAAGCAAACGGCTTCTGGATGTGCTTGAGAGGCGCCTTACCGACCGCGAATGGATCATGGGCGGCGAATACACCATCGCCGACATCGCCACGCTCGGCTGGGTGCGGAATCTGGTCGGCTTCTACGGCGCGCGAGAGATTGTCGAGTTCGACGCGCTGAAAGCCGTGCCCGCATGGCTGGAGCGCGGCCTTGCGCGTCCCGCGGTGCAGCGCGGCCTGGAAATTCCGAAACGGGGATAATGTCGTGGCAAAGTCCGTAACCATCTATGGCATCAAGAACTGCGACACGATGAAGAAGGCGCGCGCGTGGCTCGACAGCCACGGCGTCGAATATGCGTTTCACGACTACAAGACCGAAGGCGCCGGCAAATCCGATCTGGAGAAATGGGCGAAGGCGGTAGGTTGGGAAATCCTGCTCAACCGCGCTGGCACCACGTTCCGCAAACTCCCCGACAAGGACAAGGAAAACGTCACGGAGAAAAAAGCGCTTGCGCTGATGTTGTCACAGCCCTCCATGATCAAGCGCCCGGTTCTGGATGCCGGCGGCAAATTCACCGTCGGCTTCAAGCCAGAGATTTATGAAAAGCTTTTCCCGAAGCGCTAGCATCCTCGGTAGCGCGCGCTTTTCCAACAAAATCAAACTGATAGGGTGCAAGCCCCCTGCACGTTTGCGGTTGATCAAGGAGAAGCCGCGGAACCGGCTGACAATTTATGCATTGAACGGTCAGGAACCTTTCCAAGGATGGCCTGGGGATGCTTGGACTTTTGCTCAATCGCCTGATGCGCAAAGGCACGCTGACGGTCATCTATCCATCCGGCAAGATGGAAGCGTTCGGCCAGGGCGCGCCGCATGTCACCGTGAAATTCCACGACATGCGCGCGATCCCCGAACTGGTGCTCAATCCCGATCTGAAGCTCGGCGAACTTTATATGGACGGCCGCTTTACCGTGGAGGACGGCACAGTCACCGATATGCTCGACCTGCTGATGATGAATCTCGGCGTCGCGAAACCCACGGGACTGCATAAGCTGGCGCGCCAATTCCGCACGTTGACGCGCCGCATCGCGCAGTACAATCCCGCGAGCAAGGCGAAGGAGCACGTCGCGCATCACTACGATCTCGACGGGCGGCTTTACGATCTGTTTCTCGGCCGCGACAAGCAGTATTCCTGCGCTTACTTCTCTGCGCCCGGCGAAACGCTGGAGGAAGCGCAGATCGGCAAGAAGCGCCACATCGCCGCCAAGCTGCATCTCGACAAGCCCAATCTGAAAGTCCTCGACATCGGCTGCGGCTGGGGTGGGCTCGCGCTCAATCTCGCGCAGGATTGCCATGCGGATGTGCTGGGCGTGACGTTGTCCGAAGAGCAGTTGGGTATCGCGCGCGAGCGTGCGCATGCCGCAAAGCTCGCGGACACCTGCCGCTTCGAGCTGGTGGATTACCGCGCGCTCGGCGGGCGCTACGACCGCATCGTTTCGGTGGGCATGTTCGAGCATGTCGGCGCACCGCATTTCGATGCCTTCTTCGCCAAGGTGCGCGATCTGCTCACCGACGATGGCGTGATGCTGCTGCACACCATCGGCCGCACCGACGGCCCCGGCTCCACCAACGCCTGGATTGCCAAATACATCTTTCCCGGCGGCTACGCGCCTGCGCTGTCCGAGATGATGGCGGCTATCGAGAACAGCGGCCTCATTGTCACCGATGTCGAGGTGCTGCGGCTGCACTATGCGGAGACGCTGCGCGAATGGAGCAAGCGGTTCCAGGCCAATCGCGCCCGTGCGGTGCAGATCTATGACGAGCGCTTCTGCCGGATGTGGGAGTTCTACCTAGCCGGCGCCGAAATGGCCTTCCGCCATGACGGGCAGGTGGTGTTCCAGGTCCAGCTGGTGAAGAACCAGCACGCGCTGCCGATCGTTCGCGATTATATGGTGGACAGCGAACGCACCATGCGCTTCGCCGGAACCGAGCAGATGCCCGCACCGCTGCGCGTGGTGTGACGGCGACAGTAGTAACGCCTGCGCAGAAGCCCGCGGAAAATCAAGCGCAATCGCAGCGCATTTAGCTGTGCATGATTCGGGATTATGCTTGCCGCCTGTGCGTGCGAGCGATTGATTCGCTGCAAGGTTTGCGCGAAGAACGCCGCCCCCACAGGGAAGCCAAACAGCGCTCATGGAACAGGAAGCCTATCGCCACGTCCCCTATGACATCGAAATCGAGCAGGCGCTGCTCGGTGCGATCCTTGTGGACAATCAGGCGCTGGAGCGCGTGTCCGCCTCGCTGAAGCCGGAGCATTTCTACGATCCGCTGCACCAGCGCATCTATGAAGTGATGTCGGCGCAGATCGAGCGCGGCGGCATGGTCATCACGCCGCTCACCCTGCACGCCGCGATGAAGGCCGATCCGGGCCTGATGGAAGTGGGCGGCCACGCCTATCTCGCCGGTCTCGCGCAGGCCGCGCCGGCGCTGCCCAATGTGCGCGATTATGCGCGCATCCTGCACGATCTTGGCGTGCGTCGCGGGCTCATCCGCATCGGCGAGGACGTCGTCAACAACGCTTATGAAGCGCCGCATGAAAAGCCCGCGCAGGTCCAGATCGAGGATGCCGAAAAGGCGCTCTACCGGCTGGCCGACACCGCGCGTTATGGCGAAGGCCCCATCGATTTCGCCGAATCCCTGCGCCGCGCCGTGGTGCAGGCGGAGCGGGCGCAGGCCCGCGGCGGGCGCATTTCCGGCGTCACCACCGGCTTCACCGACATCGACAGCCTGCTTGGCGGCTTCCAGCCGTCGGACCTGCTGATCATCGCCGGCCGCCCCGGCATGGGCAAAACTTCGCTCGCCACCAACATGGCGTTCAACGCGTCGCGCATGTGGCAGCAGGACATCGAGGCCGGTGCCGAGGTGCCGCGCGGTGGGCCGGTGCTCTTCTTCTCGCTCGAAATGGCGGCGCAGCAATTGTCCGCGCGTATCCTCTCCGAGCAGACCGAGATCGAGATGTGGAAAATCCGCAACGGCAAATTCTCCGAAAGCGAATGGGACAAGTTCGTCCTCACCATGCAGGAGCTTTCGACCCTGCCGCTTTATATCGATGACACCGGTGGCATCTCCATCGCGCAGATCGCGGCCCGCGCGCGGCGCCTCAAGCGCGAGAAGAACATCGGCGCCATCATGATCGACTATCTGCAGCTGGTGGAACCGTCGCGCCGCGCCGAGAACCGCGTGCAGGAAATCACCGAAGTGACCAAGGGACTGAAGACCCTGGCCAAGGAGCTGAACGTGCCGGTGATCGCGCTGTCGCAGCTGTCGCGCGGCGTCGATGCGCGCGACGACAAGCGGCCGGTGCTGTCCGACCTTCGCGAATCCGGCTCCATCGAGCAGGACGCCGACGTGGTGATGTTCGTGTTCCGCGAGGAATATTATTTGAAGTCGCGCGAGCCCGAGCCCGGCTCGACCGAGCACGCCAAATGGCTGGAGAAGTGCGAACGGGCCCACCGCCGCGCGGAAGTTCTGGTGGAAAAACACCGCCACGGCGCCACCAACAAGGTCGACCTCTTCTTCGACGACCGCTTCACCCGCTTCTCGAACCTCGCGGGCGAGGGGAATTAGCTTTGATTTTCCGGGTTGTGCCCAAAATGGGCACATGCTAGATTTGCCCCATGCGGATCATTGCCCGAAGCACGCTGCATGCATTTGTTGCATCGCTTGCCAGGCATAGGGATCAGCGGGCGGTGAAAGCCGCGCTGGATGCTTGGTTCAGCGACGTAGCCAAGGCACACTGGGTTACGACGGCGGACGTAAAGCGGCGATATGCAACGGCGAGCATCGTGTCGTCGGAGCGGATTGTCTTCAATATCAAGGGCAATTCCTACCGGCTTGTTGTGGCCATCGATTTCGGGAAGAGCATCGTTTGGATCAAATGGCTTGGAACGCACAAAGCCTATGATCGGATCGACGTAACAAAGGTGAAGCATGAAAAGCGCAATTAAGCCGATCCGTACGAAGGCGGACCACAAGCGGGCGCTCGCGGAAGTTGAGCAGCTGTGGGGCGCAAAAAGCGGAACGCCAGATGGCGACCGGCTGGACATTCTGGCGACACTGATCGAAGCCTTCGAGGCCCAGCATTACCCGATGGACCCTCCGGACCCGATTGAAGCAATCCGGTTCAGAATGGAAAGTCAGGGTCTTACCCGCAAAGATCTGGAAGAGATGATTGGAACACGCACGCGTGTAGCCGAAGTGTTGAACGGAAAGCGCAGTCTTTCCATCGGCATGATCCGCCGGCTACACACGAAGCTTGGAATTCCGGCAGAAGTGCTCATCCGTCCCTCGCGCCGTCAGGCCGCCTGATGCTCTCCTTTTTCACCGGCCGCAGCAATCGTCAGGAATATTGGATCTCGGTCGCGCTGCTGATCGTTGTCGCGCTCATACTCACCGTTCTTCATATGGAGGCGGCAGGCGCGGCCATCACGGTGATGTGGGTCATCACCTGGATGCGGCGGCTGCACGATATCGGTAAGCCCGGCTGGTGGGCGGCGGTGCCCATCGTCCTGATGATCCTGGTAGTGATGGCGGGCTTCCTGTTCGGCGGTCAGCCTTTCGTCAATGCGCTGGCGGCGATGGAGCGGATGGAAACCGCCGTCGCGGTCCCCGATCGGATGCTGAACATCATTCTCGCCGTCGGGCTTGCAGCCGTCATCATCCAGTTCGGCTTCACGATCTGGCTGGGTACGCGCAAGGGCGATGAAGGGCAGAACCGTTTCGGCCCGCCCGCGCCCGATCTTTTCAAACGCAGCTAGTTCAATAGCCGTCCGGCCCGCCGCGCGGCTGGTCCGGGCAATCGGCGTCGTAGCCATGCCACACCGCGGCGCGCTTGCCGGTCATTTCCTGCGCGACGGTTGGGCGCTGCCCGCCGTAATAACCCCGGCCGTAGCCGTCCACCCACTGGATGCCGCCGCGATAATAGCGATGGCCGTGCGCGATATAGCCATCGCGGTCGTAAGCGCCGCCTTCGGAAGTGCTGGAACTGCTCTCGCTGTAGGAGACGCTGGACGCGCTCACATATCCATACGAGTCGACCGACTCTTCGGAGCGCGACGTATAGCTACCGTGATAGCCGCCTTCGTAGTGGTGGCGATGGCGTGGCACATAAGAAAGGCGCGTGAGGTGATTGTCCGGCGCGGCGCGTTCTCCGCAATTGCAAGGTGGTGGCGCGGCAACAACCGGCGGTGCAGCCTGCGCGGTCTGCTGCTGTGGTGCCGTGGTGGTCTGGTCGCAGCCCGCTAGGCTCGCGCCCATCAGAATCCCCATCCCAACAATCGCCATCGCACGCATGATCCGCTCCTCGGAAAAGCCCGCCGTTCTCAACGTCCAGAGGCTTCTAAGCCCCATTTTGGGACAGGTCGGCCCCAAGCGCCCGCTTATGTTTCGACCTTGGTTAAAGCTCTCGGCGGGGCTTGACGCCGGCCATTATGTTCTCTATATGTTCTAATTCACTTTTGGCTCTTTGAAACGCAAGGCCGGGGAGGG
>DASXHQ010000106.1:0-34955 GCA_036488415.1 Rhizomicrobium sp.
CGGTTTCGTTTTAGAGCCTAGACAGGCGCGCCCATCGATCTCACTATCAGTCGCATTTCATCTACCGGTAGAATATCCATTTTCGCGGGCGGCAAGCCCTCTCCCGCATTTTCACCTATCCAAACGACGGGTATAGCGCCGGGTTCTAATTTCAGAATAGAACACACCCGCTCAAGATAATCTTGGCATCGTAGCAAATCGTTGGCGTCTATTCTTAGCACCTCGATGCAAATCTCATTTAAGGAATTTCCAGCTTCTTTAATGAGCGGAACGATATCTATCTTTTCCGGTAGCCCTAATATCTCATTGCGCAGCGGTCCCCACTCGCGCCATCTAACTAGCTCGTTTCGAACGAGAGTGAGCCTTGAAGAAAGTGCGTAGTTCTGAATGTTGTGATCCATCAAATAGCTTACATTTATGTCGGATATGGGTATCGAGTAGTGTTGTGCGTAGTTACGAAATCTATAAACGAAACGATATCCAAACTTTGAATCATAATGTTTTCGGGTTTCGGCCTTGAAGCGTTCCACCTCCTTCGAATGGTTTCCAAACCTCTCGCTTAGATGAGCGCTATAGTGATCTAGAAAAGACCGGAATGAACTAAGGAAATTTGAAATGTGCCGAGAAGCATCCATCTTATAAATCAATGATGTTTCGATCATTCTTCCAGACGGTAGAACGCTAAAAGGAGTGGGTTTTGCGCCTTCTTTCTCAAAGTTTTGGAGTGCGAGAAGATTCCTTTGAGCTATCTGAGAGGCTGAAATAAGCGGCCTTACCTTCTCAACAATCTTTGTAATTTCATCGAGCTCAGTTATAACCTCGGTACTCATAAGCAAGGTCATAACTTTCGAATCAAAAGTCCCGTTTTCGCGAAATATGAGATAGCCAGGCCTTCTGATTTCTTGTGCCGGACTCATTGGTGCCTTTACTTTAACTGGCTGCGAGCAGGATGTTATCATGCCCAAGATTGATATTTCCAAAGCAGAAATGAAACGCGGCTCGGGTTATCCCGCACCGTTCGACAAGCCGTGTGCAGAGCGCCTGCGCAAAAGATTGGGCGACGCGGGCGGGCTCAACGATTTCGGCGTGAACATGCTGACGCTTCCGCCGGGCGTGTGGTCGAGCCAGCGGCATTGGCATTCCGGCGAAGACGAATTCGTCTATGTCCTCTCCGGCGAAGTCGCGCTGGTGGATGACGATGGCGAGCATGTGTTGCGCGCGGGCGATTGCGCCGCCTTTCCGAAGGGCGACAAGAACGGTCATCATCTCGTCAACAAATCGAAGGCCGATGCTGTGTGCCTGGAAGTCGGCACGCGCTCGACCGACGATTTCTGCGATTACCCGGACATCGACATGCAGATCGATTCCCGCATCGACAAATTCACCCGCCGGGACGGTACGCCTTATTCCGGCCAGTAGCGGCGGAACGGTGACAGCCGGAAACCAAACCGCATGATTGTTGGTTAATCCGGCTTCACCATTCTTGTGCGGGATAAGGCCGCCCGGTTAGGTTGCCCCGTCTGGGGTGGTCTTCATGCAAGCCGCGATGCGTTTCCTGAGCCTTGTCCTGATCGTGCTCGGCCTCATGCTGCTGGGCGCGGATGTGATCGCGTCGCTGGAGAAGGGCGGCGAGATCACCGTGCGCTCGCTCGATCAGGTGTGGATGATGATCAATGCGCCGAGCGATCTGGCTTTCCGATCCTGGCTCGAACACACCATTCCTGCGCCGGGTCCACGCTGGGTCGAAACCGTCATGGGTTTCTGGAGTTGGGCGGTGATCGGCCTGCCGGGCGTAATATTGGCGTTCCTGTTCGGCCGCCGTACCGAAGGCTGATTATTTTTTTATGTCCTGAAAGAGATATTCCTGATTCTCGTTGAGGAGCGGGTCGAGAGACGCTAATAGCCGCGCGGCGTCTTTTCTAAAAGGCCTCCATGCTGCGTGACCCATACCGGCCATGCACCCGGCATGCGTCGTCATCTTCGCTCCTTTCGGCGTTATTGCTTCGTCTGGCAATTTCCGTAGAGCGTCGCAGATTCTTGAAATTTCGGCGCGCTGATCAGTCGAGAAATCGATGTAAGTGGAAACAGCCAGTGACGTATGTGCTGTGACATCGTACTGGAGCTCGAAAGGCGTGTTATAATTTCCCATCTCATTGCACTGGTCCTCGGCCTCCAATGCAAGAATTCGCATCGCCTCCGCAAACCAGTAGAAGCTCAGTCTGTCTAGTTCTTCCGGGCCAATTTCATTTTGTGATGACATTGCATTCTCAACGGTTCGCGCCTGGAACCCACAATACGTCAGCCTCGCCCTTGTCGTTCGCGAAACGCGCGGCGACAAAAAGGTGATCAGACAGCCGGTTCGCATATTTGATCGCTGCGGGATTCACCGGCTCATGCTCGGCCAGTTCCGTCATCAATCGCTCCGCGCGCCGCACGATGGTGCGCGCGACATGCAGATGCGCCGCTGCCGCCGTTCCACCCGGCAGCACGAAGGAGGTCAGCGGCTTCAACTCCAAATTCATGGAATCGATTTCGCTTTCCAGCCGTTCCACCTGTGTATCCACGATCCGGAGCCGGCCTTCGTTGCGCTTGGTCGATTCGGGCACGCAGAGATCGGCGCCCAGATCGAACAGGTCGTTCTGGATACGCGCCAGCATCGCATCCATCTGGCCGTGGGTGTGCAGCCGCACCAGACCGATGGCGGCATTGGCTTCGTCCACCGTTCCATAGGCGTTGATGCGCAGCGCATGTTTGGGAAGGCGCGTGCCGTCGCCCAGCGCGGTTTCGCCCTTGTCGCCGGTCTTGGTGTAAATCCGATTCAACGTCACCATATGGGGGACTCTAGGCACGGAAACCGGCCCATTCCAGCGCCATTTCTTGGCAGTTGCGAAGGGGGCGTCCGTGGCTATGATCCGCCCGAATTTCACGGAAAATCCGCCATGCCTGTTGATGCGCCCGAAATCATTGAAGTGGACGATACCCGCGTCGCCTGCGACGGCATTGGCGGCGCGCTCGGCCATCCCAAGGTCTATCTGGAGATGGGCGACGAGAAATATGTCGAATGCCCCTATTGCGACCGCCGCTTCGTGCTGCGCGCCGGAGCCCATCCGCATTGAGCAAGTCGACCGATAAGACGCCGCTCAAGAAGGGGGACCATCTCTACCTGATCGACGGTTCGGGTTATCTCTTCCGCGCCTATCACGCGCTTCCGCCGCTCAGCCGCAAATCCGACGGTCTGCCCACCGGCGCGGTCTCCGGCTACTGCAACATGCTGTGGAAGCTGCTCGAAGACATGAAGGACGGCGACAAGCCTACTCATCTCGCGGTGATCTTCGATGCGGGCAAGACGACCTTCCGCAACAAGATCTATCCGCAATACAAGGCCAACCGTCCCGATCCCCCGGAAGACTTGATCCCGCAATTCCCGCTGGTGCGCGATGCGACGCGCGCCTTCGGCGTCGCTTGCGTGGAGATGGCCGATTTCGAGGCCGACGATCTTATCGCCACCTATGCACGGCTGGCGAAGGAAGCGGGCGCGCGCACGACCATCGTCTCGTCCGACAAGGATCTGATGCAGCTTGTCATCGACGGCAAGATCGAGCTGCTCGACACGATGAAGAACAAACGCCTCGCCACCGCCGAAGTGATCGAGAAATTCGGCGTGCCACCGAACAAGGTCGTGGATATCCAGGCGCTGGCAGGCGATTCGACCGACAATGTGCCTGGCGTGCGCGGCATCGGCGTGAAGACCGCCGCCGAGCTCATCAATCAATATGGCGATCTGGAAACGCTGCTGAAACGCGCAGGCGAGATCAAGCAACCCAAGCGCCGCGAAACCCTGATCGAGAACACCGAGAACGCGCGCATCTCGCTCAGGCTCGTCACCCTCGATGCCAACGTGAAAGTGAAAGAGCAGACCGACGAATTCGGTGTGCGTGAACCAGACCCGCTGACACTGATCGGCTTCCTGAAGGCGATGGAGTTCAGCTCACTGACGCGCCGCGCCGCCGCGCATTATGGGATCGACGATCCTGATGCGGTGCCGGCCGCCGCCGATCCGGCGGAGAAGGCGCTGCCCGCGCCCGGCAAGGCAAGCGCGGTGAAGCCCGCGCCTATCGCCGAAGAAAAATCGCTGGTGTCCGGAAAGGGCAAATCGCCCGGCGCAGTGATGGGTCGCGGCGAGATCGTTCGCGCCATCGACTATCAGAAATATGAATCCGTTACGACACTGGATCGCCTCGATCACTGGATTGCGCGCGCGCGCGAAGCGGGACGGTTCGCCGTCGATACCGAAACTACCTCACTCGATCCTATGCAGGCCACGCTGTGCGGCGTATCGATGGCGGTCGCGCCGGGAGAGGCGTGCTATATTCCCTGCGGTCATCGCGCCGGTGACGGTCTGGATCTGGCGGGCGACAAGGGGAAGATCGCGCAGATTCCCGAAGCCGATGTGCTGAAGCGCCTCAAGCCGCTGCTGGAGGATGATGCAATCCTCAAGATCGGCCAGAACATCAAATACGATTATCTTGTCTTCCTGCAGCGCGGCATCCGCATCGCGCCGTTCGATGACACGCTCGCCATCTCCTTCGTGCTGGACAGCGTGCTGCACGGCCACGGCATGGATGAGTTGTCCGAAATCAATCTGAACCATAAGCCGATCTCCTTCACTGATGTCACTGGCAAAGGCAAGGAGAAGATCACCTTCGATTGCGTGCCGGTCGATCAAGCCACGAAATATTCCGCGGAGGATGCGGACGTTACCTATCGCCTACATTGCTTGCTGAAACCGCGTCTCGTCACCGACGGCAAGGTGACGGTGTACGAAACGCTGGAGCGTCCGCTGATTCCAGTTCTGGCCGACATGGAACGCGAGGGCATCCTCGTTGATCAGGATTTCCTGCGCAAACTTTCGAATGATTTCGCGAAGAAGCAGGCCAAGCTGGAATCCGAAATCCACAAGCTGGCGGGCGGGGAGTTCAATATCGGCTCGCCCAAGCAGCTTGGCGAATTGCTCTTCGATCGCATGAAAATCCCGGGCGGCTCGCGGACCAAGACCGGCGCATGGTCCACCGATGTTGGCGTGCTGGAAGATGTGGCGGCGCAAGGCCACGAGATCGCGCAGAAGGTCCTGGACTGGCGCCAGCTCGCCAAGCTGCGCGGTACTTACACCGAAGCACTGCCGACTTACGTCAATCCCGCGACCGGCCGCGTCCACACGTCCTATTCGCTGGCCGCCGCCAGCACGGGCCGCTTGGCCTCGACCGATCCCAATCTGCAGAACATTCCGATCCGCACCGAGGATGGCCGCAAGATCCGTCAGGCTTTCGTCGCCGCCAAGGACAACAAGATCGTCAGCGCCGATTACAGCCAGATCGAGCTCCGGCTCCTAGCGCATATGGCGGATATTCCCCAGCTCAAGAAGGCTTTCGCCGACGATCTCGACATCCACGCCATGACAGCATCGGAGATTTTCGGCGTGCCGGTGAAGGGCATGCCGCGCGACGTGCGCTCCCGCGCCAAGGCAATCAATTTCGGCATCGTCTACGGCATTTCTGCTTTCGGCCTCGCCAACCAGCTCGGCATCGCGCGCGGCGAAGCCGACGATTACATCAAGAAATATTTCCAGCGCTTCCCCGGTATCCGCGACTACATGGAAGCGACCAAGGAATATGCGCGCGAGCACGGTTATGTCGAAACTTTGTTCGGCCGCCGCGTGCACATCCGCGAAATCCGCTCGCCCAATCCCAGCCATCGCGGCGGGGCGGAACGCGCCGCGATCAACGCGCCGATCCAGGGCACGGCGGCGGACGTCATCCGCCGCGCCATGATCCGCGTGCCGGACGCGCTGATCGCGAAGAAGCTCAAGAGCAAGATGCTCCTTCAGGTGCACGACGAACTGGTGTTCGAAGCGCCTGAGAAAGAGTGCGAAATGCTGATCGCAACCGTCAGCAAGGTGATGGAGCACGCCTCGTTGCCGGCGCTGCAGCTATCGGTCCCGCTCGTCGTGGAAGCGCGCGCTGCCGCCAACTGGGACGAAGCGCACTAGATCAGGCGGCAATCGCCTTCAGGCCCGCTTCCGTCGTGATGCCGGCTTTTTCGAGCGTCGCCATCAATTCGTTCATTGCCGCATCGGCGTTAGGCATTTCGCCTTTGGTCTTGGCGGAGAAGGCGGCATAGCCGGTCATAAAGCCCGGCCGGCCCATATGCGTGAGGATGAGGCCACGCGCACGCTCCGAAAGGCGCCCCTCCGTGATCGCGCCGCCTGTCATCAGGCGCAAGATCGCGACCGCTTTTTCGGCATCGCCCGCCGGGCGCGCCTCGATGGTGTCGAGCACCTTCCCGCGGCTTTCTATTTCGTTGGCCACCTTGTCCAGCGCATCGCAGATTTCCTGCTTTTGCAGGTCCTGGAAACCGGAACGCTTCACGCGTTTTTGCAGATCGACAAGTTTCTGCAGGCGTTCCAGCACCGGCGTTTTTGCGAAGAGATAGACCTGCTCAAAGCCGGGCGAAGTGATGATCGGGGCGAAGAACGTGGCAAGTTGGCGCTTGTTCTCCGCGCCGATGATGTTTTCCTCGATCAGGAGCAGCCGTTCAATCTTCTCGTTGACATTCGCCGCTTCAGCCAGATGTGCGCCGACCATTTCATTGGTCACAAGGCGCTTGGACCGCAGTGTAAAGGCGCCAATCAGTTCTTCATGGCTCAGATATTTTCCCTGTCCCAGCACCAGCTTGTTGGCGATGCGGCGCAGGGTTTTCAGTTCGTCCACTAGCGAATCCGGGCAGAGACGCTTGACGCTTTTCAGTTCCGCCAGGATACGCCCGGCAACGGCGGTGCGCGCCGCGGGAAGGTCGTCGGTTTTGAAATGACGGGTTACCGCGGCGATGGCGGAATTGGCGCCTTCCATCGGCTGGCCCAGAAAGAGATGAACCAGCGTCCATAGCGCCGCGCCCAGATTTTCGCTGTCGCCAATCAGTTCATGCAACGCGGCAGAGCCGGCCAGGATTTCCGCGCCGATAGAATCGACGGTTCCCAGAAGGACGTCCGCGACATCGGTGTTTTTCTCGGCTTCTTTCAGAATCGAAAGCAGGCGCGTCAGCTTCTCGTTCCAGCCCGTCGCGTCGGCCAGATAGTGAGCGATGGCGCCATTGAAGAGATAGGTCTTGTCGCCATCCTGTGCGATCTGGCGCGCGAGCGCCGCGAATTGACCTTCCTGCACCTTTGGGAAGTAATCGCGTTTCTCGTCGCGATAGACACGGTTCATCGCCTTGGTCGTTAGCTCCTGCAGACTTTTGACAATTTTTTGCACCGGCATCTGGATGGCAGAGGCCTGCGCGACGGCGACTTTCTGGATCGCGTGCTGATAGGTGCTTTCCGTCGCCTCCAGCTGTTCCAGCGCATCGCCGCGATGGATGAGCTCCGTCACCGTGAGCTTCTGCCGTGCGAGATATTCGCCGAGCAGGCGGCCCATCGTGGAGCGCGCGTGATAAGAGTAGAGATCGTCGGGCTTGAAGCAGGGCAGCGCGCTTGGCTGGTCCTCTTTCGCCGCCTCGACCTTCATCTTGTTGTGGCCGTCTTCGAAGATCTTCAGCGACTGATACGCGCCGGTCTCGTCGTCATAGCTTTCCTTGACGACCTTCACGCCGGTGGCCTGGTTGTCGGCCATCAATTGCTGTGCGATGGCGATGGCCGTGTCGCGCTGGTTGATGGCGTCGTGCATCATCCAGCCGCCCTTGGCCCCCTGACGGCGGAAAATCTCGTAGTGAACTTCGCGCGACATGCAGCCCCCGATAAGGCGCGGCAGTATCCGGGAGCGGGATTTAACTTGCGGTTAAGGCTGCTGCCGGCCCGCCGAGCGCCGAAATCGAGGGGTTTTCTCCGCACAGCGCGCATTGAGGATCGGGCTTTACCCGCACGGTTCGGAAGCGCGTGGCCAAAGCCTCATAGATCAGCAGCCGCCCGGCCATGCTCTCGCCGATGCCTGTGATCTCCTTGATCACTTCCAGCGCCTGCAATGTGCCCATCACCCCGGCCGCCGCGCCCAGCACACCGGTCTCCGAGCAATTGGGCACGGTGCCTGCCGGTGGCGCGTCGGGGAAGATGCAGCGATAGCATGGACACCCTTCGACATGCGCTTTGAAGGTTGCGAGCTGCCCGTCGAATTCGGTCACGGCGGCGGAGACAAGTGTTTTCTTGGCGAAATAACAGACGTCGTTGATCAGAAAGCGTGTTTCGAAATTGTCCGAACCGTCGGCCACGATGTCGTAGGCACCAATGATTTCCAGCGCGTTTTGCGCTGTTAGTTTTTCATTGTGCGTCTGGATTTTCACATGCGGATTGATCGCATGGGCTGCGTCGGACGCCGAGTCCGTTTTTCCGCGGCCGATATCCGCTGTGCGATGGGCTATCTGACGTTGAAGATTGGAGAGCGACACTGCGTCGAAATCTGCGATGCCGATGGTGCCGATGCCTGCCGCCGCCAGATAGAGGATGACCGGACTGCCGAGTCCGCCCGCGCCGACGACCAGAACACGCGCCGCCTTGAGCTTCGCCTGGCCAGGACCGCCCACCTCGCGCAGCACGATGTGGCGGGCGTAACGCTCCAGTTCCTCGTCCGAAAGGCTCATGCCCGCCTAGTAACCCATTGGCGGACCGTCGGAAATCGAAATCGCGGCGGATCGTCTCCGCAGCCCGATTCGCCTATCCTTTTCAAAGGCTTGGGACTATAGAGGCGCGATGAAACCAATTTTCCGAGTTTCATTGAAGCCGGGATGGGCCGAGGGTAATTTGGCCTGCAATCACTAAAGAGCAGCGCCAGGGCTGCCGTTTCCACGGGGTATGCAATGTCTGACACACAGGCTTTCGGCCTGGAGAAACAGGGCTTTCGCAGTCTGAAGTCCGTGAACTGGAACCTCACCGTTCCAGAACTCTACGAACACGCGATCCGCCGCAACGAAGGTCACGTCGCCAAGAACGGCCCCTTCGTGGTCCTCACCGGCCAGCACACCGGCCGCTCGGCAACGGACAAGTTCGTCGTGCGCGACGCTTCCACCGAAAGCCAGGTCTGGTGGGACAATAACAAGGCGATGAGCCCTGCGAATTTCGATGCGCTCTATGCCGACATGATGAAATTTGCGGAGGGCAAGGAGCTTTACGCGAAGGATCTCTTTGGTGGCGCCGATCTTTCGCATCGTCTGCCGGTGCGCATCGTCACCGAATACGCTTGGCATTCCCTTTTTGTGCACCAGCTTCTGATCCGCCCGACGGCCGATCAGCTCAGGGGCTTCAATCCTGAATTCACGATCATCGACTTGCCGAGCTTCGAGGCCGATCCGGCCAAGCATGGCAGCGCGACCAAGACGGTGATCGCTGTCAATTTCGCCAAGAAGATGATCCTCATCGGCGGCACGTCCTATGCGGGCGAGATGAAGAAGTCGGTGTTCACGATCATGAACTACCTGCTGCCGCCCAAGCGCGTGATGTCGATGCATTGCTCGGCCAATGTCGGCAAGGACGGCAAAGCCGCGATCTTCTTCGGTCTTTCCGGCACCGGCAAAACTACGCTTTCCGCCGATGCCAACCGCACGCTGATCGGTGATGACGAGCATGGCTGGAGCGAGCATGGCGTCTTCAATATCGAAGGCGGCTGCTATGCCAAGGTGATCCGCTTGTCGCGCGAAGCCGAGCCGGAAATCTTCTCGACGACGGAACGCTTCGGCACCGTGCTCGAGAACGTGGTGATGGACGCGCACACCCGCGAGCTCGATCTCAACAGCGACAAATACGCGGAGAACACTCGCGCCGCTTATCCAATCGACATGATTCCGAACGCCAGCGAAACCGGCCGCGCGGGTCATCCCAAGAACGTCATCATGCTGACGGCCGATGCCTTCGGCGTGCTGCCGCCCATTGCACGACTGACACCGAGCCAGGCGATGTACCACTTCCTTTCCGGCTTCACCGCCAAGGTGGCAGGCACGGAGAAGGGCCTCGGCAAGGAGCCGCAGCCGACCTTCTCGACCTGCTTCGGCGCGCCGTTCATGCCGCGCCATCCGACCGAATATGGCAATTTGCTGCGCGATCTCATCGCCCAGCACGGCTCGGATTGCTGGCTGGTGAATACCGGCTGGACTGGCGGCGCCTTCGGCACCGGCTCGCGCATGCCCATCAAGGCGACGCGTGCGCTGCTGAATGCGGCGCTCGACGGCTCGCTGGCGAATGTCGAAATGCGTATCGATCCGCATTTCAAGTTCCGCGTGCCCGTCAGCGTGCCGGGCGTGGAGTCCAAGATCCTGAATCCGCGTGACACCTGGGCGGACAAAGCCGCTTATGACGCGCAGGCGAAGAAGCTGGTTTCCATGTTCCGCGACAACTTCAAAAAGTTCGAAGCGCATGTCGGCAAAGACGTTCTCGAAGCCGCGCCGATCCTGGCCGAAGCCGCGGAATAACGATCTCCATAGTTCCGGAAGGACCCGCGAAATTCGCGGGTCCTTTTGTTTTGCGCCGCTATGTCGGAAGCTCTCGTAAACAGGAGAGAGCGAATGGAAAAGCGCAGGCTTGGAAAATCGGATCTGATGATCGCGCCGCTCATGCTTGGCGGCAATGTGTTCGGTTGGACCGCCGATGAAAAGACGAGTTTCGCCGTGCTGGATGCCTTTGTGGATGCCGGACTGAACGCCATTGATACAGCGGACGTCTATTCGGCTTGGGTACCGGGACATAAAGGCGGCGAATCTGAAACCGTCTTAGGCAAATGGCTCGCGAGCCGCCAGAATCGCGACAAGGTGGTGCTCGCCACCAAGGTTGGGATGCTGCAGATCGACGGCAAGGGCGGTCTTTCCAAGGCGCATATCGCGCGGGCGGTCGAGGATTCGCTTCAGCGGCTGCAAACCGATTACATCGATCTGTATTTCGCCCATCGCGATGACGACTCCACGCCGCTGGAGGAAACGTTGGAAGCCTTCGGAAGCCTCGTGAAGTCAGGCAAGGTGCGCGCCGTCGGCGCCTCCAACTATTCCGCGAAGCGGCTTGAACAGGCTCTTGCGATCAGCGAAGCCAAGTCACTACCGCGCTACGAAGTGCTCCAGCCGCTCTACAATCTTTCTGACCGCAAGGCATTCGAGTCCGAATTGGAGCCGGTGTGCCGCAGCCGGATGGTCGGCGTGGTGCCCTATTACGCGTTGGCGTCCGGCTTCCTTACAGGCAAATACCGCAATGAAGCGGATGCAACGAAAAGCCAGCGCGGCGGCCGTGTCGTTCAGACCTATCTGAACCCGCGCGGGCAGAAAATTCTCGGCGCGCTGGATGCCGTCGGCGAACGTCTCAGGGCCACGCCGGGTCAGGTGGCACTGGCATGGCTCATGGCCCGGCCGTCCATCACCGCGCCCATCGCCAGCGCCACATCGGTCGAGCAACTCAAAGAAATTGCCGCGGCCGTGCATCTGAAGCTCGATGCGGAAGCCATAAACACCCTCGGCGCCGCAAGTGCGGAAGCTTAGGAGAGGCAGCCGCTTACCGCGCAGCACGGATTTTTACGCTGCGCAGCATCGCGCGCAGCAGAAACTGTCAGATGCTGCGCCGGTAAACCCAAACTCGCGCGGGCGGTAGGTTCATCAACACCAGCGCAGCGCGACTCACGGTCGAACCGGCCGGTGCCGGGATTGGCGGCTCAAAACCGTAAGAGAATTGAATGTAAGGCGCGCTAGGTTTCAGCTTTGCGAGCGCACCTTCGATGAGCGCGCGGCGGCGCTCGACCGGATGATTGAGCAGCGGCAGGCCGGACACGATGGCGGCAAAGGTCTCGCCATTTCCGCTACCGAGCGTCTTTTTCAGATCGAACGCGTCGCCTTGCACGACATGCACTTTGGGAAAACGCTCAGCCACCATCTTCGCGAAATCCGGATCGTATTCGATGGCGGTGATGCGCTCCGGCGCGACGCCGCGATCGATCAGGGCTTCGGTGACGACACCGGTTCCAGGCCCCAGTTCCAAGACCGGCCCTTCGACCGATGGATCGACCTGGCGGGCGATCGCTTGCGAGAGGGCGGGCGACGATGGCGCAATGGCACCCACATTCTTGGGACGGGCGAGCAGACCCTTCAGAAAATGCAGATGCTCGGCTGCGGTGTTTGAGGGCATGCGTCTTCCTATCAAAATCCCCGATGCATTTCAGCTATTCCATTCAAGCAATTGACCCTTGGCTTGAGGCGGGCGGAACCTCATGGGACACAATGGCCGAAAAGGCCATCGGTTCGCAAAGGACGGCAAAACATGGCTTCGCAAATGGATCGGCTCGCTCAGTTCCGTGACGCACATGCGAAAGGCAGGCTTCTTGTGCTCCCGAATGCCTGGGACGCCGCCAGCGCCCGGATGGCTGCGGACGCCGGCGCCAAGGCTATTGCCACCTCCAGCGCCGCCGTCGCCTGGTGCCACGGCTATGCCGACGGCGAGACCATGCCGCGCGATGTGGTGATGACGGCCACCCGCGAAGTGCTGCGGGTGGTGGACTTGCCGGTGACGGTGGACAGCGAAGCTGGCTATTCCGATGATCCGGCCAAGGTGGCCGATCATGTGATGGGCCTCATCGATCTGGGGGTCGCGGGCATCAATCTGGAAGACGGCACCGGCGAGGCAGGCCTCCTCGTCGCCAAGATCGAAGCGATCAAATCAGCCGCGAAGACGAAAGGCTCGGACATTTTCATCAATGCCCGCTCCGACGTCTATCTCGCCAATCTCGTTCCCGACGACGCCAAGCTGGCGGAAATCGTCCGGCGCGGTGTTCTCTATCGCGATGCGGGTGCGAATGGGTTCTTCGCCCCGGCCGTGACGCAGATCAAAGACATTCGCGAGATCGTGGATGCCGTCGATCTTCCGGTGAACATCCTGGATGCGCGCCGTGCCGCCGATCGCGGAGATGAAAACCGCCGGCGTGCGCCGCATCAGCACCGGCGCTTTGATCGGGAGAGCAGCGTATGGAAAGGCCGTGAAAGCGATAAAAGTGCTGCTGGACGAAGGCAAGCCAGATGCGATCTTCGAAACCAGCGGCGACTGTCCCGATTTCAACAAGGCGTTCGGATAGGACGCGAGCTTAAGCCTCGCCCTTCCAGAACTCTTTGACCTTGGCGAAGAAGCCCTCGGATTCGGGCTGGCAACCGGGCGCGCACTCGGCTTCGAATTGCTTGAGCAGTTCTTTCTGCTTCTTGCTCAGCTTCACCGGCGTCTCAACGGTGAGTTCCACATAAAGATCGCCGCTCATGCCGCCGCCACGCAACACCGGCATGCCTTTGCCGCGAACGCGAAACTGGCGACCGGATTGCGTGCCTTCGGGGATCGAAACCTTGGTGCGTCCGCCATCCAAGGTGGGGACGTCGATGGTGCCGCCCAGCGACGCGGTAACAAAAGAGACCGGCGCGCGGCAATAAAGATCATGTCCGTCGCGCTGGAATATCTCGTGCGGCGCAACCGAAATGAAGATGTAAAGATCGCCGGGCGCACCGCCATTCACGCCCGCCTGGCCTTCACCGGCGAGACGGATTCGCGTTCCTTCTTCCACGCCCGCCGGAATATCGACCGACAGCGTACGTTCCTTCTGCACCAGCCCCGCACCCTGACAGGTCTTGCACGGATGCTTGATGATGCGCCCGTTGCCGCGGCAGGCGGGGCAGGTGCGTTCGATGGTGAAGAAGCCCTGCTGCGCGCGCACCTTGCCGATGCCGGCGCAGGTCGGGCATTGCTCCGCCTTATGACCGGCTTCCGCGCCGGTGCCGCCGCAGGTTTCGCAAGCCACTGCGCTCGGCACTTTGATCTGCGCGTTGCGGCCTTTGAAACTCTCTTCGAGCGAGATTTCGAGATTGAAGCGCAGGTCCTGTCCGCGGTTCTGGCGACGCGCTTTGCGCCCGCCGGTGAACTCGCCGAACAGATCGTCGAAGATGTCGGTAAAGCTGGACGCGAAATCGAACGGATTACCGCCCCGTCCACCCTGGCCCATGCCGCCATGCTCGAAGGCGGCGTGACCGAAGCGATCATACGCGGCGCGCTTCTGATCGTCCTTGAGGACTTCATAGGCTTCGCTGACTTCCTTGAAACGCACTTCGGCGGTGGAGTCGCCGTGATTGCGATCGGGATGGTGTTCCTTGGCGGCTTTGCGATAGGCGCCCTTGATGGCGTCGATGGACGCCGCGCGGTCCACGCCCAGAATGTCGTAATAGCAACGCTTTTCCATCGAATACGCCAACCACCTTATAAACGGCAGGCCCGCATCCCCTTCAGAGGAGATGCGGGCCTTCCATCATGACTTCAAGTCCTTGCTCATCGGTTCATGCCCCCCGGCCGACCAAACGCTGCTTACGCCGCGCCCTTCTTGTCGTCGTCGACCTCGGAGAATTCCGCGTCCACGACATTGTCGTCCTTGGGCTGCTCGCCGCCTTCGGCGCCCGGCGCAGCGCCACCTTCGGCCTGCTGTGCCTTGTACATCGCCTCGCCCAGCTTCATCGAGGCCTGCGCCAGCGCTTCTGTCTTCGTCTTGATGTCGTCCGCATCGTCGGACTTCAAGGCTTCCTTCAGCGCCGCGATGGCGTTCTCGATGTTCGTGCGGTCGGCCGCGTCGATCTTCGAGCCATGCTCGTTCAAAGCCTTCTCGGTCGAATGGACCAGCGCGTCGCCCTGGTTCTTGGCTTCGGCGCTTTCCTTGCGCTTCTTGTCGTCCGCAGCGTGGGCTTCGGCTTCCTTGACCATCTTGTTGATGTCGGCTTCCGACAGGCCGCCAGAAGCCTGGATGCGGATCTGCTGTTCCTTGTTGGTCGCCTTGTCCTTCGCGGTGACGCTGACGATGCCGTTGGCGTCGATGTCGAAGGTGACTTCTACCTGCGGCACGCCGCGCGGCGCGGGCGGCAGGCCCACCAGATCGAATTGACCCAGCATCTTGTTGTCCGCGGCCATTTCGCGCTCGCCCTGGAACACGCGAATGGTGACAGCCGTCTGGTTGTCTTCTGCGGTCGAGAAGGTCTGTGATTTCTTCGTCGGGATCGTGGTGTTGCGCTCGATGAGGCGCGTGAACACGCCGCCCAGCGTCTCGATGCCCAGCGACAGCGGGGTCACGTCGAGGAGCAGAACGTCCTTCACTTCGCCTTTGAGCACACCCGCCTGAATAGCCGCGCCGATGGCGACGACTTCATCCGGGTTCACGCCCTTATGTGGCTCCTTACCGAAGAGCTGCTTCACCGCTTCCTGAACCTTGGGCATGCGGGTCATGCCGCCGACGAGAATGACTTCGTCGATCTGGTTCGCCGAAACGCCGGCATCCTTCAGCGCCTGCTTCACCGGCGCGATGGTCTTCTGGATGAGATCATCGACCAGCGCTTCCAGCTTGGCGCGCGTGATCTTCATCGTCAGATGCTTGGGACCCGAAGCATCCGCCGTGATGAACGGCAAGTTCACTTCGGTCTGCATCGCGGACGACAGCTCGATCTTCGCCTTCTCGGCCGCTTCCTTCAGACGCTGAAGAGCGAGCCGGTCCGAACGCAGGTCGATGCCCGACTCTTTCTTGAACTCATCGGCCAGATAACCGACCAGACGCTGGTCGAAGTCTTCGCCGCCAAGGAAGGTGTCGCCATTGGTGGACTTCACCTCGAACACGCCGTCGCCGATTTCCAGCACCGACACGTCGAAGGTGCCGCCGCCAAGGTCATAGACCGCAATGGTGCCGGAACCCTTCTTGTCCATGCCATAGGCAAGGGCAGCCGCGGTCGGCTCGTTGATGATGCGCAGCACTTCAAGCCCCGCGATCTTGCCGGCGTCTTTCGTCGCCTGGCGCTGGGCGTCGTTGAAGTAGGCAGGCACGGTGATGACCGCTTGCGTGACCTTCTCGCCGAGATGAGCTTCGGCGGTTTCCTTCATCTTCTGCAGGATGAAGCCGGAGATTTCGCTCGGCGCGTATTTCTTGCCATCACGGCCCTGCACCCAGGCGTCGCCATTGTCGGCTTTGACGATCTTGTAGGGCACCATGTCGATGTCCTTCTTCGTCATCGGATCGTCGAAGCGGCGGCCAATCAGGCGCTTGATCGCGAAGAAGGTGAATTCGGGGTTGGTGACGGCCTGCCGCTTGGCGGGCTGGCCGACGAGACGTTCGCCATCACTGCTGAAGGCGACGATGGAGGGCGTGGTGCGCGCGCCTTCCGCATTTTCGATGACCTTGGGGGCCGAGCCCTCCATGACGGCCACGCACGAATTGGTCGTGCCCAGATCGATGCCGATCACTTTTGCCATTGCTTTAATCCTCTCTCTGGCGGACGGCTTCCTGGCCTCTAACGTGAGCGCCCTCCGGACCGTTCCCATTGATATAATTGACAAATTCCGCACCGGGCCAATGCCCGGCCGGACCTGAGGGGTATATAGGGACGGGTGCTTAACGCTGCAAGTCAGGAACCGGCTAAGCGCCGAATCTTATGGGGAATTCTCGCTTCTGTCTCGTGTTGCGGCTTGACGCGCGAAAGCCCGCGCGACAACGCTGATCGCCAGCGCCTGCTCCAAGCTGATTTGCCCCGAAGGTGTCTATCACGCGCTGGCGAAGGGTTTCCTCGCCAGAGCGCAAAATCACGAATTGCCGAAGTTCACAGCGCCGCAATAACAGCGGCGTTGTAAATTTCGCTCATCTTGGCGCCGAGCGGGGCGATTTGCACCGGCTTCTCCAGCCCGATCAGCAGCGGCCCCAGCACGCTGACGCCGCTCATTTCGCTGAGGAGGCGCGTTGAGATCGAAGCCGAATGGATCGCGGGCATCACCAGCACATTCGCCGTGTCAGTGAGCCGGGCGAAAGGATAAAGCGCCAGCTTGTTGCGGTCGAGCGCAACGTCCACCGCGATCTCGCCGTCATATTCGAAATCCACACCGCGTTTGTCGAGGATGTGGACCGCTTCGACGATACGTTCGCTGCGTTCGCTACGGGGGAAGCCGAAAGTAGAAGAGGCCAACATTGCCACACGCGGCGTGAAGCCGAAGTTTTTGACCACCCGCGCGGTCTGCATCGCGATGTCCGCCAATTCTTCCGACGTCGGCATTTCGTGTACCGAAGTGTCCGCCACGAAGATCACCCGGCCCTTGGAGAAGATAAGGTTCACGCCCACCGCGCGCTGCCCGCGCGGCGGATCCAAAACCGTGCGCACGTCGTTTAGCGCGGCCTGATAGGCGCGTGTTACGCCTGTCACCATCGCATCCGCATCGCCGGCCGCCAGCATACAGGCGCCATAGATGTTGCGGTCGTTTGTGACCATGCGTACCACGTCGCGATAAAGCGCGCCGCGCCGCTGCAGGCGGGCATAAAGCGAGTTGATGTAAGCGGAGGCTTCCTGCGCCGAATGCGGCACCCGCACTTCCAGCGATCCGGCTTCGAGGCCGGCCCGTTGCATGCCTTCCTTGATAATCTGCTCGCGCCCCACCAGCAGCGCCTTGCCGAGCCCGGAATTCTGGAACGCCGCCGCCGCGCGAATGACAGAATCCTCTTCGCCTTCCGCGAACACCACGCGCTTGGGATTGGCGCGCACCGCGGCGGTGATGTTCTGGAACAGAACGGCGGAAGGATCGAGCCGCGCGGTGAGCTGGTTGTGATAGTTGTCGATGTTCTTCACTTCGCGCCGCGCCACGCCGGTCTTGATCGCGGCTTCCGCCACCGCCGCCGAGACACGCGAAATCAGGCGCGGATCGAAGGGCACGGGAATGATGTAGTCGGGCCCATATGCCGGCCGCTTGCCGCGGTAGGCCATCGCCACTTCGTCGGGCACATCCTCGCGCGCCAGCGTCGCCAGTGCTTCGGCGGCGGCGATCTTCATCGCTTCGTTGATCGTCGTCGCACGCACATCCAGCGCGCCCCGGAAGATATAAGGAAAGCCCAGCACATTGTTGACCTGGTTGGGATAATCGCTGCGCCCCGTGGCGACGATCGCGTCAGGCCGCACCGCTTTCACATCTTCCGGCGTGATCTCCGGATCCGGATTGGCCATCGCAAAGATGATCGGCGCTTTCTTCATGGTCTTCACCATGTCCTGCGTCATTGCGCCTTTGACGGAGAGGCCGAGGAAAACATCCGAGTCTTTCACCGCGTCTTCCAGGGTGCGGGCATCGGTCTCGATGGCATGCGCGCTCTTCCACTGGTTCATGCCGCTCGTGCGGCCGCGATAGATGACGCCCTTGGTGTCGCAGAGGATGGCGTTCTTGCTCGGCAGGCCCATTGCCTTGAGCAGTTCAAGGCAAGCGATGCCGGCAGCGCCCGCACCGTTCACGACGACCTTGATGTCCTTGATGTCGCGGCCCGTCAGATGACAGGCATTGATGATGCCGGCGGCGGAGATGATGGCGGTGCCGTGCTGGTCGTCATGGAAGACGGGAATGTCCATCAGTTCGCGCAACCGCTCTTCGATCACGAAGCATTCCGGCGCCTTGATGTCTTCCAGATTGATGCCGCCGAAGGACGGCCCCAGATAGCGCACCGCCGCGACGAACGCATCGACATCCTTCGTGTCCACCTCCAGATCGATGGCGTCCACATCGGCGAAGCGCTTGAAGAGAACCGCCTTGCCTTCCATCACGGGTTTGGACGCGAGCGCGCCCAGATCGCCCAACCCAAGGATGGCGGTGCCGTTGGAGATAACGGCGACGAGATTTCCCTTGGCGGTGTAGTCATAGGCGCGGTCGGGATTCTCGGCGATGGCGCGTACGGGGACCGCAACGCCCGGTGAGTAAGCTAGCGCCAGATCGCGCTGTGTCGCCATGGGCTTGGTGGGGTTGATCTCGATCTTCCCGGGCTTTCCCATGGCGTGGAAGGCCAGAGCCTCCTCATCGGTGAAAGTGGGTCTTTGAATCGTGTCCATGCGGGTTCCGCCAGTGGTGATCCACAGAATATCTGCCTGTGTTGTATGGCGTTTCAAGGACGCTGTCGCCGCGCCGGGGTGCGGCACGGTAGGGTAGCGCCATGAACGAGCATGTGACCCCGCCGGACACCGAGCCTACGCCCATGATGGCGCAGTATCTCGAGACCAAAGCGGCGCATGCGGACTATCTGCTGTTCTACCGCATGGGCGATTTCTACGAGATGTTCTTCGAGGATGCGGTACGCGCGTCCGAAGCGCTCGACATCGCGCTCACCAAGCGCGGGAAACATGCCGGCGATGATATTCCGATGTGCGGTGTGCCGGTTCACGCGGCGGAAGCCTATCTGGAGAAGCTGATCCGCAAGGGCTTCCGCGTCGCCGTCTGCGAGCAGATGGAGGACCCGGCGGAAGCCAAGAAGCGCGGCTCCAAATCTGTGGTGAAGCGCGACGTCATCCGCCTCGTCACGCCCGGCACGCTGACTGAAGACTCGCTGCTCGAAGCGCGTGCTTCCAATGTGCTGGCGAGTTTGGGCCGCGCTGGTTCGGATTTCGCGATTGCCAGCGCCGACATGTCCACCGGCGATTTCCGGGTTGGCGCGGTGACGGGCGCCGATATTGCCGCGGAGCTGGCGCGGATCGCCCCGCGCGAATTGCTGGTGCCGGATGGCTTGCTGGGCGATGACACACTCGGTCCTGTCCTGAAAAGTTTTGGTCCCGCCTTGTCGCCGCTGTCGTCAGTGAAATTCGACTCCGGCACGGGCGAACGCGCATTGAAGTCGCTCTACAAGGTGATGGCGCTGGATGGCTACGGCTCGTTCAGCCGCGCGGAACTGTCGGCAGCAGGTGCGCTGATCGGTTATCTCGAACTCACGCAGAAAGGAAAGCTTCCGGCGTTAAAGCCACTCGCGCAGACGCCGGAACGCGCCTTCATGGCGATAGATGCCGCTACGCGGCGCAATCTCGAACTGGTCGAGACGCTCACCGGCACGCGCAACGGCTCACTGCTTTCCGTGATGGACCGGACGGTGACGGCGGCAGGCGCGCGCGAATTGGCCAATCGGTTGTCCTCGCCGCTCACCGACGTGAAAGCGGTTGCGCAGCGCCACGACGCCGTCGCCTTCTTCGCGTCCGATTCCGAATTGCGCCGGCATCTGCGCGACGATCTGCGCCGTGCGCCGGACATCGCGCGTGCTTTGGCGCGGCTGTCGGTAGGCCGTGGCGGCCCGCGCGATCTCGCCAATATCCGCGATGGGCTCAAAGCTGCGCGCGCCTTGCGCGATCAGTTGGGCAAGCTGAACGATCCGCTCAAACCGGCGCTTGGCGAAATAGAGATTGCGCGCATCGATCTTGTTGAAGGCATTGCCGCGGCGAGCATCGTCAGCGACAAGCTGGATCATTTCCTCGTCGCCGAACCGCCGTTCCTGGCGCGCGACGGCGGCTTCATCGTCGCGGGCGCGCAAGCGCCGCTCGACGAGATGCGCAGCCTGCGCGATGAATCCCGCCGCGTGATCGCCACGTTGGAGGCCAGATACAAGCAGGACAGCGGCGTCTCCGCGCTGCGTATCAAGCACAATGGCATTCTGGGCTATTTCATCGAAGTCACGCCGCAACATGGCGACAAGCTGCAGGAAGGCGAGAACCGCACACTCTTCCGCCACCGCCAGACCATCGGCAGCGCCGTGCGCTTTACCACCGACGAACTTGCGACGCTCGCCACCCGCATCTCACAAGCCGCCGATCAGGCGCTGGCGCTGGAACGTGAATTGTTCGAGCAGATGCTGACGGCGGTGGTTGATGCCAGCATTGCGCTCGCCCGCATCGCCGATGCTCTGGCGCGCGTGGATGTTGCAACCGCGTTGGGCGAACTCGCCATTGCCGCGCGCCATGTGCGCCCCGTCGTCGACAACAGCCTGAATTTCAAGATCCATCGCGGGCGGCATCCGGTGGTCGAAGCCGCGCTGGCTGCCGATCATGCCAATCCCTTCGTGCCCAACGATTGCGATCTGTCGCCGGACACCAAACGCATCTGGCTCGT
Source organism: Rhizomicrobium sp. (assembly GCA_036488415.1). Lineage (GTDB taxonomy): Bacteria > Pseudomonadota > Alphaproteobacteria > Micropepsales > Micropepsaceae > Rhizomicrobium. Next base: position 20,894 of record DASXHQ010000106.1, read on the forward strand.
CACCGGCCCGAACATGGCGGGTAAGTCCACTTTCCTGCGCCAGAACGCGCTGATCGCGGTGATGGCGCAGATGGGCGCGTTCGTGCCCGCCGAAACCGCGCAAATCGGCATCGTCGACAAGCTCTTCTCCCGCGTCGGCGCGGCGGACGATCTGGCGCGCGGCCGTTCCACCTTCATGGTCGAAATGGTGGAGACCGCCGCGATCCTCAATCAGGCGACGCCCAACAGCCTTGTCATCCTCGATGAGATCGGTCGCGGCACCGCGACTTTCGATGGCCTCGCCATCGCCTGGGCCGCCGTCGAACACATGCACGAGAAGAACAAGTCCCGCGCGCTCTTCGCCACGCATTATCACGAGATGACGGCGATGGCCGAACGTCTCTCCTCGCTCGCCTGCGTCACCATGAGCGTGAAGGAGTGGAAGGATACCATCGTCTTCTTGCACGAAGTCGCCCCCGGCGCCGCAGACCGCTCTTACGGGATCCACGTCGCCAAGCTGGCGGGCCTTCCTGCCGCCGTCATCGGACGTGCCGAAGAAGTTTTGCGCGCATTGGAAGAAGGACGCGAAGGCCACAAGCCACTCGCCCGCATCGACGACCTGCCGCTCTTCGCCGCCAATGCGCCGGGTGCCGCGCCAAAGACAAGCGCCGTGGAAGAGGAATTGCGCAAGTTCTCGCCCGATACGCTGTCGCCACGCGAGGCCTTGGAACTGCTCTACCAGTTGAAGGCCAAACTGCCGGATTAGCGGACCTTCCGTGCAACCGCTTAAAATGTAAAATGGCGACGATGAGCAGCCCCGCCCGCGCACCGCGCAAATTCCTTGTCGTCGTGGACAAGACACCGGAATGCAAGGTGGCGATCCGCTTCGCCACACGCCGCGCGCAGGCGACGGGTGGCCGCGTGACATTGCTGTGCGTCGCACAGTTGCCGGAGATGCAGCAATGGCGCGGCGTCGAAGAGATCATGAGGGACGAAGCGCACCAGGAAGCGGAATCGCTGATCTATGAGGCCGCGAAGATCGTCAACGAAGTGTCCGGCATCGTTTGCGAACTTGTCATCGGCGAAGGCCGCAGCATCGATGCGTTGATGGATTTGCTCAAAAGTGACCGCGATATTTCAATTCTGGTGCTGGCCTCCTCCACCGCGAAGGAGGGCCCCGGCCCGCTGGTCGCAACGGTGGCCACCGCGGCGCATTACCCTATCCCCGTCACCATCGTCCCCGGCAATCTGTCGGACGCCGATATCGACGCCCTCGCATGACGACCGCAGAGCAAAGATCGCTTTGCGCGAAATTCCGAGCCGATTTCGTTGAAGTGAGAGATACGGACATTGCCGGCGTGGCGCGCAACGTATCTGTCACGTCCAGTCCCATTCATGGACTGCGCCATCTGCCGACTTCGGGAGCAAGTGGCTGGTATATCTGGGCAGGCGAATATTCAGACGCTGACGACTTCTTCCAACCAATCCATGTCGCGCACCTTGAAAGCACGTGTCCGCAAATCTTGAATTTTCTGGCGCTCGCGCCGGGCTGGCGTTTTCTCATTGCTGGTGATCAGGTCGATGTTTGGTATGATCCAAACCTCCTGAAGGCCTAGACAATCAAAGGACAGTTCATGCGTTATCTGCACACAATGGTTCGCGTGAAGGACCTCGATGCCTCTCTGGATTTCTACTGTGCCAAGCTCGGCCTGAAGGAAGTGCGCCGCATCGAAAACCAGGGTGGGCGTTTCACGCTGGTCTTCCTTTGCGCGCCGGAGGATGTCGAGCGCGCGGCGAAGGATCAGGCGCCGCTGGTGGAGCTCACCTACAACTGGGACGCTGAGGATTACAAAGGCGGGCGCAATTTCGGCCATCTCGCCTATCGCGTGGACAACATCTACGACACCTGCCAGCGGCTGATGGATGGCGGCGTCACCATCAACCGCCCGCCGCGCGACGGACATATGGCCTTCGTCCGCTCGCCGGATGGAATCTCTGTGGAACTGCTGCAGGAAAATGGCTCGCTGCCACCGGCCGAGCCGTGGGCTTCCATGCCGAACACGGGCGTCTGGTAACTTAAAGTCCCAGAAGTTCACATTCCAGCGGACGTCGTGCATAGTCGATCCGAAGCCGCCGGGACGTGCCCGCGTTGATCATTTCGCATCGCCACAAGTTCATTTTCTTCGCCGTGCCGAAGACGGGGACCCATTCGGTCCGTCAGGCCTTGCGTGCGCATATGTGCGAAAGCGATCTCGAGCAGGTCGGCCTTTTCGTGAAGAAGCGTTTTCCCTTTCCGGAATTTGCCGGCGTCACCCACGGCCACATCAATGTGCGCCAGATCCGTGCCGTGCTGGGTGATGCGGTTTTCGCGAGCTATTTCAAGTTTGCTTTCGTGCGCAATCCGTTCGACCGCTTCGTCTCCTATTGCGCCTTCATGGGCCGCGACGGCGCCTTCGCAGCCAATCCGCAGGGGTACATGCGCGCCATCATCGCGCAAGCAAAGCCTCCCTATCGCCTGTTGTTCCTGCCGCAATCCGATTTCCTGACGACAGAAGACGGCAAGCTTGCGATGGATTTCGTCGGCCGCACCGAAGATATGCAAGCGAGCTTCAACAAAATTTGCGCGCATATTGGAATTCCCAGCACCGATCTTGGCCGTGTCAACGCGTCCAGCCACGCGTGTTATGACGAATATTTGGATTCTTCCCTGCGTGACTGGATTGCGAATTTTTACGCGCGCGATTTTGAGATGTTCCACTACAGCAGAGACGTCCATGCAGCCGAACCCACGTAAAACCCGCGGACTGCGCGAACTGGGCGCTATCGATATCGTGGCGTTGCAGGAGGCTGTGCGCGCGATCCCGCAACCCGTGTGGGATGAGCAGAATCTGGTGAAGCCGAACAAATACGAGGCGCTCGACAAAACAAAGCACATCGTCTTTCGCTTCGTAAGCGACGTGCGCGATTGGCGCGGCTCATACGATCTTCCGCTGTGGCGAGAGTTCGAGCCGCTTATCGCGCCGGTGATGGCGCAGGCCGTGGCGTCATACGGCTATCGCAACGGCGTCCATCCGCGGATCATGCTGGCGCGCATGGCGCCGGGCGGTGTAATCAAGCCGCATGTCGACGCCAATCTGTCGGCGCGCTGGCCGCACAAGATCCATATTCCGCTGCAAACGAACCAGCAGGTCGCCTTCTACATCGCGCCCAACACCTATCATCTCAAGGAAGGCCAAGCTTACGAGGTGAACAACATGGGCGTGCATGCGGTGCGCAACGACGGCGCCGACGACCGCATTCATCTCATCTTCGAATATTTCGACGCCGATCAGCCGCTCCAATAGCGCTTCAGATCTTCGGCTCGCGAATCCATTGCGAATAGAGCCATTTCTCGCCGCGTGTGGGAGCAAGGCCCGCGTGCAAGGTCCGCGGGTCGGGCTTGCCATTCGTCACGTTGAAGAAGAGCAAGCCATCGCCCTTCTTGCCGCGATAGCGAATGTTCAGTTTGGGAAAATCGGTTTCGCCGCCCTCGAAATCCTCGTTCAGATAAACAAGGAAGGTGGCAACGCGCTGGCCTGTGCGGGACACCATCTGTTGCAGGCTGTGTGAGTCCGTGTCGTAGAAATCGTAATGTGGCTTGTATTCTTCGCCGACGGAATAATGCAGCGCCATCGGCCACTCCAGCCCCTGTGGCGGCAAACCGCTTAGTGCCGAAATGCGCGCGCGCATCAGCATCAGGATGATGTCGCATTCCGAAAGATCGAATCCGGCGTGGCTGTTGCTGCGCGTCCCATCCATGCGGCCGCCGGAGCCCGTTTCGGGCAGGACCACCGTCGCGGGCTGCGTGCGGCCTTCCGAACGCTCGATGATCCAGTCGCAAAAATGCGGCGGAAGAAATCCAGCATAGGCGCGTATCACCGGCGATGCCGACAATTCCTGCGCCGCGGGCACTTCCAGCCATTTGCCGATGTCGATCCGGCTGCGCATCGCAGTCCAGTCTGCGCCGGCAATGCCGGAGAGAAGCGACAGTTCCTTCTGCGCCAGCGGATACCCGCCTTGCGCGGCACGCTGCAGATAATCGAGGGTGATATTCCAGCGGTCCGGGAGCAGGTCGTCGTTGGCGGCGATGGTCGCGCACAGATGCGCCGCTTCCGCATCCCCCCGGTTCGCGGCCTCCCGTGCCATGCCGATGCCGTCAGCGGGAGCGGCCGGATCGCGCACCAGAAGGTTGATCGCCAAGCGCCGCAAGGCTTCGACGCTTCCCCCTTGCGCCGCTTTCGCAAAACACGCGCGAGCGGTCTGGTGGTCGTGCCCGCTCTCGGCGCTGCGGCCGGATTCTATCAGTGCGGGTATGCCATCCGATTGGCCTTGCATGGCGGAATCCTGCGCCCCTCATCCTGTTCCGCCCATATATAGCGCCATGCAAAATCCTGCTAAACCCGGCGCATGGGGAAAACCGTTGTTCTGATCGCCATCGTGACCGTCGGTCTTATTCTGATGGCGGGGCTCTATACGCTGTGGGTTGGCGGCGACACCTCGCGCACATGGTCGAACCGGCTTATGCGCTGGCGCGTGCTGGCGCAGTTCATTGCCATTATCATCATCATGAGCGTGGCCTACTGCACCAGCCAGCATTAGGTTCGATTCTGTCGCGCAATCGGCTATTTCGTCACCAATCTTGCGCGCGCTATAGTCGGCCTCAGACAGCTATTGTGTGCAGGAAATGTCCGGAAAAACGCTCTACGACAAAATCTGGGATGCCCATCTGGTGCATGAGGCGCCGGGGGAATCCGCGGTTATCTATGTCGACCGTCACCTCGTCCATGAAGTGACGAGCCCGCAGGCCTTCGAGGGGTTGCGCCTGGCGGGCCGCAAACTGCGCCGCCCAGACCTTACGCTGGCCGTTGCAGACCACAATGTGCCGACGAAGGATCGCGCCGCGGGCATTGCCGATCCGGAATCGCGCGAGCAGATCGCCACGCTGGAGCGCAACGCCAAGGATTTCGGGGTCGAATATCTGGCGATGGACGATATCCGCCAGGGCATCGTGCATATCGTGGGGCCGGAGCAAGGCTGGACTCTGCCCGGCACCATCATCGTCTGCGGCGACAGCCACACCTCGACCCACGGCGCATTCGGCTCCATCGCCTTCGGCATCGGCACATCGGATGTCGAGCATGTGATGGCGACTCAGACCTTGCTGATGCCCAAGTCCAAGAACATGCGCGTGACAGTGAACGGCGCGCTTCCCATCGGTGTCACCGCGAAAGACATGGCGCTGGCCGTCATTGCGAAAATCGGCACGGCGGGCGGTACCGGCCATGTCATCGAATATGCGGGCGACGCGGTGAAAAGCCTGTCGATGGAAGGCCGTATGACACTCTGCAATCTCACCATCGAAGGCGGCGCCCGCGCGGGTCTGATTGCGCCGGACGAGACGACGTTTGCTTATGTGAACGGCAAGCCCCGCGCGCCCAAGGGAAATAAATGGGACGCCGCTGTCGCCTATTGGAAGACGCTGCATTCCGACACGGATGCAAAGTTCGACGTCGAAGTCACGCTCGACGCCAAAGACATCGCGCCGATGGTGACGTGGGGCACCTCGCCGGAGCAGGGCGCGCCGATCACCGCCTCGGTGCCAGACCCCGCGAAAATTGAAGACGCCAACCAGCGCGCCGGTGTCGAACGCGCCTTGAGCTATATGGACCTGAAGCCCGGCACCGCGCTCTCGGACGTAAAAATCGACCGCGTCTTCATCGGCTCCTGCACCAATGGCCGCATTGAAGACCTGCGCGCGGCGGCCGTGATCGCCAAAGGCCGCAAGGTCGCCGCCCATGTCGGCGCGATGGTGGTGCCGGGATCGGGCTTGGTGAAGAAGCAGGCCGAGGACGAAGGCCTCGACAAGGTGTTTGTCGAAGCAGGCTTTGAATGGCGCGAGCCCGGATGCTCCATGTGCCTCGCCATGAATGCCGACCGGCTGGAGCCGGGCGAGCGTTGCGCCTCCACCTCCAACCGCAATTTCGAGGGGCGCCAGGGCCGCGGCGGACGCACCCATCTGGTCTCCCCCGCGATGGCAGCAGCGGCGGCGATTGCCGGTCATCTCGCGGACGTTCGAGACTTCCAATAAGCGCGTTTCCCCGTAAGTTACCTCACGAGAGAACTTCGCGGAGACAGGGTCTCTTGCTCGCTTTTGTAAGGTAACTCACGTAAGGTGTCTTACGAAGATTCGCCGGGAATTCCTGATGAAATCCGATAGCGAGCGCCAGACCGCCTATCAGAAGCGCCGGGCTGAGAGCGAAAGCCGCGTCACTTTCTGGATGGGCAAGGACACCGAAGCGATGGTTGAAAAACTGCGCGGGTCCGAGAGCCGCAGCGACTGGCTCAATCGCGCCGTGACCGAACTCATCTACCGCCAGCTCACCGGCAGACGCTTCGGACAACTCTACGAAACAGACGACCACAAGCGCGCCTCGGCCCGCGCGCGCGAACTCGGCCTCAACCTGCCGCGCTAACTGAACCGCGCCTTCCACTCCGGCGTCAGGTACGCGCGGAAGACGAAGGTGGGTACGACCAGCCGGAAGTCGCCCGCCGCGTTGGGCCACACTTCGCCCGAGCCATACAGCAATACGATCCCGTTCGGCTGGCTCGCACCCTTGTCGTAGATCAAGGCGTAGTGGCCGAGCTTCTTCGCATCGGCTCCAATCCCATCATCCACCATGCCGGGAATGGGAGCGTCCCCCTCCCGCTTGGTCATGATGGCAATCCAGCTTTTGCGCGCCGACGCCGCGATCGCGTTGAACGCCGTCTTTCGCATGGTGGGCACGAACAAATCCTCGAACGGCACCACGCGGTTCGCCTTCTTGTCCCATACGATGGAATCGAAGCTGCCGTTGGGGTGGGCGCCGTTCTGATCGATGAAGCTGTTGGCCGACAGACTGATCACATCGGCGTTTTCGAAGGTCACGCGCCATTGAGTGTCGAGCATGTAGGGATGGAAGTCCGGCACCTGATCCTTCAGGTCTTCCGTCGCTTCGCTCTTGATCTCGCCGGAATCCTTTTTCCAGCGCGTTATGATCTCCGCCTTGAGCGCCGGATTGGACAAAGCCGCATCCGGCACGCGCAGGCGGATTGTGTAGGCCTTGGTTGTTTCCGTCTTGTCATAGCCCGCGGCCAGCGCAAACGAAGACGCGAGCGCGAAAATGCCCGCGAGCAAAAGCACCCGCTTCATAAAATCCCCCTTCAGAAGAAACTCACCGGATCGATGTCGACGGTTACGCGCACGGCGGTCGGCACTTTCACCAGCGCCAACCATGCACGCAGATAGGCCTGCACATCCACGCTGCGCTCCGCCTGCACCAGCAGGCGTTCGCGGGTTTGCCCGCGCAGCAGATGATAAAACGCCGGGGTCGGCCCCCACACTTTCACGCCGCGTGCCGATGGTGCGGCTTTGGCAAGCTGGCGGCCGATCTCGCGCACTTTCTCGCCTTCCGCGCCGGAGAGGATGACAGCGGCCAGCCGTCCGAAGGGTGGCGTCGCCGCGCGCTCGCGAAAGCCGCGTTCCTGTTCATAGAAGGCGTCGCGGTCGCCGGAGGCCAGCGCCTTCATCACCGCGTCGTTCGGATTGCGCGTTTGCAGCAGCACCAGTCCCGGCTTCTCGGCGCGGCCCGCGCGGCCCGACACTTGATGCAACAACTGGAACGTCCGCTCGCGCGCGCGCATGTCGCCGTCTGCGCCGCCGAGGTCGGCATCCACCACGCCCACCAAAGTGAGCTGTGGGAAGTGATGGCCCTTGGCCATGATCTGGGTGCCGATCACCACATCGATCTCGCGCTTGGCCATCGCGCGGATCGCCGCCTGCGTTTCCAGCGGCCCATGCCAGGTGTCGGAAGAGGCAATCGCCATGCGGGCCAGCGGGAATACGCTCGCGAATTCCTCCGCCACGCGCTCCACGCCGGGGCCGCAGGCGATCAGGCTGTTCTCGGCCTGGCATTCCGGGCAGTTTTTCGGCGTCGGCATATCGAAGCCGCAATGATGGCAGGTGAGCCGCTTGTGATAGCGATGTTCCACCAGCCATGTGGAGCAGTTGCGGCACACCATCTTGTGCCCGCAGCTCTGGCACAGAGTGAGCGGCGCATAGCCCCGGCGATTGAGGAACAACATCGCCTGTTCGCCGCTGCCCAGCGCCACGGCCAACGCCTCGCGCAAAGGCTGTGACAGCCACGTTCCCGCTTCCACTTTTTCGTTGCGCAGGTCGATCAGCTTGATCGCGGGCAATTCCGCCACGCCGTGCCGCTCGCGCAACCGCAGCCATTGGTAGCGCCCGCTTTCGGCATTCACATAGCTCTCGATGGACGGCGTCGCGCTGGAAAGCACGATGGGGCAATTCTCCAGCCGCGCGCGCACAACCGCCATGTCGCGCGCGTGATAGATCACGCCGTCTTCCTGCTTATAGGCCTGCTCGTGCTCCTCATCCGCGATGATGAGGCCCAATTCTTTGAACGGCAGGAAGAGCGCGGACCGCGCGCCCACCACCACGCGCGCCTCGCCGTTCATCACCGCCCGATAGGTGCGCTTGCGCTCCTTCTGCGAAAGATCGCTGTGCCATTCGGCGGGGCGGCAGCCAAAGCGTTCGGCAAAACGGTCGAGGAACTGCACCGTTAGCGCGATTTCGGGCAGCAGGATCAGCGCCTGCTTGCCGCGCTTCAACGCTTCCGCCACCGCTTCGAAATAGGTCTCGGTCTTGCCCGAACCGGTCACGCCATCGAGCAGATTGGCCGAGAACGCGCCGACGCGAACATCCGTCACCAGCGCGTTCGCGGCCTTCTGCTGCTCCGCATTCAGAACCGGATGCGCATGATCGGGATCAGGAACGGGAAAGCGCCGAAATTCCGGCAACGCGGTTTCGACCAGCGCGCCGCATTCGATCAACCCGCGCACCACGGCGGGCGTTACATTCGCCTCCGTGGCATAATCATTCACCCGCCGCGCCAGCCCGTCCTCGCAGACTGCCAGCACACGCGCGCGCGCGTCGGTCATCTTCCTGGGTGTCCCGTTTCCGCGCACATAAGCGATGCGCGGCACTTCTTCGTCGAAGGCGGAAGAAACGCGCAGCGCCAGCGCCAGCACTTGTCCCGGCGGCGACAGAGTGTATCGCGCTACCCAGTCGATGAAATCGCACAACGCTTCGGGCAGGCGCGGACGCTCGGGCAAAAGTTCGATGGGCTTCAATTTCTCAGGCGCAACCTTGCCGTCACCGCCATTCCACACACAGGCCAGATATTCGCGCGGCCCCAGCGGCGCCACCACAATGCTGCCGCGCGGCAAGTCCTCGTCCGCCGCGTAGTCGTAAACACCCGCAAGCGGCAACGGCAAAAGCACGCCGGCGCGGTGCGCGGGCGCTGTTTCTTCCGTGGGCTTCAAGGCGAACGACTTCATCGCTACACTTTCGTTACTGATTCGCGCAGGTCAACGCTGAAAGCCATGCCGCAACACATCCGGATTTTCGCATGAACGACCGCGCAGAGTCCCGCGATCCGGCGCTTGCTGCCGCCCAGGCGGTGAAGGCGTATATAAGAATGCACCGCGAAAAGCTTGCGGAAGATGGCGAGCTTCTGGGCCTTCTGTTGCCGCGGCGCTTCGGCGACGCCCGCGTGCGCGACATGCAGTCTTTCGTGATCGAGCGGCTTTCCGGCGAAAACGCCGCTTTGCGCGCCGAGCGCGATGGCCTCAAAAGCGAGCGATCCGTCCGGCTTGGCGATGGCGTGCGCAGGCTGGTGCTGGATCTGATCGACGCGCGCTCTTTCGAGGAAGCCATCGCGATGGCGACTGCCGCCGCCCCCGCCTTCGGCGCCGACCGCGTAGCGCTTTGTGTCGAAGGCGAGAATGCCGCGCCCAGAGGTTGCGAAGGCGTGCGCCTCATCGCGCATGGCACGACCTTGGCCGTTCTGGGCCGCGACAGTTCGGGCGCGGTGCTCTCCGGCGGCGGCGAAGCCCTGCTGGGCGCCAGCGATTGCAAAAGCATCGCGGTGTTCCGCCTGCGGATCGGCCGCGACACGCCGGCGGCGCTTTACGTGCTGGGCGCCCGGAGCGAAGGCCGCTTTGAGGGCGAAGAGACGGCCGCCGACCTTTCCTTTTTCGCGCGGGCGTTGGAACGTGCGATCCGCGCATGGCTCGATCTGCCGAAACTCTGAAATCCGAATGGCTTGCGTCTCTGGCGCATGAGCGGCGCGCAAGTGCGCATACTCTGCGCGCCTATGGCGATGACGTGACGCGCTTTCTGGAATTTCTGGTCACGCATGTGGGCGGCGCGATCGACGAGCGCAAGCTGGAAAAGATTGCGCCAGCGGACATCCGCGCCTTCATCACCGACCGCCGTAACGAAGGGCTGGGCAATCGCTCGGTGCGCCGCACTCTGGCGTCGATCCGCAGCTTCTTCCGCCATCTGGCGCGGGAAGAGATCGTCGACAACCCGGCGGCCAAGAGCGTTCGCTCCCCGCGCATCGCCCGTTCGCTGCCGCGTCCTTTGAGCGAAGTGGATGCCGCGCGCACTTTGGCCGAAGCGGGCGAGAACGATGTCGAATGGATCGGCGCGCGCGATGTCGCCCTGCTGACGCTGCTTTATGGCGCGGGCCTGCGCATCTCCGAAGCGTTGAGCCTGAAGATCGGCGATGTGCCGCTGGGCGAAGCAATGGTGATCGCGGGCAAAGGCCGCAAGGAGCGCGTGGTGCCGCTTCTGCCGGTCATTCGCGAAGCGATTGCTGCTTATGCCGAAATATTGCCGTTCAAGCTCGCACCGAAAGACAGCCTGTTCCGCTCGCGCCGCGGCAAACCGATGAGCGCGCGCGAGGCGCAGGCGCTGATGCAGAATTTGCGCGGGCGGCTGGGATTGTCCGAACGCGCCACGCCCCATGCGCTGCGCCATTCCTTCGCGACGCACCTTTTGCAGAACGGTGGCGACCTGCGCACCGTGCAGGAACTCCTCGGCCACGCCTCGCTCTCCACCACGCAGGCTTATACGGAGATCGACGCGAAGAAATTGATGGATGTGTACGAGAAAGCGCATCCGAAAGGCCGCGCGCATAAAAGCGCCGCATAGCAATGTCATCATAATCTAAATCGTCATGGCCGCCCTCGTGGCGGCCATCCATTTTCCAGAGGCCGTTGGTCCGTGTTCATGGATGGCCGGGACAAGCCCGGCCATGACGAAAGAGGAAGAAGGGGAGGACTACATCCCCGGCAGCTTGACCAGCCGCGCCTTGGCGCTCGCTTTCAGCACTGCCCAGATTTCGCGCCGCGCCAGCTTGGCCTGATCGTCATTGCGGGTTTCCAGATAGGTTTGCACGTCGATCAGAAGCTTCTTCAACTGCGCATTCGAATAATTGAGATCGGAAATCTTCAGCGACGCATCGCGTTCGCCCATCACCGCGCCCAGCTTCACGCACAGCCGCACGTCTTCCACCGCTGCTTCCAGCTCCGCCAGCAGATTGCGCAATTCCGCATTTTCGCTCGCGCGCAGTTCGGCGCCGTTTTCGTATTCGTTCGCACAGAACCCCAGCAGGATTCCGATAAGCCCCGCCGAGCCTTGCGTGTAGCCGGCTGGCAGTTCTGGCGCGATCTGCGTCAAGAGCTGAATCGCCGTGGTTTCGAGAATCTTGTCGACTTCCGGTTTCATGCGCCCACCGCGCTCAAGCGGTCCGCGAGGACCTTGTTGTGGAAAGCGAGGCAATACCAGCCGGAGAACAGATTCACGGGATCGGCATTGCGCCCGTCGCCATATTCGCGCGCCGCGGAAATCCAGATCGCCAGGCCCTTGAGACTTGCGAAGATTTCCCACCAGAACAATGCGCGCGGCTCGGCCTTCAATCCGCTTGCTTGCTCCCAGAATGCGATCGCGTGCTCGCGCGACACAAGCCCCGCCGGCCGTTCGGGATTGAAGTGGCTCCACAACGGATCGATTGCCCAGCCGAGGTCCTCCAGCGGATCGCCTAGATGGGTCATCTCCCAGTCGAGGATCGCGCGGATATTGCCTTCGGCGTCGTAGAGGAAATTCCCGCTGCGATAATCGCCATGCACGACGCAGACTTTCTGCGCCGGCGGCGGCGGGTTGCGTTTCAACCAGCGGATGGCGGCGCGCGCGATGGGTTGCGGCTCACGTTCGTCCTCGTCGATCTCGCGTTCCCAGCGGTCCACTTCATGCTTCCAGGAATTTTCCCGCGCGCCTTCCAGATCGCTGAGGCCAATCTTGTCGGGATCGGCTTTGGCGATTCTGCCCAGCGTTGAAAAGAACTGATGCCCGATCTTTGGCGCCAGCGCACCATAAGGATCGGGCTGGATCACAGAGGCAACCGTGCAATGCTGGATCTCTTCCATGATGAAGAACGGCCGGTCGAGTGGGCCGTTATCGAGTTCCAGCACGATGGGCTCCGGCACCGGCATGCCGAGTTTGTGGAACGCCTTGTAGGCGCGGAATTCCGCGGAGCGTTCGGTGTCGATCAGGCTTGCCGGCGGATCGCGGCGCAGGATGAGTCGGCGGTCATAAGCGCGGCCGTCGCGGTAATAGCGCGCGGCGAAGCGATAAGTCTCCCGGCTCGCGCCGCCGGAAATGCGCGTGAGGCCGTCCACATCCACGGCGGATACACCGAGCGTCTTCGCTAGATAGGCAGCCAGGCGCGGGGCGATATCGTCGTTCATGGCGCGGTGTCGAGAAGCTCTTTGAAGCCCGATGGCGCATGCGGGCCGATGATGAGTTGCTCCAGAACGCCCATGCCGTCGCGCTTCAATCCGTTCGGACCTTCCAGTTTCGCGGACGAGATCGCCTGCACATGCAGGAAGCGCGGATCGTTCTCGTTCACACTCGCGGTTTCATATTCGTCATAGCCGAGCGCGTTCTCGCCCTTGAAATGGCCGTGGCCCCATTCGGGATGGGTGTAGCCGATGCCCGACATATAGAAATTGTATTTCGGCGTGATCGTCGCGCGCCACTCATTGCCTTCAGGATCGGTGATCTCGATCACCGCGCCTTTGGCATGCCGCGTGCCGGATTTGAACTCGACCTTCGATCCGGCTTTTTCCATATGCACCGCATCACGCGCGCCGGTTTCGCCGATCACCGAGGCTTCGTTCCACGGCTTGCCGCTCGCTTCGGCGTTGTTGTGATAGAGCATGAAGCGGTCGTCGAAATTGAGCGGCGCCCACAGCCAGTAGAATTGCGGTAGCCGCGGCGGCGCGATGGGTTGCGGGTTCTGCAGGCCGACAGGACGCACGCCCCACGAACGGTCGCGCGTGCCGAGCCATGTGCTGTCCACCGCGACGCGCTTGCCCTTGATCGAAATCCAGCCTTCGTAAGAGCCGTTCTGCGTCAGCCGCGTGTAGTCCATGAAAGTCGAAGGCCCGATGCGATAGGTGAAGCGCGGCTCCTCCACCGGCTTGGCACGCGCGGTGAAGGTGAGGTCGGCTTCGATGCCATGCTCGTTGCTCGTCACGAGCACGCGCAATTTCTGGAGCGGCTCGATCACTTCGATGCCGATCGGCCCCACCGTCGTGTCCATGCGCTCCATATTCATGATCTTCGACGCATGCAGGTTGCGCTGCACGCCGCCATCGATCACCGAGAACGCGGCATCCATGATGTTGAGGTGCGGATAGACGCCCAGTGCGCAGGCGAAAAACGTGCTCCCGTCCGGCGAATAGCCATTGAAGAAGTAGCGGTCGTAGAAATTGCGGTCGGTGCCCGCCGTCGCAATCGGCTCCGGCAACTGGTGCACCGGATAATCGTCGGCCTTGGAGAGCATGCGCGTTTCCGGTTGATATTGTGCGGCAAGCATGACGCAGGCCGCCACGCCCAAGCAACCATGACGCGGCGTAAAGGCTATTCGGTGAAATCGATCTCGTCGTCGTCGTGCAGCGAAATGCGCCGCTTGCGCGCGACATGGGCGAACTGGATCACGCTCACCGGAACGGTCGCCAGATAGATGATCAGCACCGTCGCCAAAGTCGCCCAGGGATAGATCACCGCCGACGCCAGCACCGGAATCGCCAGAACCGCCAAGGTCACGCGCCGGTTTTTGGGAACGTGCAGCCGCTT
>DASXHQ010000110.1:0-42150 GCA_036488415.1 Rhizomicrobium sp.
AGCCCATGACCGTATCGAGCAGCGTCGCGGCATAGCCGCCATGCACCGAGCCGATAGGATTGTAGACGCTGGCATCGGGGTTGCCTTCGAAGACGACGAGGCCCTCCTCCGCCGAAATCGGCGTCAGCTTCAAAGTCTGCACGATGCCCTGATAGTCCGCGCGGCCATCGAAGATCGCTTTCAGCTGCTCAAGCCCCGTCATCTCGGGGAATTTCGTCAGCGCGTTCATTGCAGGTACTTCCCGGACAGCGATGCGTCATCGACCCCAAGCCGCGCCTTGATGGAATTGCGTGCCGTCTCCAACATTTCGTCGGAGAGGCGTTTGTCGGAAACGGCACGTGACACCGCGACGGCCCCTGCCATCGCGGAGAAAACCGAAGCAGCGAGCGCCTGCGCCTCGTCGCCGGCCGCGACGCCGGCCTGTTCGATCAGATCGCGCAGCGTGCCGAGCAGCCGCTTCACGCCGGCGTCGAACGCCGCGCGGAATTTCTTGGACTGGCGCGGCATGTCGGAATTGAGCGCGGTGATCGGGCAACCGTTCGCGGGATTGTCGCGCTGCGTGACCGACACATAGAAGTCGATATAAGCGCCCAGAGCATGATGCGGCGGCAGGCCTTCGATGGCCTTTAGAAACTTGCGCTTTGATGCGGCGAACACGCCTTCCAGCGCCTGGATCAGCAACTCTTCCTTGGATTTGAAATGCGCATAGAAGCCGCCATGCGTGAGGCCGGCTTCCTTCATGATCTCGGCGACACCCACGCCGTCCGGACCTTTGGCGCGCAGCGCGCGGCCCGCGATCTTCAGGATCTTTAAGTGGGTCTCTTCTTTATGGCTTTCGCTGTAGCGCATCTTGCCGTTCTCCCGTGCTCGATTATATGATGATTATCATATAAAAGGTCAAGAGCCGAAAATGAGCGCCGCCGCAACCCCGATTCCCCATCCCGCTACGGCGGCGGGCCTCAGCCACAACCGCAAGCTTTTGATCTTTGGAATCATGGCCTTCGGGCAGTTCATGGCCCTGCTGGACATCCAGATCGTGGCCGCGTCCTTGAACTCTATCCAGGCCGGATTGTCCGCCGGGCCGGATGAAATCGCCTGGGTGCAGACGGCCTATCTGATGGCGGAGATCGTGATGATCCCGCTGGCCGCTTATCTCTCCATTGCGCTCTCCACACGCTGGCTGTTCACAGCTTCGGCGGTGCTGTTCACGCTGTCATCCTTGATGTGCGGCATGGCGTGGAGCATCCAGTCGATGACGGTGTTCCGCGCCATTCAAGGCTTCGTCGGCGGTGCGATGGTGCCGACGGTGTTCGCCACCGGCTTTGCGATGTTCGACGGCAAAAGCCGCGCGATGATCCCCGCGATCCTCGGAATCGTCTCCACGCTGGCGCCGACATTGGGACCGACGGTGGGCGGGCTCATCAGCGACACGCTGAACTGGCGCTGGCTGTTCTTTGTGAATGTGTTGCCCGGCGCCTTCATCGCCATCGCACTTCCGATTTTGGGAAAAGTGGACGAGCCGCACCTCAGCGCGCTGAAACGCATCGACTGGCTGCATGTCGCGTCGCTCGCGGTGTTCCTCGGCTGCATGCAATATGTGCTGGAGGAAGGTCCGCGCAATCAGTGGTTCGAGGACCCCACCATTCTCACCGTGGCGTGGTTCTCCTTCGTCGGTGCGCTGGTGTTCTTCGAGCGCTCCTTTTTTTCCACCACGCCGGTGCTGAAGCTGTCGCCGTTCAAGCGACCCGTCTTCGCAATGGCGTGTGTGCTCAATGTCGTCGTCGGTTTCGGACTCTATTCGGCCACCTACCTCACACCCATCTTCCTCGGCCGTGTGCGCGGCTATTCGAGTCTGGAAATCGGCGAGACCGTCTTTATCTCGGGCGTCTTCATGTCGCTCGGCGCGCCGCTGGCCGCGCGGCTCACCACCTTGATCGACCAGCGCATCGTTATCGCCCTCGGTTTCTCGCTATTCGCCTTCTCGTGCTGGCTTCTGTCCGGCGTCACGTCGGAATGGGGCTTCTGGCAATTGTTCTGGCCGCAGGCGATCCGCGGCTTCTCCATGCTGCTGTGCATCGTGCCGGCCGTCGGCATGGCGTTGAACGGCGTGCCGCCGTCGGAACTGCGTTACGCGTCGGGTCTCTTCAACCTCATGCGCAATCTGGGCGGCGCCATCGGCATCGCCACGGTGACGACCTGGCTGCAGGATTATGGCCGCATTCACGGCGAACGCTTCGGCGAAGCGATATCGAGCGCCAACACCGCGCAACTCGCGCAGGCCGCCGCCCGCATCGCGCACCGCACGGCTGACGCTGCCCATGCCAAGCTCATGGTCTCTGGCGAGATTGCACAATTCGTCACCCAGCAATCGCTCACCTTGGCCTTCAACGACGTCTTCCTGCTGATGGCGGGCCTGTTCGCCGCCGCGCTGATCATCGTGCCGTTCTGCAAGACTGTGATCTTGGGCAATGCGCCGGTTCACATCGAATAGATCAGGCGCGCGGGTCGAGTTCGACGACGCCGGGGGATGCGGCCTGCAGCGGCATGGGCTCGAACGGCTCGCGCAGGAGCTCGGGCGGCGCGGATTTTTCTGCCAGCCGGATCAGCGTGAAAGCGAACATCATCAGGTGGAAGGCCGCTGTGTAGAGAAACAGCGCCGACGTGCCGAAATGCGTTGTCACCAGCGCACCCAGAACCGGGCCGAAGCCCGACGCGACCGCATTGATCAGCAGCAGCGTGGCCGACGCTTCCACGAACATCTCACGCGGCAACCGGTCGTTGGTGTGGGCCACTGACAATCCATAAAGCGGCAAAGAGAGAAAGCCGAAAAAGAAAACAAGAACGAGCGTCAAAGTCTTGTCGCCGCCGCCGAAAAGATAGAGGCAGATGCCCGCTGCTGCCGCAAGCAAGGTGACGCCCGCGATCACATAGCGCCGGTCGATATGATCGGAGAGACGGCCTACCGGCATCTGACTGAGCGCGCCACCCAAGGTGAACGCGATCATCAATCCCGCGAGCAGCCCGCGCGTCATGCTATGATCCTGCGCGTAAACGGGCAGGAATACCCACACCGCCGCATTGGCGAACCCAACCACGATGCACCCGGCCACACCGACCGGCGACATGCGGAAGATTTTGCGCGGATCGAGCGTGGGCACTTTCGTCGCCGCCGGTTGCGGCGTGCGCGTGAGGCCGACGGGGATGGGGCAAAGCGCATAGAAGATCGCAGCCAGCGCAAACAGAGAGAAGCTGGACGGCCGCCCGGTCACGAACAGCCATTGCCCCAGCATCAGGCCCAGATAATTCACCACCATGTAAGAGGCGAAGATGCGTCCGCGCGTCTCATTTGTGGCGCGATCGTTGAGCCAGCTTTCCATCGTCATGTAGAGCATCGCGGCGGCGAAGCCGAAAAGCCCGCGCGTCAATATCCACGCGGTCACACTCACATTGAGGGCTTGCAACAACACCGCGGTCGTTGCCAGGCCTGCCGCTACAGCAAAAGTGCGGCTATGGCCTGCGCGCGCAAACAGGCGCGGACCGGTAAAGCAGCCGCCGATGAAGCCGACGTAGTAAAACGAGCCGATGACGCCCAATCCGAAATCGGAAAACCCCGCCAGATGCGCGCGCGCCGGAATGAGCGTCGTCAAGAGGCCTGCGCCCATCAGGAAGATGATGGTGGAGAAGAGCAACGCTGCGACGGATCGGAATGCGGTGGCCATGACATGCGCGAGGAAAGCGGCTCTCAGGAGCGAGAGCGCGCGCACAGGATAGGCAAAACTTGGCTTATTTACGACAGGGTCTTAGGAGAGCGTCGCGCCGAAAACGAAACGCGCCAAGAACACGCCGCCGACCACCAGTACCAGGAATGCGATCAGCGCGATCTCCAGATACTTATCGAGAATCTCCTTCACCTTCACGCCGAAGAAATAGAGCAGCGTCGCCTCGCCGAAGAAGCGCAAACCCCGCGTGAACGCCGAAAGCAACATGAAGAAGGGAAGGTTCATCGCCGAGAATCCAGCGGCGATGGTGAGCAGCTTGTAGGGGATCGGCGTCAGGCCCTGCACCAAAACGATCCACGGGCCCCAGTGCTTGTAAGCGGCGCGGAAAGCTTCGAGGTCGCCTCCCATGCCATAGGCGTTGATCAGCCACTTGCCGACGGAATCATAAAGCACCGAGCCGATGGCGTAGCCCAGCAATCCGCCCGACACCGACCAGAAGGTGCACCATGCCGCCAGCACGAAAGCGCGCTTGCGGTTGGCCAAGGTCATCGGCACCAGCATGAGGTCCGGCGGCAGCGGCAGGAATGAGCTTTCGGCGAAGGCGATGGCGGCCATCAGCCACCAGGCGAAACGCCCCTCGGACTGGCGTAACACCCACGCGTAGATTCCGCGGAGCGGGTTCCACCGCGCGCTCGCCTCAACTCCATTCGTCATTATTGATACCTGCGCG
The DNA here is from genome assembly GCA_036488415.1 of Rhizomicrobium sp. Lineage (GTDB taxonomy): Bacteria > Pseudomonadota > Alphaproteobacteria > Micropepsales > Micropepsaceae > Rhizomicrobium. The sequence goes on from DASXHQ010000110.1 coordinate 4,450, forward strand.
CTTCCGGGGCCTGTCCTAGCAACAGGATATGCCGCCGTCTATTGTTGAATCCTTGATGGGCGTTCACCATTTCTCTAGCCTCCGCGCCGGCTGAAAATTTCGGGCACACGACACATGGCATCACGCAAGGGCGGAAAGCGGGCGGCTGCGTCCCGCGGTAAATCCCGCAAACCCGCAAAAACAAAGAAACCCACCCGTAAAAAGGTGGTGAAGGCGCGCAAAAAGTCCGCCAAGCCAGCGAAAGCCGTGATCGCGCCGTTGCGCAACCTTCGCAAACCCCAATCTTTCGTGCGGCGCGGCGCTGCCGCCGCCCTGCGCCTGGCGCAACGATTGAAACCCGCCATCGGACGCAGTCCCTACGACACCGATCTGGACCGCAACGCCGCGAATTATCAGGCGCTCACGCCGCTCACCTTCTTGGAGCGTGCCGCGCAGACATTTCCCGAACGCACGGCCATCATTCACGGAACCCAACGATTCACCTATGCGCAATTCTTCGAGCGCTCCAAAAAGCTGGCTTCCGCATTGTCGCGCCGGGGTATCGGCAAGGGCGACACCGTCGCGGTCATGCTCGCCAACACACCGCCGATGCTGGAAGCGCATTATGGCGTTCCCATGACGGGCGGCGTCCTCAACACGCTGAACACCCGCCTCGATGCGGCGGCGCTCGCCTTCATCCTCGATCATGGCGAAGCCAAGGTTCTGATCACCGACCGCGAATTCGCGCCCACGATCAAGGAGACGCTGAAGCTCGCGGAGGTGAAGCCCTTCGTCATCGATTACGATGATCTGCAATTTCCGCAGACCGGCGAGAAACTCGGCGAGATCGACTACGAATCTTTTGTGACCAGTGGCGATGTGGATTTCGCGCCCGTTCTGCCCGCTGATGAATGGGATGCGATCTCGCTCAACTATACCAGCGGCACCACGGGCAATCCCAAGGGCGTGGTCTTTCACCATCGCGGCGCGGCGCTGATGGGCTATGGCAATGTGATCGCGGCGAACATGCCGCGTCACCCCGTCTACCTGTGGACGTTGCCGATGTTTCACTGCAACGGCTGGTGTTTCCCGTGGTCGCTGTCGGTGCTGGCGGGCACGCATGTCTGCCTGCGCTGGGTGCGCGCGAAAGCGATCTACGACGCTATCGTCGAGCACAAGGTCACGCATATGTGCGGCGCGCCGATCGTGATGTCGACGCTCATCAATGCGCCGGAGAACGAGCGCCGCCCGATTCCGTGGACGGTGCAGTTCATCACTGCTGCCGCCCCGCCGCCGGAGGCCGTGCTGGCAGGCATGGCGGACGCCGGTTTCAACGTCACCCATGTCTACGGCCTCACCGAGACTTACGGTCCGGCCGTGGTGAATGAATGGAAAGAAGACTGGGACGCGCTCGACAAGGGCCATCGCGCGGCGAAGAAAGCGCGGCAAGGTGTGCGCTATCACGCGCTCGATGCCTTGACCGTGATGGACCCCGAAACGATGGACCCCACGCCCGCCGACGGCGAGACGCTGGGCGAAGTCATGTTTCGCGGCAACATCGTGATGAAGGGCTATCTGAAAAACCCCAAGGCCACGCAGGAGGCTTTCGCGGGCGGCTGGTTTCATTCGGGCGATCTCGGCGTCATGCACCCCGATGGCTACATCCAGCTCAAGGACCGGTCCAAGGACATTATTATATCCGGCGGCGAGAACATCTCCTCCTTGGAGGTCGAGGACGCGCTGATGCAGCACCCGGCCGTCATGTTCGCGGCGGTGGTGGCGAAGGAAGACGAGAAATGGGGCGAGACCCCCTGCGCTTTTGTGGAAAAGAAGCCAGGCCACGAAAATGTCACAGCCGAAGAGTTGATCGAGTTCTGCAAGCAGAACCTCGCGCGCTACAAATGCCCGCGTTACGTCGTCTTCGCGGAAATCCCCAAGACCTCCACCGGCAAGATGCAGAAATTCAAGCTGCGCGAACGGACGAAAGACATTTCTTAACAAGAAGCAAACACCGCAACTCCCGATTTCAAAAATCTGTCGCGCGTCATGGCGATAAAGGCTTGCCCGACCTCTCCAATGTGTCATGATCGTTTCGGGCTTGGAGCGGGGGTTTCTGCCTTGAACAGGGATGTTCATGTTTGCATCGACCCGCCGTTCCGACGCCAGGACTGCGCCCGCAAGGGGCGGGCTTGAACTTCCGCCCTCTTATCTCGGAAAAACCCTCAAGGTCCGCGGCGTTCTCGAAGCCGAGGGTGAGCTCGTTATCCAGGGTTTCGTCGCCGGACGTATCGCCGCCATCCGGCTGATTATCGCGGCGGGGGGAGCCGTCGAAGGCGACATCGTCGCGCGCGAAGTCGTCGTCGCAGGACATCTCAAAGGGCGCATCTTCGCACCAACCGTCACTGTCGAGGAAACCGCCCGCATCGACGGCCGCATCTTCCACCACACCATCAGCGTCGCGCGCGGCGCGCACTTCGACGGCCGCATGCCGTGGCGGCCGGTCAGCTATTTCGAAACGCTCGATCAACTCCCGGAGACCCAGCCATGACCATCTTCAATCGCAACGACAGGCCCGGCGACGCCAATGCAAAGCCGCCCGCGAATAATGCGGTTCCGCCGACACGGCCCGTCGAACCCCAACGTGCTTACGCCCAGCCGCTTTCACCCCCAGCAAAGACAGGAGCATCCATGGCATCGGTTATCAGCAAGTCCCTCAAAATCACCGGACAACTCGAAAGCACCGAAGACATCCAGATCGATGGCGAGATCGACGGCGACGTGCGGGGCGTCGGCGTCAAGATCGGCAACAATGCGAAGGTAAAGGGGACGGTCTATGGCGACGAAGTCGAACTGGCTGGAACGATCGAGGGCAAGATCGAAGCCAAGAAGGTGATTTTGACGGGCACGGCGCGCATGTCCGGCGACGTGAGCCATCAGGACATCCGGATTGAATCGGGCGCTTTCATCGACGGCTCTCTGAAGCCGGATTTCGGCAAGACCGCTATATCCAAGCCTGCCGTGGCGCCGTTCAAGCCCATCGCCAGCGTGCAGAGCGTCAGCGAAAAATCCGCCTGATGGAAAAATCCCCTCTTCTTTTCGGAAGAGGGGATTTCCTTGCCCGGCCCGCCTGGCGGTAGCACCGGTGGCAGCAATACCGATCGCCCAATTGTGGTGCTGCGTGGGCGGCGGAAATTTCCTACAAGCGCACGGCCCAGGATGCCCTTATTGTCGGCCCCAACTGAGGGGACGTCATGACCGATATCAAAGCCAGCCGGTGGGCACTGGTCTTCATCTTCATCACCATGTTCGTGGATACGGTGGGGCTGGGCATCATCATTCCGGTGGCGCCCAAGATCATCGCCGACCTGACCGGCCCCTATGCGAGCAACGCTGCCGCGATGAGCGCCGCCTCTGTCTGGGGCGGCTGGCTGCAGACTTCCTTCGCGGCGATGCTGTTCCTGTTCTCGCCGCTGATCGGAAACCTGTCCGACCGTTTCGGCCGCAAGCCGGTTCTGATTGTCTCGCTGCTGTTTCTGGGCTTCGACTATTTCATCACCGGCATCGCGCCCACGATCTGGTGGCTGTTCATCAGCCGCATTCTGTCCGGCATCGCGGGCGCGGCTTACACCACCGCCAACGCCTATATCGCGGACGTCTCGCCGCCGGAGAAACGGGCGGCGAATTTCGGACTGACGGGCGCTGCCTTCGGCATTGGCTTCGTCGTCGGCCCCGCGCTCGGCGGCCTGATCGGACAATATGGCGTGCGCTTGCCGTTCTTTGCGGCCGCCGCACTCGCGGTCGCGAACGCGCTCTTCGGTCTTATGGTGATGAAAGAATCGCTGCCGCCGGAGAAGCGGCGAAAATTCGAGCTATGGCGCGCCAATCCGATCGGCTCGCTTATCGCGTTGAAGCGCTATCCGATGGTACTGGGTTTCGTCGGCGTCCTGATCCTGATGCGGCTGGCGCACGACGCCAATCCGGTGATCTGGAGCTATTACGTCTATATGAAATTCCATTGGACCACGGCACAGCTTGGTTGGGCGCTCGCCTTCCTCGGCATCGTGATGGCGTTCGTGTTCGGATTCCTGACCCGCATCGCGATCCCACGGCTGGGCGAACACAATGCGGCGATCATCGGATTGCTCGCGGGTGCCGCCGGCTTCGCGGGCTATGCGTTCGCGACGCAAGGTTGGCAGATGTACCCATGGATGCTGGTGTGGGCACTGATGGGCCTTGCTATGCCCGCAATCAACGGGATCATCTCCAAACATGTGCCAGGCAATGAGCAGGGTGAACTACAAGGCGCGCTTGCCAGCATCGGCGGCGTCACCTCGATCGTCGCGCCGGTGCTGCTGACCACGGTGTTCTCGTTCTTCACGGGGCCGAAAGCGCCGATCTATTTCCCTGGCTCCGCGTTCCTCGCGGCGGGCGTGATGCTGGCGCTGGCAGCGCTCGTCATCATGCGCCTGGACCGCGAGGAAGTTCCGCAAGCCGCGGAATAGTTCTGTGAGGGAGGTTAGTGAACGCTGCTTCGCAGTCGTTCGAGCTCGTCTTTAATTCGAAGCTTTTCTTTTTTGAGAGCGTGGATCCTGACGTCATCCCAGTCCGGATGGGTCAGTTCCATCTCTATCATTTCTTCCAGTTTCTTATGCTTTTCGGACAACTCCTGAATGTGTCCCTGTAGTGCCATGTGGTGCACCTCTCTTTGGAAGGGAGAGAAATTAGAACACCATCTTGCGGGTCTGTCACGGCCTCTTTCGTCTATGGCTGACAAGCTGTAAACGAACGCGATGGTGGGCAGAAATTCAGGAAAAGCGCGGGAACCGCGGCTGGTCGTGGGAATCAGCGGGGCGTCCGGCGCCGCCTTTGGAATAAGATTGCTCGAGGCCTGTTCGGAGCTTGGGATCGAGTCGCATCTGGTGATGTCCAAGCCGGGCGAAATGACCATCGGCTATGAAACCAAAGTCACGCCCAAACAGGTCGCGGCGAAAGCGGACCAGCTTTATGCAATCGGCGATATCGCGGCGCCTATCGCCTCTGGATCGTTCCAAATGGACGGCATGGTGATCGCGCCCTGCTCCGTGCGCACATGGTCGGAGATCGCAACCGGCGTGACCACGAACCTGCTCACGCGCGCAGCCGATGTGACGCTGAAAGAACGCCGTCCGCTGATCCTGATGGTGCGCGAAACGCCGTTGCATGTCGGACATCTTCGCTCGCTGACGCAGCTTGCGGAAATGGGCGCGATCATTCTGCCACCCGTGCCAGCGTTCTATGCCGAGCCGCATGGTCTCGAAGATATCGTCGACAATATTGTCGGCAAGGCGCTCGATCTTCTGGGATATGATTGGCCGCGCACGAAACGCTGGGGCGAGGATCTCGCCAAAAGCAAGCGCAGGCCGAAGCGTTAAGCCATGACCGAAGCTGAAGAACAGACTTTGCGGGCCAAACTCGCCGAACTGATGCAGGAGCATCGCGATCTGGACACGGCGATCCAGGCGATGGCGGACACCGGCGTGAACGACCAGCTTCAGCTTTCCCGCATGAAAAAACGCAAGCTGCAACTGAAAGACCTGATCACCCAGATCAACGACAAGCTGCTTCCGGATATTATCGCCTAACGCAGAGAGCGCTTGTGGGCGTACATCGCTTCGTCGGCGCGGGCGATGGCGAGATCGGCGCTGTCGCTCGACGATAGCTCGAAGGCGCCGAACGAGAAGGCGATCGGGATTTTTTTGCTCTGCCAGCTCGCGGGGGTTTCGTGCAGCGCCTCCGCGAGCGATTGCGCCTTGGTCTGCGCCTGCGCCTGATTGGCATGGCTGAGAATGACGCCGAACTCGTCGCCGCCGAGGCGTCCGACAACATCGGTGTCACGAACACTCGTGCTTAGGACTTCCGCGAAATGTTCCAGCACCGCATCCCCCGCCGCATGGCCGTGGCCGTCATTGACCTGCTTAAAGCCGTCGAGGTCGAAATAAAGCAGGCTCGCCGGCGTGCCATAACGCACGGCAAAAGAGATGTAGCGCGTCAGTTCGCGCACGAAGGCGCGGCGATTGAGGATGGGCAGAAGTTGGTCGCGGTCGGCCACCTTCTCCAGTTCATCGACTTTCGCACGCGCCTGGCTCAACTCGCGGCGCATGATCTCGACTTCGCCCATCAGCGACATCACCGCGTCACGCACGCGCGGCGTGAATTCATCGTCGGGGATGCCGAGCACGCTAGCGGAGGCGGCAACCGGATGGACCGCCGGGGCGACGACTTCGCCACGACGGGTGTAACCCGCAGCCTTGCGCGCAATCTTCGCGCTTCCCGCCCGTTCGACCTTCATCGTCTCCAGCCCCGCCCAGGCGAAGCGCCCGGTTCGTTAAAAATGCAGCAATTACGGTAAGCAAAGTCTTAACGCCGGAATTTCAGGCCTTTTCTCAGGGCTTTCGATGCCTATACTCCGCCGCTTCCTTTTGGACGCCGCAGGAAGCATGACCCCACTCGTCGGAATCATCATGGGAAGCCAGTCGGACTGGCCCACCCTGCGCGCCGCCGCCGAAATCCTGGAAAAGCTGGGCGTTCCGCACGAGACCAAGATCGTCTCCGCCCACCGCACGCCGGACCGGCTCTACAACTACGCCAAAGGTGCCGCCGCACGCGGGCTGAAGGTGATCATCGCCGGCGCCGGAGGGGCGGCGCATCTGCCGGGCATGGCGGCGTCGATGACGACTTTGCCGGTGCTGGGCGTGCCGGTGGAGTCCAAGGCGCTCAAGGGTATGGACTCGCTTCTCTCCATCGTTCAGATGCCGGGCGGCGTTCCGGTTGCGACCTTCGCGATCGGCGAGAGCGGCGCGAAGAATGCGGCGCTGCATGCCGCTGCCATTCTGGCGCTATCCGACGAAGCGCTTGCCAACCGCTTGCTCGACTGGCGGCGCAAGCTGACGGACTCCGTTTCCGATACGCCTTCCAACCAATGAGCGACCCCAAGCTTCTTTCCACTCCCGTTGCCCCGGGAGGCACCATCGGGATTCTCGGCGGCGGCCAGCTTGGCCGGATGCTGGCGATGGCGGCAGCGCGGTTGGGGCTGAAGGCTCACATCTATTCCGACGAGAAAGATGCTCCCGCGTTTCAGGTTTGCGATGCACATACATTCGCGCACTATGACGACGAAGCGGCCTTGGCGAAGTTTGCCGCGGCTTGCGACGCGGTCACCTATGAATTCGAGAATGTGCCAGCCGCAGCGGCTGCGTTGCTTGCGGGAACCAAGCCGACCAATCCCAATGCGAAGGCTCTGGCGATCATTCAGGACCGGTATGACGAGAAATGCTTTGTCGTCGAGCAGGGCCTCAAGACCGCGAACTTCACTGCGGTCAGTACTGTCGAAGACGCCCAGCCAGCATTCACAAGGATCGGCGGTCCGGCCGTCTTGAAGACACGCCGCTTCGGTTACGACGGCAAGGGGCAGGCGAAGATCAAAAGCGCCGATGAATGCAAAAACGCTTTCGCCTCGTTCAAATCGGCGCCGTCGATCCTAGAGCAATTTGTTTCCTTCGACTTCGAGGCTTCCGTTGTTGCCGTTCGCGATGCGAACGGCGCATTCGCGGCTTACGATCCGGCGGAGAATGTTCATGAGAACCACATTCTCGCCCGCTCCATCGTTCCGGCTCAATTGACCGCGAAACAGATTGCCGAAGCCAAGGCCATCGCGCACAAGATTGCAGATGCCTTGAACTATGTCGGTGTGCTGGCTGTTGAGCTGTTCGTCCAAAAAGACGGCACGCTACTGGTCAACGAGATCGCGCCGCGCGTCCACAATTCCGGGCATTGGACGATCGAGGCCTGCGTCGTGAGCCAATTCGAAAACCACATCCGCGCCGTTGCGGGGTGGCCTTTGGGTTCCACGGAGCGGCATTCCGACGCCGTGATGGAAAACCTCATCGGCGAGGAAGCTGCCGATTGGAACGCGTTGGCGGCCAAAGGCGGCGCGCTGCATCTTTACGGCAAAAGCGAAATCCGCGCGGGCCGGAAGATGGGGCATGTTACATATCTGAAGCCGCGTTCCAAATAACTCCAGTGTCATTGCTCGGCTTGTCCGGGCAACCCATTTTCCTTTCTGAAGAAAGAAATTGGGTCGCCCGCATAAAGCGGGCGATGACACTCTTGGTTTAACGGTTAGCGCCAAACCGGCCTAACAGATCCGACAGCGACGGCAAGTCCTTCGTCCGCTCTTTCACTTGCGCCTTGAACTTCTCGAACTGCATGACGTTTTCGATGCGCGCGTCGAGGAAGGCTTTGGTTTCTGCTTCGTCTTCGCTCTGGTCGGTGAACCAGCGCATCAGGGTCGAAGAATAGACGCCCGCGAGGATCGCCCGCTTCGTATAGAAGTTGAAATCCGTCGAGGTATCGCCGACGGCGCGCCACATGCGGTCCACCGTGCGATAAAGAAGCTTCATGCCGGTCGCGGCATGCGGCGGAAGCGTGAGAAACGCGCCGGCGCGGCGCGCGGCTTCCTTGTGATCGCGCAAGGCGTCGATGCGCGACCATACCGCCGTCTTGATGCGGTCGCGGATTTTCATCGACGCCAATTTCTTTTTCGCGAGCGCCGCTTCCATCTGATCGTCGGCCAAATCGGAAAACGCTTCGACGAGATCGAGCGGGCCTTCGGGGAAGAGACGGGCCAGATCGTCCTTGCTCGCGCCCGCGTCCTTGCCCGCGCGCTCCAGAATCTTGTCGGTGAAGCCATCGAAGGGAACGTGCTTCAACGCGGCTTTCAGCACGTCTTCGCGCGTCACGGGTTTGGCCGATTTCTTCGCGCGCGCGGTCATTCGTCCTTCACCCAATGCTTGGCTTCGCTTTCGAAGATGAGCTGCTTCAGATCGCCCATGCGCTGCGGATAAAGCACGCCTTCCAGGTGATCGAACTCATGCTGCACGACGCGGGCGTGGAAGCCGCGCGCGGTGCGCTCGACCGGCTTTCCTTCGAGATCGAAGCCGCGATAGCGGATGTGCGCGGCCCGCTCGACGAGGCCGCGCAGGCCGGGGACGGAAAGGCAGCCTTCCCATCCCGCTTCGCGTTCGGACCCCACAACTTGAATTTCGGGATTTATCAAAACCGTCAGTGGCGCGGTGTGATCGAAGCGTTCTTCTTCGGAAAGGCCCGGATCGCTGCGCTCCCCTGGCGCCTGAAACACCACCACCCGGAGCGGCACATGGACTTGCGGGGCGGCGAGGCCGGCGCCATTGGCGTCGATCATGGTCTCCACCATGTCGGAGACGAGGCGGCGGATCGCCGGATCGGCCGGATTGGCGACGGGGGACGCCTTCTGGGCCAGAACCGGATGGCCCATTTTCGCGATTTTCAGGATCGCCATGCCGTCAAACCCAGTGTTCCTTTAAGACATTGAATTATAACAGAAAACGCCTGACGATTGTTTTGCGATTTTTTCGCGCCGCCCGCAATTACCATATCTTGTGGATCTTGGATGCACGAAGCATTTGAATTCACGTTTTGGCACCTCCCCCCTCCCCACCCCCTCTTTCCCGGTTGCCGGAGAGCGGCAAGGCCAAACGAGAACATATAGAGAACTTCTTGAAAAAGGTCAAGGCCGGATCAGCCCTTATTTTCGTCACGGCGCCGCGGTTTACAGGTCAAAACCCTTCTGTTATCACCGCCCGCCTTCAAGAACCCGGCAGGAGTCGTCTTTGCAGATCATCGTTCGCGACAACAATATCGACCAGGCGCTGAAAGCCCTGAAGAAGAAGATGCAGCGTGAAGGCATCTTCCGCGAGATGAAGCTGCGCGGCCACTACGAGAAGCCCTCCGAGAAGCGCGCCCGCGAACGCGCGGAAGCCATCCGCCGCTACCGCAAGCTCCAGCGCAAGCGCCTGCAGCGCGAAGGCGTGCTGCCCGCCCCGAAGAAGTAGCCTCCGCCGATCGATAGTTTTGAAGGGCCGTCCGAACAGGGCGGCCTTTTTTGTTAGAAAAACTAGCGAGTACAATAGGGGAAACTAGCGGCGCCGAATCGGGAAGCAAGGACCATGGAATTTTTTGAAAAACTTCCATGGTGGGTGAAATGGGCCGCGACCGCGGGTTTCGGCCTTGTGAGCATGTTTGCAGGCATAGTCGCACAGCGATGGCAGGTAGTTGGCTTCCTTTTTGGAATTTCGTTCTTGTTGATTTCGACGATTGCAGCCTGTTGGCATTTCATTCTCAACAAACACAATCCCAGTCCGACAAGAATAGGGTCAAGTCTATCTCCCGACTCAGTTTCGGCCATTTCAACGTCTTTGGTCATTCCGAAAGCCGACGCTGATCTAGCTAACAACGATCCTTCCAAATTTTTTGTTAGAGAAAGTGTCACCCCTTCCTACCTCTGCGATCTCTACGAGGGGAAAACCAGTATCCAAGCGTCCAAGCTGGCCGCACCATTCGTGGGAAAATGGCTTCGCGTTAGCGGGCCATTGCAAAATGTCACAGAGCCCACAACAGATGGCCAATTCTTCGTAAGCCTCAAGCAAAAATCGATATCTGACCCTTTAATTTTTCTTCAATTCGGATCTGAATGGTTAGAAAAGCTCACGATAATTCCGAGGGGAGATATAATCACAGCAATTGGACAAATAAGTGCTGTAACGCGCTTTGACATATCTTTGAAGAACTCCGAGTTAAGCACCAACTCTTAAAAATAGGGAATACTTAGAAATACGGCGACAGGATACGTAATTACCAGAAAGCGCTTCAGCCGTGAAACGGGGAATGGGCATGTCGCCGAATCCCCTTCTAAGAGAAATTGGGTCGCCCGCATAAAGCGGGCGATGACAGTTGAGAGGGGAAGCAAGCTTAGCTTTGGCGCTGCTTGCCGAACCACGAACCCATCTTCGGCGGTTTTTCCGTGGTCAGCGCGTGGCGGGCGAAGATGTCGCCGGCTTTCCAGATGAGGAACGCGGTCACGCCAATGGCAAGCAGCGCCGTCAGCACCAGATCTCTCACCGGCGGATGTGAACCCACGCGCAACAGCATGATGTAAGGCGTGTAGATGGGAAAATAGCTCGCCGCCGTGGCCAGCGCGCCGTTGGGGGCTTTCAGGATCGCGGCCAGAAACAGATTGGGCAGCATGATGATCATCATGGACGGGCCGAGATAGGCCTGCGCATCGGCGAGCGAGGCGCTCATGCTGCCGATGGCGAGAAAGATCGAGCCATAGATGAGAAGCCCGCACAGGAAATAGAGCATGATCAGCGCCAGCAGCGCCGGATCGGCAATCGCGGCCATCGCGGCGCGGAGCAGCGCGCCGGCCTCGCTTCCGGCGAACAGCGATCCCAGGATCATCGCCGATCCGACCCACAAGACAACGGTGAACAATGCCACCGCGATGACGCCCGCGATCTTGCCGCCCACGATCTCCCACGGCGTGGCGCAGGAGAGCAGCACCTCGATCATGCGCGTGGATTTCTCCTCGATCACGCCCTGCAGCAGCGCCATCGAGTTCATCATCGCCACGATCAGCAAGAGAACCGCCATGCCGACGGAAACCGACACCGCCGCGATGCCCGCTATTGCGGAGGGCAAACCGGCGGAAGGATTGCGATGACTGACGCTCGCTTCCACATCCAGCGCCGCCGAAGCTTTGGGATCGCCCAGCCGGTGCATCGCGCGCAGGCGCAGGGCGTTCGTCAATTCCGTTTGGACAAAATCCTGCAACGCGCCTTCATCGCGGCTGGACCAGAATTCCGCCGGATGGCCGGCATCGAAATCTTTTGGGATAACGACAATCGCATCGAGCGCCGCGCCGTCTTTGTCGTTTCCCAGGAACACACGCGCGAAACTGGCGAACTTGTCCGGCGTGGCATGGGCGAGCGCGGGCGGCGCGGCGGCGAGAACGAAGCGATCCGGTACGCTTCGGCGCGCGACGGCCTGTTCGATTATGGGCGCAAACGCCCCGTTGCGGTCGATCACCGTGAAAACAGCCTGCCGATTTTCGGAAGATGCCAGCTTCGCCGGAACGATGGCGGCCAGCGCGATCCACGCCGGAACGCCGATCAGGGTGAACAGAAAACCGCGCCGCGTGATGAACTTCACGAATTCCTGCCGCGCGATGATGAGGATGCGGCTCATGCGGCGGCCCTGTCGCGCTCGATGAGGCTGACGAAGACGTCGTGCAAGCTGGGTGGCGCCACGTCGAAATGGGTGAGCGGCACATGGCGATTGAAACATTCCGACAGAAGATCGCGGCCGTCCGCGCCTTCTTTCAGATCGAGCACCCAGCTTTCGCCGTCCTGGGCGATGGCCGTGACCTGCGGAGACTCCCGCAGAAAGGACAGATCGGCATCCGCGCCGATGCGCGCGCGGCGTGGCAGAAGCTTGCGCGCTTCATCCAGATTGCCGTCGAACAGCTTGCGCCCACGCGACAGCACGATGAGCTGATCCGCCAGCCGCTCGGCCTGCTGCATGGTGTGGGTGGAGAAGAGGATGGTGATGCCACTTTTCGCCAGCGCGCGGATCGTCTGCTCGACATCCATCTGGTTGATGGGATCGAGGCCGGAGAACGGCTCGTCGAGGATGAGAAAATCCGGATTGTGCGCGATGGCGGACAGAAGCTGCACCTTTTGCGACATCCCCTTCGATAGTCCCTCGATGCGCGTGCGCGCAAATTTGCCCAGGCCATAGCGTTCCAGAAGCTCGCGCGCCTTCTTCTGCGCTTCGCGGCGCGGCACGCCTTTGAGCGTCGCGATATAAGTAATGGAATCGTCCGCGCGCATGCGCTTGTAGAGGCCGCGCTCTTCGGGGAGATAACCGATGCGGCCGCACTGGCCCGTGGCTTCGCCGCCCAGGATATGCACCGCGCCTTCATCGGGCTTCAGGATGCCCAGCATCATGCGGATGCTGGTGGTCTTGCCCGCGCCATTGGGGCCGAGAAAGCCCAGGATGCGCCCGCGCGGCAAAGCGAAGCTCAGATCGTTCACCGCGGTGAACGTGCCGAAGCGCTTGGTGACGTTTGTGAGTTCGAGCGCGAGGTCCGCCAAGTGGCACCGATGGGAAACGAGCCCGACACTTTCGCGGAGGGGCAATGGCTGTCAAGCAGCCGCATGATGGCTTACATAATGGCGCGTAAACGGCGAGTGAACGATGACGGATATCAGCGACCGCGTGAAGATCGAGAGCGAAAAAGTCCTTTCGGACAATCACTACATCCTCAAAAATGTTGTCTTCTCGTGGCGGCGCGAGGACGGCACCTGGCAGCGAACCGCGCGGGAAGCCTATGATTGCGGTGACGGCTGCACAATCCTGCTCTTCAACCGCGAGAATCGGTCGGTGGTGTTGACCCGGCAATTCCGCATGCCGGCCTTTCTGCAAGGCTATCGCGACCTTCTCGTGGAAGCGGCCGCGGGACTTCTCGATGGCGCCGATCCGGCGGACCGCATTGTCAGCGAAGCTGAGGAGGAAACGGGCTTCACGCCGAAAAATCTGCGCAAAGTCTACGAGTGCTACATGGCGCCGGGCGCGGTGAAGCAGAAGATCCATCTCTTCACGGCCGAATACGATCCGGCCGAACGCGGCAAAGGCGGCGGACTGGCCGACGAAGGCGAAGACATCGAGGTGCTGGAACTTCCGTTCGACGAAGCGGTCGCGATGATGATGGATGGCCGCATCTGCGACGCCAAGACCATCATGCTGCTGCAGCACGCGCAGCTGCACATATTCGCAAAATAGTTGCGGGCTTTCGCGCGCGCGATAGCCGCAAGTTTTTCAGGGCATTGAAGCCCACGCAAAGCGGCTCCTCGCGATTTGTTGCAAAGCGCAGATGGAAAGTGGGGGTATCGCTGAATATCTTCGCGGTATGAGCGCACTTCAAAAAGACTATTCACAGATCGACACAGCTTTGGCGTTTCTTGCGCCTTACGGCACCGATCTCAGCAACGGGTTTTCCAACCACGCACCGATGACGGTGGAAGCCCTGTCGGCGCTGGGCCAAAGCGGCGCGATCATGCCGTGGCTGGAGAAGAACTGGCCGCACAGAACGATGCTGACGCCGCGCGAGACGGCGCACGCGCCGATCGATGCGGATTCATGGCGCGATGCACTCGGCAAGAAAGAGCGCGGCGGCGATTGGGAGACATTCTTCAACGGCGAACTCAAAACCCATTTCTGGCAGCAGGTCGTGGCGACATGGGTGCCGCGGCTGGCGCCGGGCTTCTGCGCCGACGCGGTGCATGGCGCGATCCGCACCGGCCATGCCGTGCGCAGCCTGGATGAGCGCGAGACGCCTGCGCGCAAGATGGAGCTCGCCGCGGCGCTGGGTTATTGGGCGAAGACCTATCGCACCCTGCCGGATGAGCGCGATGGTTCCGCGCCGGTGACAGCCGCCGAAGCGATCCGGCGGGTGCGCTTCGTGCCGGATGCGCAGAAGACTTTCCGCGGCAGCATCACATCGGGCCTTGTTGCGTTGGGCGATTTCGCGCCTTTCTCGCCCGTAATTGGATGGCTGGATGTCTCCGGCGATCTCTCCCGCACGCTGTCGCAACTGACGGAGACTTTGGCGCGAGTCTACCTCGCCAATGCGCGGGATGGGCTCACCACCATCGTCTTCATTCACGGCGTGACGGGCGCCGCGGCGGCGCGTTCGCTGATTCCGCATCTGGCGGACGAAGATGCCCGCGCGCTTGTGTCCTCTGCCTGGCAGACGGGGAGCGCGCTTTACGCCGCCTTCGGAACGGCCGCGCCGGATTTCGAAAACGGCTTCGCGACAAACGACGCGCCACAAGCCCTTATCGACGCGGCCGTGGCGACCGCCGACGAACACGCGATAAAATTCACCGAAGCCTGCTTGCGCGAATATGCGCTGAACCCGTCACCGGCCTATCTCACCGCCGCCCGCCACGCGATAGACACGCTGGCTTCGTAACGAGGACAAAAAAAGGCCGGCCGAAATGAAGCGGCGGCCAGTCCCATCGAGGGAAAAATGGGTTACTGCGCAGCGGCCCTCATGTTCGAAGACCAGACTGACGCGCCGAAGCTCTTTGTCCATGAGGCTTCGATCTGCTTGACGACGCTGTCTGGGAACGGAACGTAGTCCAGCTTCTTCGAAGCCGCCTGTCCTTCATGCAGCGCGTAATCGAGGAACTTCAGCACGGCCGTATTCTTGTCCGCCGCATAGTCCTTGCGCATCAGCATGTAGGTCGCCGCCGTGATCGGCCAGCTTTTGGCGCCGGGTTGATCGGTCAGGATCAAATAGAAATCCTGAACGTGGCTGAAGTCGGCATTGCCCGCCGCCGCCTGAAACGCGCTCATCTGCGGCGTGACGCGCTTGCCGGCGCCGTTGATCATGTCCATGTACGTCATCTTGCTCTGCTTGGCATAGGCGAACTCGACATAACCGATGGCGCCCTGCGTCTGCTGCACGTCGGCAGCAACGCCGGCATTGCCCTTGCCGCCCAGACCGACCGGCCAAGAGACCGAGGTGTCGGAACCGACTTGCGTCTGCCAATAAGGATCGGCCTTGCCCAGATAGTTGGTGAAGTTGAACGTGGTGCCCGATCCGTCCGAACGGTGAACGACGGTGATCGCCATGTCGGGCAGATTGGCTTTGGGATTGAGCTTCACCAGCGCCGGATCGTTCCACTTCTTGATCGTGCCCAGATAGATCTGCGCCAATGTCTTGCCGTCGATGACGAGCTGGCCCGGCGTTACGCCCGGAAGGTTCACAACCGGAACGATCGAGATGATCACTTCCGGAAACTGAACCAGACCGTCCTTGTCGAGGTCTTCCGGTTTCAGCGGCTTGTCGGAATTGGCGAAGTCGACCGTCTTGGCCTTGATCTGCGCAATACCGCCGCCGGAGCCGATAGCCTGATAGTTCACGGCCGTTCCGGTTTTGGTGTGATAGTCCTGCGCCCATACCTGAAGCACGGGATAAATTGCGGTGCCCCCCGCTCCATTCAAGTTATCGGCGGCGACAGCAGGTACCGCTACCAGCGCCGACGAAATCGCGAGCGCTGCTGAAAGACTGCGAAGCATATTTCCCTCCGTAGATATGGCGCTCCACGGAACCCGTCGGGGGTACGCCTCGCGCGCGACACAAATGTGAAAAGTCCTGCGGCAATGGCGCACAGCACAAATGATTCCGCAGCGCACAAATTGTGTGCACCGCGGAATCGTCGTTCTTCTGAAAAGATTATTCGTTGTGTCAGATATTCTGCGTGTCGTAGAGCGCCTTGCCGTCGGCGGTCGTGACTTTCTGCAGCATGACGCATTTGTCGTCCTTCGCGTTGTCGCACGGAACATTGGCGATCAGCGTGAAGGTGGCGTTGTTGGCCTGTGCACTGCAGGTGACGCGGCTGGGATCGCTGTCCGACACCGACTTCTCGCCGGTTTTCTGCGCATCCGGCGGCAGCACGCCATAGGCGCGCGCGCGGGCGACGACCTGCTTGCAAATGCCGGCTTCCACGATGGAAGCGACCTGCGGCCGGCCGGAGGGTGAAGAAGATTTCGACGGCCACAAATAATAGCCGCCGCCTGCCACCAGAACAACGACGACCACCGCGACAGCGGCCACCACGATGCGATTCTTCGAAAGAAATTCGCTCATATCTGCCTCCTTTGCAGAAGAGTTATTCCCGGCAAAATGCGGCAGCTTTTTGGCAACTCAGAATTTTTCTTCGCCTTCATGGCGATGCCCTGTGCGCGTCAGGTGAAACTCAGCGCCGCCACGCCCAAAAGCACGATCGACAAGAAAGTCAGATAGAGCGCGCTGTTGAAACGCACCATGCGCGAAAGCAGAAGGGTAAATATCTGGCGCGCCGGGTCGCGATGGCCGCTCGGATGGCGATACATGCGCATGGTGCTGCGCAGGATCGACATGGCGAGAAACGTGCCGGCGATGAGACAGCCGAGCGAGATCAGGATCGGCGTTTTCGGCCAGCCGTGATCCAGCGCGAACGTATCGGCGACAGTGAATATGCCTTGCGCCGCCAGCAGCGCGCCGGCTTTTTCCGTGTTGTGCTGGACACCGTCACGCATGCGCTGGGCAGCGTCAGAGGGACCGAGATCGCCGACGGCATTGCGAAAGGCGTTCTCGCGCTCCTCGGCCGATCCCGGTGTACCGAACAGGATGCCGACAAGCTGTTGCAGCATCGGAATCAGCCGAGCGATTTGACGATTTCTTCCGTCATCTTCTTGGCGTCGCCGAAGAGCATCATGGTGTTGTCGCGGAAGAAGAGCTCGTTCTCGACACCGGCATAACCGCTGCCCATGCCGCGCTTGATGAAGAGCACGGTCTTGGCTTTCTCCACGTCGAGGATCGGCATGCCGTAGATCGGCGATTTGGGATCGGTCTTGGCGCTGGGATTGGTCACGTCATTAGCGCCAATGACATAAGCCACATCGGCCTGCGCGAATTGCGAGTTGATGTCTTCCAGTTCGAACACCTCGTCGTAAGGCACATTGGCTTCGGCGAGCAGCACGTTCATATGGCCGGGCATGCGCCCCGCCACCGGATGGATGGCGTAGGAAACCTTCACGCCTTCCTTCTTGAGCTGGTCCGCCATTTCGCGCACGGCGTGCTGCGCCTGTGCCACCGCCATGCCATAGCCCGGCACGATGATGACGCTGCCGGCGTTCTTCATGATGAAGGCGGCATCTTCCGCGCTGCCCTGTTTCACCGGGCGCGTTTCGGCGTGCGCTGCCGGTCCGCCCGTCTCGCCACCGAAGCCGCCGAGGATTACGGAGATGAAGCTGCGGTTCATGCCCTTGCACATGATGTAGGAGAGGATTGCGCCCGACGAACCCACCAGCGCGCCGGTGATGATGAGGGCAGTGTTCTCCAGCGTGAAGCCCATCGCCGCGGCCGCCCAGCCCGAATAGGAATTGAGCATCGAGACGACCACCGGCATGTCCGCGCCGCCGATGGGGATGATGAGCGTGATGCCGAAGACAAAGCTCAACACCGCAATGGCCCAGAACGCCCAGGCCGGTTGCGCCATCGCGAAATAGACGATCAGCCCAACGATCACGAGGAAGAGGATGGCGTTCAGCAGATGGCGCGCGGGCAGAAGAATCGGTGCGCCGCTCATGTTGCCGTTGAGCTTGGCGAAGGCGATGATGGAACCGGCAAAGGTGATCGCGCCGATGGCGACGCCGAGGCTCATTTCGATGAGACTCTGCATGCGAATCGCGCTCTCGCTGCCGATGCCGAAGGCGTCGGGCGAATAGAAGGCCGCGGCAGCCACCACCACCGCGGCGAGGCCGACGAGACTGTGGAATGCGGCGACAAGCTGCGGCATCTGCGTCATGGCAATGCGCCGCGCGGTGATCGCGCCAATGCCGCCGCCGATGGCAATGCCGGCCACGATCAGGCCCCACGTCAAAGGATCGGTGACGCCCGCGACCCACAAGGTGGTGAGGATGGCGATGGCCATGCCGATCATGCCGTTGCGGTTGCCCGCGCGGCTTGTCGCGGGCGACGACAATCCCTTCAGCGCCAGGATGAAGAGGACGCCGGAGACGAGATAGAGAATGGCTGCGAGATCGGCTTTCATGTCTTCTTGCCCTGTGTCTTGGCACCAAGAACCAGAGTTTTGCAGTGCAACGAACCCTGCATTGCTAAACGTTCAATGTCAGCATTGATGTTATCGAGAGGCGCGGTGCAGTGTTCGAGCAATGCGCCAACCTCTTGCCGACCCCAATTCAGCGTGAGTGTGAGAGACTGACGACGGTCTTCTATTTCTTCGTTATCATCCAGGCAGGCGACAGTCTTGTTGTCATAAGCGACGGCGATGCTCATTCCCGCCTTCGGCAGACAATCGCCGGCATGCGCGTTCCATTGCACAGCAGTTGCGCGCACCTCATGCCCTTTGAGATTGCACGTATAGGACTTCCTCAATGCATCAGGCCAGACAAGCGCGGAACGTTCAAAGCGCAGGCCAGCATTCACCGCGTTGATATCGACGTTGTCTACCTTGCGAATGTCGAGTGAGAAGTAGCCTGCCTCAGGCATGCAGACAATTTGCGCCACATCTTCCATCTGGTCAGCCTTGGCCGCCGATGCTGCTAGCACCGCCAACGCGAAGAGTCCCCCCGCGAGCCGCATCGTCACTTCTCTTTCTTCTTATACATCGCGAGCATGCGCGCGGTGACGAGGAAGCCGCCGAAGATGTTCACGGATGCGAGGATGAGGGCGAAGAAGCCGAGGAGCTTGGAGGTCCACGACGCCGCGCCGATGGTCTCCACCGACACGGCGATCAACGCGCCGACCACGATCACCGAGGAGATGGCGTTGGTCACGCTCATCAGGGGCGTGTGTAACGCGGGCGTCACACCCCACACCACGAAGTAACCGACGAAGATCGCCAGCACGAAGATGGTGAGACGGAAGACGATGGGATCGACCAGTTCCATGTTCAGCCCTTCAGACTTGGGTGGACGATTTCGCCGCCGCGCGTCACGCCTGCGCCCTTCACGATGTCGTCGTCCCAGTTGAGCGCGAGGTCGCCCGTCTTCTTGTCCACGATCAGCGCGACGAAGTTGAAGAGATTGCGCGCGTAGAGACTCGAGGTGTCGGAGGCCAAACGCGCGGGCAGATTGGTGTAGCCCATGATGGTCACGCCATTCACATTCACGATCTCATCGGGCTTGGTGAGCGGCGTGTTGCCGCCCTGCTCCGCCGCCAGATCCACGATTACCGAACCCGGCTTCATCGTCGCGATCATTTCCGCCGTCACCAGCACCGGCGCCTTGCGGCCGGGAATCAGCGCGGTGGTGATGACGATGTCCTGCTTCTTGATGTGCTCGGCGGTGAGCGCAGCCTGCTTGGCCTGATATTCCGCCGACATGGGCTTGGCATAGCCAGCGGCGGTTTCTGCCTGTTTGAATTCTTCGTCTTCGACGGCCACGAAGCTGGCACCCAGCGATACGACCTGCTCTTTGGTGGCGGGGCGAACATCCGTTGCCGTCACGATGGCGCCCAAGCGCCGCGCGGTGGCGATGGCCTGCAAGCCGGCGACGCCGACACCCATGATGAACACGCGCGCCGGGGCAATGGTGCCGGCCGCCGTCATCATCATCGGAAAAGCGCGGCCATATTGCGCGGCGGCGTCGATCACCGCCTTGTATCCGGCAAGGTTGGCCTGCGACGACAACACGTCCATCGATTGCGCGCGCGAAATGCGCGGGATGAATTCCATCGCGAAGGCGCTCACGCCCTGCGACGCGAGTTTCGCAATCGGGTCTTTCTCGGAATAAGGCGCCAGAAGCGAGGCATAAACCGCGCCCTTCTTCATCGCCGCAATTTCATCCGCTTCCGGCCCGCGCACCTTCAGCACGATGTCGGCATCTTTCAGCGCCGTCGCCGCATCCGGCGCAATCGTCGCGCCGGCGGCGATGTAATCCTTGTCGAAGACCTGAGCGTTGTTTCCCGCGCCGGATTCCACGATCACGTCCAGCCCAAGACCTTTGAGCTTCTTCACCGTTTCGGGCGTGGCGGCGACGCGGGTTTCACCCGCGCGACGCTCCTTGAGGACGGCGAGTTTCATATGGCGGGGATCGATCAGCCGTTGGTGCGGAAGATGGCGAGCAGGATCATGATGATGGCGATGCCGATGGCCTGCCATTTCACGAAAGCGACAAAGCCGTGCCAGGTGCGCAGATGATCCTTCAGGTCCATCGTGCTGGTCTGGCCGCCGCCCTGGTGAAGGATTTCCTCGTCCGTCTCGCTCATAGAATTCCTCAGTGATTTGGCGGGCACTTTCGAACCGGCGGACTATAGCAAAGGCCCCCTCCCCGGCAACCGCGACAATCCGGCCTAGACGCGCCGGTTGGGGACGGAATGATTCCAGTCAGCCAGAAGCGCATTCAGCGCCGAAACGAAGGCCAAAGGCTGGTCCAGCATGACGTGATGCTTGGCCTCCGGGATGGTGACGACCGGGGCGGCGCGGCCCAGAAGGTTGAACATGTATTCGCCGATCTCCGGCGGCATGAGGATCGATTCGGCGCCGCGGAAAATGCCGATCCGGCATTTGGTGGCCTTGAGGCGCGCGGCCGTGTCGCCGATGGAGAAGTCCTGCCAAATGAAGGGATCGAACTTCCAGGTGAAGCCGGTTTGACCGTTTTCTTGGGCGACCTTCTTGAGCGAATGCCGCGCCACCCAATCGACGATGTAGAGATTCTCGCTGGTCTGCGGCGGCATCAGCCTAAAGCGCGACAACGCCTTGGCCATGTCGGGATAAACGTGATGCGGCTTGAACTCCCGCTTGGGCGGGCCGCCGGGGCGGCCGGGCGGATTGACCGGCGAATCGACGATTACGGTGCCGGCGAGTCGCTCGCCATATTTGGCGCCGGTGAACATGGTGATGAAGCCGCCGAAGCTGTGCGCTACGATCACCGGCGGCTCGGCCTGCGCGAACATGCCAGCGGCGTCGCACACCGCCATCTGCTCTTCCGAGAAGATTTCCGCGGAATAATTCTTGCGCCAGTCGGAATCTCCCATGCCGGAGAAATCCATCGCCGCGACGTTGTAGTCGTCCGCGAGATAAGGCGCGATGAAGCTCCACCAATAGGCATGCGCGGCGTTGCCATGCACGAGCAGCAGACCGGGCTTGGAGCGGTCGCCCCAGCGCAGATAGTGAATCTTCGCGCCTTCGACTTCGACGAAGGCGCTTTCGGGCTGGACCGCAACGGTGCGCGTGAACCATTCGGGCGATGGCGGCACTTCGCCATGAAACGGCGTCAGCGGGCCTTCGCTCGCCATATAAAAGGTTCGGTCGATCTGCTTGTCCGCCATCGTTATTTCCGTGGCGGCCGCTTGCCGAGCGTCTTGAAGATGCCAGTGCCGGTCATGATCGCGCGGTCGCCACACCAGATGCGGCCCTGCACGGTGTAAATGCCGTCTTCGATGCCGATGATGTCGCCGGTGCCTTCCACCCAGTCGCCGAGTTTCGCGGCGGAGAGAAAATCGGTGAGCAAACGGATCGTCACCCAGTAGTGATCGCGCGCGCGCATAGAAACGGCGTGGCCGAAGGCGGTGTCGGCGAAGGCCATCAGCATGCCGCCGTGGCAGTTCATCATGCCGTTGGTGTGGTGCTCGCAGACGAGAAAGGCACGCGTGTAGTCTTCGCCGGGGCCGAGCTTCTCATAAAGCGGGCCGATCTGACGGCCGAAGCCGCGAAACCAGTCCATGCGGCGGAAGCCTTCGGGAATCGTCGGCGCGTCTTCGTCGAGGAGATCGTCAGTCATGTCGCCAGCCACTCTAGCCACGCGCCATGCGGGTGGCAAAGCGCCAGGGTCTGCGCATCGCGAACGCCGTCGCTGTAGCGGATCATCTCGACCATGTTCAGCCCAGTCGCGTCGCCTTCGATAGCGATGCGCCAGACAGGGCGGCGCAATCCCGCCAGCGTGAGGAGCGACTCCAGCGCCTCCTTCATCTCCGTCGAAAATTGATAGACGACATAGGAGTGATAGACGCAGACCGGTTGATCTTCCGGGATGGCGCGGAAGGCGTCGGGCAGAAGATCGAGCGCACTGCCGGTACGAATCTCTGGGCGTTCCGATGCATAAGCTTTCAGCGCCGCCTCCAACCGTTCGAAGCGGCCCTTCGTGTCCGGCCAAACCAACGCGCGTAGCCAGTCACGTTGGTCCGGGTCTTCCAAATTCACGGGATTGAGTTCGAGGCCGACGCGGCCGGCGATTCTGGGCGTCGGACCCAGCGGCGGTTTTTTGTCACCACGCAATTCGCAATCGATGACGAGTGCGGGATTCGGCACCGGCAGTTCGAACCTCTCTTCGCCGCGGTGATAGCCCACGCCATAGCGATCCCAGATGAGATTGAGACCCGCGCTGGGGCCGATCTCGACCAGATTGAGAGGCTCGCCCGCTTGCTTCGCCACCGCGCGGAATGCGGCATGCAGATGCGCCGACCGGCCGACTTCGTTCGTGTTCGTGACCTTGGTGCGGATGAGCGGCAGCAGCGCGTCGCGATGGGCACGCACGAAATCCTGCAGACGCGGAAACGGGTCTTCGCCCGCAACGCCCGCGCCGCCGTTCAGGTTCGGGTAGAAGCGGCGCAGCGGATGTTGCGCACCGCGCAGCAGAAGATAATGCACAGCGCCAAGCAGGATGTTCGCCGGCGGCTGGCCCTTCTTCGCCTGCGCCGCGAGTTCGCGCAGCTCAGCATCCGTGCCGATGCCTTCCGCCAGCCGCGCATAAAGCGGGCTATTGGCGCGCCGCGCCTCGCCGACGAAGAACTCCCAATAATCGAAGGGCTTGTCGCTCATGTCGGCAGTGGCACGCCCGCCTGTTTGAATGCTGCACGCTGACGCCTGGCGAGCGCGTCCACATCGAAATCGGAAATCTCTTCCTCGAAGAGTTCGTGGAAGTTGAGTTGTGCGCCAAGCCTTATCAGCGCGCCGCCAAGGCCGATGGCGGCGCGGTCCATGAAGACGAATTCGCGCGGCGGGCGGATCCCGCCCATCGCTTTCAGCTTCGCATGGACTTCGTTTGCTTGTTTGATTCCATATTCCGCCGCGGGCACGCCGTCATCGACGACGCGCACGCGATCATCCAGCAGCGGGGCGAAGATGAAGCCCGCCCACATGTTGAGGATCTTCACCATTTCCGGCGTCGGCTGTTTGAAGCCCCAGGCGGCATAGGATTTGCCGGCAAGCTTCTCGTCTTTGGTTTGCAGCGCGCGATAAAGCCCGATCACGCCATCCACGAATTCCGGCGTGAAAGTGCGGATGCAGCCATAGTCCAAAAGGTTGATGCCGCCATCGTTGCGCACCGCGTAATTGCCCAAATGCGGATCGCCGTGGATCACGCCATAGCGTGCGAAGGGCCGCCACCACGCCTTGAACAACGCCGTCGAAACCGCATTGCGCAGGTCGAGCTTCGCACTCTCGAATTCGGCGATGGGCCGCCCGTCGAGCCATGTCATGGTGAGCAGACGTTTCGTGGACAGAGATTCCACCGGCTCCGGCACCGCGATGTCATCGCGATCCTTCAGCATGATCGCATAGAGCTTCATATGCGCGGCCTCGCGCGCGTAGTCGAGCTCTTCGGCAAGGCGCTCGGCGATCTCCTTGCCGAATTCGCTGGTATCGATGGTGCCGTCGAAATTGCGCTGGAGCATCAGCGCCGTTTTCAGTTGCCGCACATCGGCGTCCACCGCCGCATCCATCGCGGGATATTGCAGCTTGCAGGCGAGCCGCGTGCCATCTTTCGCCACGGCGCGGTGCACTTGGCCCAGCGAAGCGGCGGCCGCGGCTTCCTTGTCGAAAGATTTGAATTTCTTCTCCCAACCCTTGCCGAGTTCCGCTTCCATGCGGCGGCGCACGAAACTTGCGCCCATCGGCGGCGCGCTCGCCTGCAAGGTGAGCAGCGGCGCCGCAACCTCCGGCGGCAACACGCCGGGAACCGTCGCCACGAATTGCGCGACCTTCATTACTGGTCCACGTAGAGTTCCCAGTACGCGTGTGAGATCGGCGGCGTTCTGTGCCGAAATGGCTTTCGTGCCGCCCAGCGAACGCGCAGCGCCGCGCGCGGCGACACCGGCCAATCCGCCGGAGACGCGCGCAAAACGCGTGATCCTCCGGCCGATGCCATCTTCGCGCTTGTTCATGAGGTCTTACCGCGCGACACACGCGCTAAGAGTTCCTTCACCATACTCGCCGCCTTTGCTGAGCGATCCTCGCCGCAAATGCTTTTCTCGTCCATTCGCAAGGTGTCGCAAAGCGAGACCTTAAAGCGGATTTTACCATTGGGGGGCGAATATCCATGCGCGAAGGGACCCGGAAGCACATGGCGCAGACAATTCTCATTGTTGACGACGATCCCGTGCAGCGCCGCCTGCTCGAAGCCGCGATCACGCGCTCGGGCATGACGGTGGTGACTGCCCCCGGCGGACAGCCCGCGCTCGACCTGCTTTCCAGCCCGCGCGGCGACCAGATTTCGCTCATGCTTCTGGACCTTGTGATGCCCGACATGGACGGCATGCAGGTGATGGAGAAGATGCGTGGCATGCATCCCGACCTTCCGGTGATCGTGCTCACCGCCAAGGGCGGCATCGATTCCGCGGTGGAAGCCATGCGCGCGGGCGCCAGCGACTTCCTCGTGAAGCCGGCGAGCCCGGAACGCATCACCGTTTCCATCCGCAATGCGCTGAAGATCGGAACGCTGACGGGCGAAGTGACGCGCCTCAAGAAGAAGACAGACAACCGTCTGGTCTTCGACGATCTCATCGCCACCTCCGGCGAGATGAAGCAGGTCATTCGCCTGGGCCAGCGCGCGGCGCAGTCCAATATTCCGATTCTGATTGAAGGTGAAAGCGGCGCGGGCAAGGAATTGATCGCACGCGCGATTCAAGGTTCCTCCGAGCGTGCAGGCAAGCCTTTCATCACCGTGAACTGCGGAGCCATTCCCGAGAACCTGATCGAGAGCATTCTGTTCGGTCACGAGAAGGGCTCGTTCACCGGCGCGTCCGACAAGCATCTGGGCAAATTCCAGGAAGCGGATGGCGGAACGCTGTTCCTCGACGAGATCGGCGAGCTGCGCCTCGACATGCAGGTGAAGCTGCTGCGCGCGCTGCAGGAAGGCGAAGTCGATCCCGTCGGCTCCAAGCGCCCGGTGAAGGTGGATGTGCGCATCGTCTCCGCCACCAATCGCGATCTGGCCGAGCGCGTGCGCGAAGGCCTGTTCCGCGAAGACCTCTATTACCGTCTGAACGTGTTTCCGATCTTCGTGCCGCCGCTGCGTCAGCGCCGCGAGGACGTTCCCGCGCTCGCTCGCCATTTCATCGCCCGCTTCGCCGCGGAAGAGAACAAGGCGGTTGCGGGCCTTACGCCGGAAGCGACCGATCTGATCGAGAAGTTCAACTGGCCGGGCAATGTGCGCCAGCTTGAAAACACGATCTTCCGCGCTGTCGTGCTGTGCGACGGCACGGTGCTGGATGTTTGCGACTTCCCGCAGATCGCCTCCGCGATGGGTGTCGAAGTGCAGGCGCGCCGCATGCCGATGGCGCCGATGATGGCCCCCGCGCCGGCCTATGCGCCGTCGCAGAGCCATGCGTCTGTTCAGCACAACCATTCCGCGCCCGCGCATTCTTCGCCCTACGCTCTGACGGCGATGGACAGCAACGGACACATGCGCAAACTGGAAGATCTCGAGTCCGAAATGATCCGCCTCGCGATCTCGCACTATGAAGGACACATGTCCGAAGTGGCGCGCCGGCTTGGCATCGGCCGCTCGACGCTCTACCGCAAGCTCAAGGACCTCGGCCTCGAACAGCACATCGAGGAAAGCGAAGAAAAGAAACGCGCGGCAGGATAGTCGACTACCACGCGATCTGCGCAAACAGCGCGCGCAACTTTGCTCCACGCGCCGGATTTACGCTTTCGATCCAGTTGACTCGGCCGTCGAGATGACGCCGAAAATCGGCGTGCTTTTCCCGGTTTTGGCCAGAGACCCCGTGAGATTTGCAGTTGTGCAATATGGCCTTCAGCCTGTCGTATTCCGGGCGGGCGATGTTGGCGTGGGCGTTGATGACGATCCCCGTCAGACTCTGACGTTGGTGCGAATGCATGACCCGGGTTTTCTGGGGATGCATCGCGAAGCCTTCGTCACGCGCAATGGCTTCAACCGCGCTTCGGAATGAATGAACCCGCGTGGCGAATATTGCGTCTCCGGAGAACGCCAGTCGTCGGCGTATCGCGTATAGTTTGCATCGTACCTAGCGGCCAACCCTGCGAGGCGCCGGTCGAGGCGGAGTGCGATCAAGTTCGCCAAGGCCGGTGAGGTAGGCGCGCCTTGCGGAAGGTGCGGTTGAGACAGCAACTTGCGCTCCATCCAGTCGAACGCCCTGGCCTCCGGATTTTCGCTGAAAACCGCTGCGGGTGTCGTCGTCATGCAAAGTCTCGTCAGAAGACCGGCAATCCTGTCGGGATAGCCGATGCTTCGAAACAGGCGATTGATTCGCCATTCTTCGATGCTGTGAAAAAAGTTTCGCATATCCATGGCCAACACGCAGACCTCGCTGGCGTGTGCGGAGGCAGAACTCAGGCATGAGCGGCCTTTCACAAACCCGTGCGCCCGGTCGTCCACAGGAACATGATCCAGGATTTCGTGGAGAATTTTTTTCTGAATGTGCTTGGTACTCGCCTTGGGGGCTTCGATAAGCCTTGGCCGCCCGGAACTCTTCTGCATCAGAAAGAATTTGTAGTGCTGAAGACGCGTCTCGGTGACGGACGCGTGTTGTCGCTTGCTATCTGCAAACCAATCCAGATGCCCCATGGAAATGCCAAGCCATTTCGCCAGATCGCCCGACGTCCTGATATGGGGTACGTCGAGTCCTTCGAAAGACGGCAACGGAGAAAAAGCCGGCGGTGTCAGGACCAAGGGCAGGCGCAAATTTCGCCGCGCCACGGACTTCGCCATCAATGCAAAATGAGCCGAGTTGCGGAGCCAGCGGGTCAATTCCAAAGGAGATGGCCGCAGCCGACCATCGAATTCGGCAATCAGATTGCGAACCAGATTTCTCTGGGATGCTTGTGCTATGCGCCCAACATGCTTGTGAAGACGACGGCGCATCGCTCGCTCCGTCCACGCACCGGAGGCCAGCAGCACCGAGATTCGGCTGAGTGTGAAGTCGTAACGCTTCATCGACACATCCAGGCGGCGGCGGACGCTTCAACCCATCGCTCTTTGCGTGATCGGACGTAGGCAGAGCCTACCGCGGATCACGCCGTGAAATGCTCCAGTCAAAACAAAACCCTAGGGTAACCCCAGAGCGCCGTATCCTGCACGAATGCAAGATTAACGGCATCTTGAAGCGTCCGCCGCCGAACGAATACTATGCATTATTGTGTAAACCGACAATGACCGAAGACTCTTCTAAACAAAACTCGGCGGCTAATCGTAATCGGGTATCGGATAGCTGTCGCCGAGCATCCGGCGTGTGAGCCACACGCCGAGCGGGCGGATGTTCATCAGCTTGAGGACCATGTTGCGGAACGAAAGCCCCAATTCGGTTTTCGGCGCGAAGGAGCCCGCGAAGCCTTCCGCTGTCTTCTGCTGGCGCTTCATGAAGGGCATGAGCCGATTCTCATAAGCCGCGAAGGCTTTCGTGTGATCGCCGCCCGCCTCTTTCAATTCGCCCGCCAGCACATAAGCGCCCAGCATGGCAAAGGCCGAGCCCGCGCCGGCCAATAGTGACGGGCTGTGCGCTGCATCGCCGAGGAGCGCGACGCGCCCCTTCGACCATTTCGGCATGCGGATCTGGCTGACGGAATCGAAATAGAGATCGGAGGCGTTGTCGAGTCGGGCGAGAATTTCCCGCGATTCCCATCCGTCTCTGCCGGATTGCGCGCGCAGCACCGCTTTCTGCGCGTCGGCATCGTGCGCGGCGATTTTGTCCTTCGATGCGAAAACGAGAAGAAAGGCGGTGCGGTCGTCGCGCATGGCGTAGCGGCTGATCTGGCGCCCGGGCCTGCCATAGCTCAGATAGGTGTTCTCGTCGCGGTGCGGGTAATGCTCGGTGGTCCAGGAGGCGGCGTAATAACCGAGATAGGTTTCGTATGTCTTCTCCGGCCCGAAAACCATGTCGCGCACATGCGAACGCAGGCCGTCCGCGCCGATGACGAGATCGAAGCGCCGCGTCTCGCCGTTGGTGAATTCAACATCGACGCCCGTCTTGTCTTCGCCGAGTTTTTTGATGGTCGTGCCATAGAGCGTCTCGATTTTGCCCGCGACAGGCTCATAGAGCGTGCGCGCCAGATCGCCGCGTGGAATGCTGAAGAATTTTCCTGCCACGGCCTGGCGAAAGATGTCGCCGCCATAGCCCGCCAGCTCGCGGCCCTTTTCGTCCACGAATTTCAGGCGGTCAAAGATATAGGCCCGTTCGCGGGCCTGATCGAGCAAGCCATATCGCGCGAGGAGATCGTAGCCCAATCCCCACACATCAATCATGTAGCCACCACCACGAAAGACGGGGGCGCGTTCAATGAGCGTCGGTTCGAAGCCGGAGCGACGCAGCCAGTAAGCGAATGCCGGGCCGGCGATCCCGGCGCCACAAATGAGGATGGATTTTGCAGGCATGATAGCGATGGTCCATTGAACCACCACCCATCACGCGATGGCAAGAATTTTGGATGTCAATCGTGCTTCATGCCAAGCGCGGAAAGATAGAGATCGAGGACCGCGTCCTGTTCCTGCCGGTCGGCGGTGTCGAGTTTTCTGAGGCGCACGACCTGGCGCATGATCTTCACGTCGAAGCCGGTGCCTTTGGCCTCGGAATAGACTTCGCGGATGTCGGCGGCGAGCGCCGCCTTCTCCTCTTCGAGACGCTCGATGCGCTCGATGAAGGATTTCAGATGTTCTTTCGCGAAGCCCGATTTGGCCATTGCCTGCTCTCTTGATCCGGAAGGGCGCGGAACCTACGCGGCGCAGGCGCGGGCTTCAACCAGCGGCATGGCGATTAGCTGTGAGTCTTTGAAGCATTCTCAAATGAAGCCTTTTGCTCCGCCGAAGCGTCCTTCTGATAGCGCTTTTTCCACTCGGACGGCGGCATGCCATAGACGATTTCGCGCGCCTGATCCTTCTCCAGAACGATGCCCTTCTCCGCCGCCGCCTCACGATACCAGTCGCCCAAGCAGTTGCGGCAGAAGCCCGCGAGATTCATCAGGTCAATGTTCTGCACGTCCGTGCGTTCGCGCAAATGCGCGACCAGCCTGCGGAACGCGGCGGCTTCCAGTTCGGTGCGTGTCTTTTCGTCCATTGGCAATGCTCCTTCCGGCGCAGGGAACGCGCGCGTGTACCTTATCGCGGGTGGCCCCATATCCTTCAATGCCTGGTCGATGATGGGCTTGAGGCGCGTGGCAAATTTCACTGCTGCATCCGGTGTGGCGATCAGGTCCTGTCTTATTTCAATAAGAACATGCGGCAGGCCGTTGCCGGTGCCATGCATATACATGCAATCGTTTTCGAGTTCGCCCTTGTAGGGCTCGTTGTCGCCGACGATGAACCCGGCGCGCTTCAATGCCATCATAAGCGGATGCGCGAGGCGTCCGTCCTTGTCCCACAACACGCCGACATCCCACGGGCGGCGGAAGTTTTTCCACATCGGCGTGAAGCTGTGCATAGAAAGGATCGTTGGAACGATGCCTGCGCCGCGCAGCTTTACGATCCCATCCGCTATGGCGGCGTGATAGGGGCGATAGAAAAGCCCGATCCGTTTTTCGATCTCCGTCGCGTCGGCGTTGCGGTTGCCGGGAATGATCCGCCCATCCGACAATTTCATGACAAGGGTTGGGTCGTCCGTGCCGCGATTGAGATCGATCAGAAGCCGCGACCAGCGCGCCAAAACCGCGGGCGCGCCATAAGCGTCCGCCAGCGCGCGCGTGACTTGCGCGGCACCGATGTCATAGGCGATATGCGCCGCAAAAGCGCCCTCTTCCAGGCCCAACGTGCCATACGCCTTCGGCACTTTGTTGGATGCATGGTCACAAACGAAAAGAGTGTCCGCCTTTCGCGCGGCAGGCTCCAGAAGTTCGAAGGCGGACTCGGTCATGCGCACATCATAGCGCAACCCCGCGTTGACAGGACCGCGCGCTTGCGCGACATGCTGACCATGCGTTTTGCCGCTCCCCTGTTCGCACTCGCCCTTTTGCCCCTGCCCGCTCATGCCGCCCTGAACGTCTGCAATCGCACGGCCAAGCCTGCGCGCGTGGCAGTGGGCCGCTTCGACGGAACGGCCTGGATGAGCGAAGGCTGGTGGATGCTGGCGCCAAAAAAATGCGATGCCGTGGTGCCGGGCAAGCTGAAAGCGCGTTACTACTATCTCTATGCCACAGACGGCGGCGCGGGTTCCTGGGACGGGGAGCGCAAGTTCTGCGTCGGCATCGGGAATGACAAGTTCCAGTCGCGCGAACGCGGCCAATGCGCGGCGCACGGCATGGATACCAAGGGCTTCTTCGCGGTGGATACGGGCGACGCCGCCGACTACACGCAATCGCTTTCGGATTGAGCGGACCAAAACATGAGACGCCAACGCAAAACAAAAATACTGGCGACTTTGGGACCGGCCTCCGCCGCGCCCGACCAGATGAAGAAGCTGTTCGAGGCGGGCGTGGACGTGTTCCGCATCAATATGAGCCACACCAGCCACGATCTGCTCAAAACGCTGCACGGACGCGTGCGCGCGCTGGAAGAAGAAGCGGGGCGGCCGATCGGCATTCTGGTCGATCTGCAGGGACCGAAGATCCGGCTGGGCACTTTGCCGGGCGGGCAGATCACGCTGAAGGAAGGCCAGCGCATCAAACTGGTGCGCGAAACATCCTCCGACGATCCGGAAGTTCTGCCGATCCCGCACGCCGAAATCTTCACTGCGCTGAAGCAGAAGCACGTCTTGCTGATTGACGACGGCAAAGTGCGGTTGCGCACCTTCGCCTCCAAACCCGACGGCGCGGAAGCGTTCGTGGAAGTGGGCGGCGTGCTGAAGGACAAGAAAGGCGTGAACCTGCCCGACACACTCCTGCCGCTTTCCGCCATGACCGACAAGGACAAGGCGGACCTCGAAGCGGCGCTGGCTTTGGGCGTGGACTGGATCGCACTCTCCTTCGTGCAGCGGCCTGACGACGTCGCCGAATTGCGCAAGCTGGTGCGCGGCCGCGCGGGCGTTCTGTCGAAGATCGAAAAACCCAAGGCGATTGAATCGCTCGACGCCATTCTGGAATTGTCGGACGCGCTGATGGTGGCGCGCGGCGATCTGGGCGTGGAGCTTCCGCTGGAAGCGGTACCCGGACGGCAGAAGCAGATCACGCGCGCGGCGCGCAAGGCGGGCAAGCCCGTGGTCGTGGCGACGCAGATGCTGGAATCCATGATCAATGCGCCGACGCCCACACGCGCGGAAGTCTCCGACGTGGCGACGGCGGTGTTCGACGGCGCGGACGCCGTGATGCTGTCCGCGGAAACCGCGTCCGGCTCCTATCCGGTGGAAGCGGTGACGGTGATGGACCGCACGGCCTATGCGATCGAAAACGATCCGCTCTATCAAACCATCATCGATGCACAGCGCGACACGCCGCTGGAAACAACGCCGGACGCGATCATGCAGGCGGTGCACGATGTGACGCACACCATCCACGCCAAATGCATCGTGAGCTGGACGGGCTCCGGCTCCACGGGTTTGCGCGCGGCTCGCGAGCGGCCGGAGGCGCCGATCATCGCGCTGACGCCCTCCATCCAGACCGCGCGGCGGCTTTGCATCGCGTGGGGATTGCATTGCGTGCTGACCGAAGACGCGCATGACCTCGATGATGTGGTGGAGCGCGCCGCCGAGATCGCCTATCGCGAGGGCTTTGCAAAAGCCGGCGAACGCATTGTCGTAACTGCCGGCGTACCGCTGGGAACGCCGGGCGCAACGAACCTGCTGCGGGTGGCCTTCGTGGGCGGCAAGTGATCAGGAATTCAGGTCGCAGGTCGGGACTTTCGAGGTCGGCGTCACCCGCACGTCCTTGAACAGGATGGGGCCGTATTTCGCGACCGCATCTCCCGACGTGCTTTTGTAGATCCACATCTGGCCGTCATTCGAAGATGTCTGATAACCCTCGATATCGAGCGTCCAGAAGCCGTCGCGCGCTTCGGTGATCATGCGCAGATGGCCGTTCTCATAGGTGTAGTGACCGGTGTCAGTGTTATCGAGTTCGCCGGGCTGAAGGCATTTTCGGAATTCGACGGTGAACGTGCCGTCGGCGTGGAAATGCCCGATGGAGATGGTGCGATAACCGCCATAAGTGGCTTCCTCATACCAGTCGCCGACGATGGGTTTCTCCGCAGCCTGTGCGGGGCCGGACAGCAGCAGAGCGGCGAGGAAAACGAAACAACGCTGCATGCAAGCTCAGATCTTCTCGCCCTCGACCTGACGGGCGAGTTGCTGCACCTGCTTGTCGAGGCCGTTGTAATAGGGATCGATCGCCAGCGCCTTGCGGTAATATAGCAGCGCCTGTTTCTTGTCGCCATACGCGGCGAGAATTCCCGCAAGATCAGCATAAGCCTGGAACTGGCGCGGGTTCAGCGTGATCGCCCTGTTCAGATAGATGATGGCGGTTTTGTCGTCGTCCGCAGCGGCGGCCATCATGCCGCGCACATGCCATGCTTCGGCGAAACCCGGCGCGATGTCGGTGACGGATTCCAGAAGCTTCGCCGATGTGCCGGTATCGCCTGCGTGGGACGCAGCGGCGGCGCGCACCATCAGAAGATCGATGCTGGGGCTGCCCGACTGGCTGAAGAGCGTGAGCACTTCGGTCTCGATCGGTTTGGCGGCGTCCGCCGATCCGGCCTTGGCGAGCTTGGGCATTAGCTTGTCGAGTTGCTTGGCCGCATAAGGCGCAAGCTGCGGCGGCGCGCTGGCGGCAAAAGCAGACGTCACGAACAGAAGTGCTGCGGTGAGAACGGAAAAACGCATGCGGCTAATGTAGCGCGAGGTTTTCGGGCGCGCCATCAATTGCGCGCGATTTGGTGAAGCGCGGCGGGCTTGGGTCCGCCTTCCGCCCAATCCAGCAATTCCGCAACATGAACAATGGGTGTCCCGCCGGAAAGCTGTTCCAGGCAACCGATATTGGCGGTCGCGATCACGTCCGGTTCCAGTGTGGCGATGTTCTCCAGTTTGCGGACGCGCAAGGCATCCGCGAGTTCCGGCTGAAGGATCGAATAGCTGCCGGCAGAACCGCAGCAGAGATGGCCTTCCGGGATCGCCAGAACCTCGAAGCCCGCTGCCGTCAGCAGCGTTTCGTTGAGGCTGGAAACGCGCAGGCCATGTTGCAACGAACACGGCGCGTGATAGGCAACGCGCAGGCGACGCGGGCTTTCCACGCCGCGCGGGGAGACGAGCTCGGAGAAATCCTTCACCTTCGCGGCGAAGCGAGCGGCGCGGTTCCGCCATTGCGGATCGTCCGCGAAGAGATGCGCCAGATTTTTTAGATGCAACGAGCAACCTGTCGCCGTGATGAGCACGGCTTCAAAGTCACCGCCCGATATCTCGAACGCCTCGATGGCACGCTTGGCCCACGACCTTGCATCGTCCTCACGGCCCAAATGGTGGACGAGCGAGCCGCAGCATCCCGCGCCGTCCAGCGGCGTCAGCGTGAAATTGCGGCGCGACAACAATCGCGCGACCGCTTCATCGATTTCCGGCGCCAGCGCCTTCTGCACGCAACCTGGCATGAGCGCGATGCGCTTTTCTTCCGCGGACGCCAAGAGAGATGGGGCATGGCTTCTGCCGATTCGCATCGCCGCGCCTTTCTGCGCCACGACGCGCAAGCGACCGGGCAAAAGGAAATGCAGCGGCGCGGAAAGCTTCGCGAGAGTCAGCGTGGCGCGCGAAAGCTCTGGGCGCGTCAAAACACGCGCGATCAGCCAGCGCAGCACGCGCTCACCGAGCGGGCGTGGATAATGCGTTTCGATATGCGCGCGCGCCGTGTCGATCAGGCGCGGATAGTTGACTCCCGACGGACAGGCGGTGCGGCAGCCGAGGCATGATAGACAGCGGTCCAGATGACGCACCGTTTCCGGCGACGGCACCGCGTTCGCTTCCAGCATGGCCTGCATCATCACGATGCGCCCACGCGGCCCATCGCGTTCGTCGCCAGTCAGCACATAGGTCGGGCATGTGGCGGTGCAGATGCCGCAATGGACGCAGGCGCGCAGGTTCTT
The DNA here is from genome assembly GCA_036488415.1 of Rhizomicrobium sp. Classification (GTDB taxonomy): domain Bacteria; phylum Pseudomonadota; class Alphaproteobacteria; order Micropepsales; family Micropepsaceae; genus Rhizomicrobium. Next base: position 39,100 of record DASXHQ010000110.1, read on the forward strand.
CTCGGCATCGGCGAGATCGGGATCGGCAAGCTGCGCGAGCGAAAAGTTCGTCCGCATCAGACGGTTTTCCACATGCGGCCGGGATTGAAGATGTTCTGCGGATCAAACGCGGCTTTCACCGATTTGGTGAGCGCCCGGCGGACAGGCGGCTCCGGCGTGAAAGGCGCAACGCGCTGGCGCGTCTCTTCGTCGGATTTGACGAGTGTGGCGTAGCCCCCGGCCGCTTCGCAAAGGGCGCGCAGTTTGGCGCCATTGCCGCCGGCTTCCAGTCCGATCCACAGCGCGCCGCCGGCCCAATCGGCGTTGAAAAGCGGCGATTCCATCTGCCGAAGAATAGACGCTGCTTCCGACTGCGGAACCGAAACGCGCCATACGTCGCGATCCTTTCCGGCGAGTGCCACGCCGCTCGCGATCGCAGCGAAGAGATTCGACGTTTCGATCTCCTGCGCACGAGGAGCAATCTGAAGAAGCGCCGCCATCTTTTCCTTGAGCGGCTCATGTTCGCCTTCAAGACGAACGAACGCTGCGCCTTCACCGATATATCCCATGTGTGCGAGTAGCGCGGATGCGGGAACATAGGCGAGTCCGGTCGCTTCCAATGGAGACTGCCAGACATGGCGCAGCGCTCTCAGACCTTCTTCTACGTTCACGTCGCGCACAATGAGCACGGCGCTTTGCGGCGGCTTGGGATAGACGCGCAACGTCACTTCGGTGAGAACGCCCAGCGTTCCCATCGCGCCGCACATCAGCTTGGGCAGATCGAAACCGGTGACGTTCTTCACCACCTTCCCGCCGGCTTTGTATGCCTCGCCAAGCCCATTCACCGCGCGAAAGCCCAATAGCGAATCCCGCGCGCGGCCATAACGGATGGCAGCCGAGCCGTTCACGTCAGCCGACAGCACCCCGCCGATAGTGGCGTTGGTCGCAGCACCGAGCAGCGATCCCCAATCGGCAGGCTCGAAGCCAAGGCGCTGGTTCTTCTCCGCCAGCAACGCAACGATTTCCGCGACGGGCGTTCCGGGCGAGACCGTCAGGATCAATTCGGCCGGTTCGTAAGCCACGACGCCGCGAAGGCCGGAGCCATTCAGAACATCGTCGCACGACATGGGACGTCCGTAGTTGCGCTTGGTGCCTGCGCCGAGAATTTCGAGCGTGCGGTTGCGGGCGCGCGCGGACAATACGGCATCGATCACATCGGCTTCGGTGCGGGCGGCGATCATCAGAAGCGCGGGATATTGGGGAACGGCACGCGGCCATCCTTCACATGCATGTGGCCGAGCTCGACGCAGGCGGACAATGTGGGAAAGACCTTGCCGGGATTGAACAGGCCCGCGCCATCGAAGGCGCATTTCAGGCGCTGCTGCTGGGCGAGATCGGCGTCCGAGAACATCGTGGGCATGAGGTCCCGCTTCTCGACGCCAACGCCATGCTCGCCGGTAAGAACGCCACCGACTTCGACGCAAAGCTGAAGAATGGCGGCGCCGAAAGCTTCCGCGCGGGCAAGCTCGCCCTCTTTCATCACATCGAAAATGATAAGCGGATGCAGATTGCCGTCGCCCGCATGGAAGACGTTGCAGAAGCCCAGGCCATATTCCTTTGACATTTCCGCCATGCGTATCAGCACGCGCGGTAGCGCATGGCGCGGAATGGTGCCGTCCATGCAGAGCATATCGGGCGCAAGGCGGCCCATCGCGGGGAACGCAGCCTTGCGGCCCGCCCACAATTTCGTGCGCTCGCTTTCGTCGAAGGCCTCAACAACGGCGCTAGCGCCCGCAACTTTCGCAATCTGCGTCACGCGCCTGACGGCATCAGCGGCTTCAGCGGCCACGCCATCCACTTCGATGATGAGGAGTCCTTCGGCATCGCGCGGATAGCCGGGCGAACAATAATCTTCCACCGCGCCGATGCAGTTGCGATCCATGAACTCCATCGCGGCGGGAATGACGCCCGCGCCGATGATGTCGGCCACGCATTGCCCCGCATCGGGCACCGAACGGAACGCCGCCATCAAAGTGCGCGTGACGGGCGGCTTGGGGAGGATGCGCAACGTCGCTTCGACCACGACACCAAGCAATCCTTCGGAACCTGCGACGATGCCGAGTAGATCAAGCCCGCCGTCGCCCGCCCTGCCGCCGAGGCGAATGCGTTTACCACCCGGAAGCGCAATCTCGACGCCGAGAAGATTGTGCGTGGTCAATCCATATTTCAGGCAATGGATGCCGCCGGAATTCTCTGCGACATTGCCACCGACCGTGCACGCGATCTGCGACGAGGGATCGGGCGCATAGTAGAAACCCCGCGCTTCTACCGCGCGTGTGATGGAAAGATTGGTTACGCCCGGCTCGGTGACGACGCAGCGGTTCTCGTGGTCGATCTCGAGGATCCGGTTCATGCGGCCCAGGCCCATCAGGATCGCGTCGGCCAAAGGCAGCGCACCGCCGGAGAGCGATGTGCCCGCGCCACGCGGCACGATGGCGATGCCCTCTTCGCTTGTAAACTTCAGAACCGCGGAGACTTCATCTTTCGTTTTGGGTAATGCGCAGGCCAGCGCCTTCTGGCGATAGGCGGTCAGCGCATCGCCGTCGAAGGCGGCAAGCCCCGCCTCATCCGCCACCACGCCATCCGGCACCAGCGCCCGCAACCGCCGCACAATCGAATCGCGGCGTGCGAGGATGTCTCTATTGGGTGCCGGTAAAAGCAAAAGCGCCCCGGAAGGGATTTCCGAGGCACTCTATTCGAAACCAAACGCGGCGCGGGAGATTATCCCTTCGCTTAGCCCTGACGGGCTTTGAAACGCGGGTTCTTCTTGTTGATGACGTAGACGCGGCCGTGGCGGAGCACCACGCGGCAGTTCTTGTCACGGCGCTTAGCCGATTTCAGGCTGTTACGGATCTTCATGGTCGGAACCCTGGCTGCGCCGGAAGGAGGCGGGAAGTAGAGGCGGGGCTGATGGATGTCAAGGTGCGGGGTGGTTCGCGGCACGGGATCCCTGCAAGATCGGACCAAGCCTGAGTTGAGGGTCGGGAGTGCCGGCACAAGCCCGTCTGGTTT
>DASXHQ010000172.1:0-51113 GCA_036488415.1 Rhizomicrobium sp.
ATATTGCAGTTGCCGCGTTGGAATATAGGACATCTCGTAGCCCTGATGGAACGCAGTGGCGGGATACGGTTCGAAGCGGAACAGTAGAACAATGGCCGCATGCACCGTGGCCGCGAAACTCACCGCCGCGATCACGCCCCAGAAGCATTGCACGCCCGAGAGTGCACGCACGCGGAAATAATCGCGCCGTTTTTCCTTGAAGCTCGAAGGTGGTCCACCACCGCGCGCCCACCACACATATATCACGAGGAACACCAGTTCCGCGGCCACCGCCTGCAATACCGGCAGCTTCAACACGAGCAGGAACACAAGCCAGACATTGGCCGGTATCATGCCGACGAGAAGCCCACCGATGATCGCGCGGACGATCACCGGTAGTCGGCCTAGCACGCCGCCTTGCGATGCTTCGCTCATGTCTGAATCGCCCCCGCGCTTCGTGGGGTATTCAAAGCCCGCGCGGTCGCCAAGGCAAAGCTTTACGCGGTACAATGACGGCCATTGTGCCGGAAAGCCTGGCGCGGTACGAGGCTGCGCTCCCGGAATTGGAAGAATTGATGGCCACTCTGCACTTGGACAACTGGAACATCTCGATCGGCGACGGCCACAAACTGGTTGTCATGGCCGGCATGAACGTTCTTGAAGACGCGGCGATGGCAATGGACGTTGCGCGTCATTTGAAGTCCGTCTGTGCCAAACACGATCTGCCTTTCATCTTCAAGGCGAGCTTCGACAAAGCCAACCGGTCGTCGATCAAGTCCTATCGCGGACCCGGCATGGAAAAGGGTCTTCGCATTTTGGCCGATGTGAAACAGGCATTGAATGTACCTGTTGTCACCGACATACACACCGAAGAACAGGCGGTCCCGGTCGCTGCCGTCGCCGATGTCGTGCAGATACCGGCGTTCCTCAGCCGTCAGACCGATCTCGTTGTCACCGCGGCACGCGCGGTCGATGCTTCCGGTGGCTGGCTGCAGATCAAGAAGGGACAGTTCCTCGCGCCGTGGGATTGCAAGAACATTCTCTCGAAGATTGGCGAAGTTTCGAAACGGCCGATGACCATCCTATGCGAGCGCGGCGTTTCATTCGGCTACAACAATCTTGTCGTGGATATGCTGGGCTTGAGCGAGATGCGCAATCTTGGCGCGCCGGTCACGATGGATGCAACACACGCCGTTCAGCTTCCAGGCGCGGATCCGCGCACGCAGGGCGCTTCAGCCGGTGGACGCAGGGCCGGCGTGCCGGTGTTGGCGCGATCGGCTGTTGCTGCGGGCGTGGATGGAATCTTCCTCGAATTCCACCCTGACCCGGATAAGGCGCTTTGCGACGGCCCAAGCTGTCTCGCGCTGGATTCGGCGGAAGCGCTGCTTGCCGATCTGGTCGCTATCGACGCTATCGTGAAGCGCAAAGCTTAGGCGGTCGCGGTACTCCACGACATCACCACCCCCACCACGGACATCACGACCAGCGCCGCGGTCGAGAGAAGGGTGATGCCGAAGCCTGCGCTGCGCTTCGCCGGATCCGCCAGATAGGCCTGCATGTAGATTAGCCGGCCCGCGATCCACACCAGGCCCATCGCCGCTGGAAGCCACGGCACCAGCATGAAGGTCAGCGTCGCCACCCAGAGCATCGGCATGAACAGCGCAAACTGCTCCAGCGAGTTCATGTGGACGCGCACGGCGCGGTCCATCTCTTCGTGACCGGTTATCGATGGTGCCTTGATTCCGTGTTTGCCGCGCGCGCGGCCGACGGGAACGCTGGTGTAGAAAAGAACCAGCACCGAAAGAATAGTAACGATTTCCGTGAGCGTGATGGCAGGTATGATCATAGCTTTACCCCTTTTACTGGTGATCAGACCGCGCTGACCGCGCTCCACGTCATCAAAATTCCGATGAGCGCGCAGATGATAAGCGCCAAAACGGCGAGCGCGGAAATGACGAAACCGGTCTCGCGCTTTTCCGGAGCGGTCATGTAGCCGGTTTTGTAGATCACGCGGCCAATCACCCAGACCAAGCCGAGGACCGGCGGCAGCCACGACAGGTAAACGATGCTCATTGAAGGCGAGAAATAGATCGTGGCCAGCCACAGTGCCGGAACAAGCACAACCAGCCATTCCAGCGTGTTGGCCTGGACACGCACGGCGCATTCGAATTCTAGCGGCCCCGTCATCGTGGGCGCCTTGACGCTATGCTTGCTGCGTGCGCCCGCAACCGACAATCCGGTCCAGATGTAGAAGATTAGCGCCAGTATGGTGATGAGCGCGGTCGCAAGTGTGACCGGCATATCAATGACGTTCATGGAAGCCCTCCCAGAGCATATGTCTGTGAAAGGCTTATAGCGGGATTCGAGAAAATAGGCGTTAGACGCTCAGGGAGGGTTGCGTCCCGAAGTGTCCTGGTTGGCTCCACGGGGGGGCTTCCCGTCGGTTGTATTTTGCGTGCTGCGTTTGGCAACGCGCTCAGCACGACGAGCATCCCGCTGCGCGATCCTACGCTGCAGGGCCTGCTTCTGATCGGGCCCCAACGCATCGAATTTGGCTTGCAGTTGTTTCCTAAGTTTTGCCCGGTTGGCATCGCCCATGGACGCGAGGTTTCTGCGCAGTTCGCGCATTTTGGCGCGGCGCTGATCTGGCGTCAGCGTGTGCCACTGGGGATCGGACGCCTTCTGTTGCTGTAGGTACAGGGCTCGCTGTTCCGGTGTGAACATACCGGTCGCGCCGCTTTGCTGCCCAAAGGCGCTGAGCGGCATGACGAGAATCAGGGTGGAAAGCGCGAGGGTCGAAATACGCATGCTCGATACTCCGAATACGACGATCCCCTCAGCGGCGTCTCTGGCTCTCATTTCGACGGGCGTCAAGGCAAGAGTTGAAGACGCTTCCCCCATCGCCTAGAAGTCGCCCGGCCCGGACCGTCTTGTCTTACGGAGATTTCATCCATGACCGCCATTGTCGACGTCACCGGCCGCGAAGTTCTGGACAGCCGCGGCAACCCAACCGTCGAGGTGGACGTGCTGCTGGAAGACGGCAGCCTCGGCCGTGCGATTGTTCCCTCCGGCGCATCCACGGGCGCGCATGAGGCGGTAGAACTTCGCGACGGCGGCAAGCGCTATGGCGGCAAGGGCGTCGAGAAGGCGGTCGCCGCCGTGAATACCGAAATCTTCGACGCCATCTCCGGCATGGATGCCGAAGACCAGACGCGCATCGACCGCATCATGATTAAGCTAGACGGCACGCCCAACAAGTCGCGCCTCGGCGCCAATGCCATCCTCGGCGTGTCGCTGGCGCTGGCGAAGGCATCGGCAATCTCCCTTGGCCAACCACTTTATCGCTATGTCGGCGGCCCGATGGCGCATGTGCTGCCGGTGCCGATGATGAACATCATCAATGGCGGCGTGCACGCCGACAATCCGATCGACTTCCAGGAATTCATGATCATGCCGGTGGGTGCGCCAACCTTCCGCGAGGCGCTGCGCATGGGTGCGGAGGTCTTTCATACGCTGAAGAAGGGCCTGCACGATGCTTGCCACAACACCAATGTCGGCGACGAAGGCGGGTTCGCGCCCAATCTGAAGAGCGCCGACGAAGCGCTCAGCTTCATCATGAAGTCCATCGAGAAGGCGGGCTATAAGCCGGGCGAGGACGTCTATCTGGCGCTCGATCCCGCTTCGACCGAATTCTTCAAAGACGGCAAGTATGTCCTTGAAGGCGAGGGCAAAACCTATTCTCCCGACCAGATGGCGAAGGTTTATGAGGACCTGTGCAAGCGCTATCCGATCATCTCCATCGAAGACGGCATGGCCGAGGACGATTGGAACGGCTGGAAGTCGCTGACCGATGCTATCGGCAAGAAGGTGCAGCTTGTGGGCGACGATCTCTTCGTCACCAATGTGAAGCGCCTGGCCCAAGGCATTGAGAAGCACGTCGCCAATGCCATCCTGATAAAGGTCAACCAGATCGGCAGCTTGACGGAGACTCTTGAGACCATAGATATGGCCAACCGCGCATCCTATCGCTCGGTGATGAGCCATCGTTCGGGCGAAACCGAAGACAACACCATCGCCGACCTCGCGGTCGCCACGAATTGCGGCCAGATCAAAGCCGGATCGCTGTCCCGCTCGGACCGGCTGGCGAAATACAATCAACTCCTGCGCATCGAAGAGATGCTGGGCGACCAGGCCGTTTATGCCGGGCGGAGCGTTCTGCGCGCCTGAGGCGTTTTCCCAATTGAGTGAGACAAAGCCATGAAGAACAAGAAAAACAAGTTCAAGCCGGAGGCCTATGCGGCCGAAACCAAGGACACTCGCTTCGAAGGGACTTTCGAGGTGCTGATCCCGATTCCGGATCGCGTGAAGCCGCTGCGTGCCGCCCAGCAATTTCCCACCAAGAAGGCCGCCGAAGACTGGATCCATTCGCCCGAAGGCGTCGAGACGATCGAGGAACTCTTCGCGAAGGGCGCGAACTGAAATTCGTAAACGCCACAGGGCGTTGATTTACTTTTATCAACTGTCGCTTGCGCTGTTGTTTTTCACTTGACCAGCCGAATCAGTGTGTGATTCGTTGGCCGAATGCGAATCAGACGAAGCGTGATGCGGGTTTTCGGCGCGTCGGTCATCCCGGCGATCTGCGCGGCCATCATCGCCTATTTCGGCTACTACACGATCAGCGGCACGCGCGGCTATCACGCCTACGACACGGTCAGTTCCGAACTCGCGGCCCAGCAACAGAAACTTGCGTCGCTGCACGGCGAACGGATGCGTTTGGAACACCGCATTGACCTTCTGGAGTCCGGTCATGTCGATCGCGACATGGTCGAAGAGGTCGAGCGCGAAGAACTTCTGGGCAGCACCCCGGGGCAGATCGCCGTGCCGCGCGAACGGCACTGAATCCTTAAGGGATTCCCGGAATTCTCTGACAAACTCTCACAGCTTGCTAAACTCGTGGACCCTTGCCAAAACCGGGCTCTGCCCGGCTGGGCATGACAGGAGTTTTTGCATGGCCAGTGCCAAGCCGGCGGCGCAACCCGATCAAACCGTGGCCGCCGATCTGCAGAAGAAATTCTATCACGACATGCTGCTTATCCGGCGCTTCGAAGAGAAGGCGGGGCAGCTTTATGGCATGGGCCTCATCGGCGGCTTCTGCCACCTCTATATCGGGCAGGAAGCCGTCGTCGTTGGCATGCAGGCCGCGCTCAAAAAGGGCGATGAGATCATCACCGCCTATCGCGACCACGGACACATGCTGGCCACCGGCATGGACCCCAAGGGCGTGATGGCGGAACTCACCGGCCGCTCGACGGGCTATTCCAAGGGCAAGGGCGGCTCGATGCACATGTTCAGCGTCGAGCAGAACTTCTATGGCGGCCACGGCATCGTGGGCGCGCAGGTGCCCATCGGGACCGGGCTGGCGTTCTCCAACAAATACAAAAAGAACGGCGCGGTGTGCGTTACCTATTTCGGCGACGGCGCGGCCAATCAGGGCCAGGTCTATGAGAGCTTCAACATGGCGGAGCTCTGGAAGCTGCCGGTCGTCTATGTGATCGAGAACAATCAATACGCGATGGGCACCAGCGTCGAGCGCTCCAGCGCCGAGACGCATTTCTACAAGCGCGGCGCCTCGTTCAACATTCCGGGCGAGCAGGTGGACGGCATGGATGTCGAAGCCGTTTACGCCGCCGGCCAGAAAGCCATTCAGTGGTGTCGCGACGGCAAGGGCCCGACCATTCTGGAGATGAAAACCTATCGTTATCGCGGCCACTCGATGTCGGATCCCGCGAAGTATCGCACCCGCGAGGAAGTGCAGGAGGTGCGCGAGAAGCGCGATCCCATCGAGCATTACGCCGCGCGCATGACCGAGCGCGGCGTCGTCAGGGAAGACGACCTGAAGGCGATGGACAAGGACATCCGCTCCATCGTGAACACCGCCGCCGAATTCGCACAGGAAAGCCCCGAGCCCAGGCCGGAAGAACTCTACACGGACCTGCTGGCATGACTCAGATTTTGATGCCCGCGCTGTCGCCCACGATGGAAGAGGGCAAGCTCGCGAAGTGGCTCGTCAAGGAAGGCGACACCGTTAAGTCCGGCGACATTCTCGCCGAGATCGAAACCGACAAGGCGACGATGGAATTCGAAGCCGTCGATGAAGGCAAGATCGGCAAGATTCTCGTCCCCGAAGGCACCGAAGGCGTGAAGGTGAACGACCCCATCGCCACATTGTTGGCCGATGGCGACGCCGGCGAGGAAGCGGTGCCGGTTGCTGCGACGCAAGCGAAAAAGCCCGCGCGTGAAGAGACGAAGGCGCAAGCCGAAGCGGAGTTGCGTAAGGCGCCGCCCGCAAAAAAGGAAGAAGCCGCCGAAGCGACGCTGAACGAGCCCGACGTGCCGGAAGGCACGGAACTTGTCACTACCACCGTGCGCGAAGCCTTGCGCGATGCGATGGCCGAGGAGATGCGCCGCGACGACACCGTGTTCCTGATGGGTGAGGAAGTCGCGCAATATCAGGGCGCGTATAAAATCTCACAGAACCTGCTCGAAGAATTCGGCGACATGCGCGTGATCGACACGCCGATCACCGAGCATGGCTTCGCAGGCCTCGGCGTCGGCGCGGCATTCGGCGGTCTGAAACCCATCGTCGAGTTCATGACCTTCAACTTCGCGATGCAGGCGATCGACCAGATCATCAACTCCGCCGCCAAGACGCGCTACATGTCCGGCGGCCAGATGGGTTGCCCCATCGTGTTCCGCGGCCCAAACGGTCCCGCCGCCCGTGTCGCCGCGCAGCACAGCCAGGATTATTCGAGCTGGTATGCACACATTCCCGGCCTGAAGGTGATCGCACCCTATTTCGCCGCCGATGCGAAGGGGCTGCTGAAAGCGGCTATCCGCGATCCCAACCCGGTGATCTTCCTCGAAAACGAAATCGTCTATGGCCGCTCCTTCCCGGTGCCGAAGCTGGACGACTACATCGTTCCAATCGGCAAGGCGCGCGTGGTGAAGAAAGGCGCACATGTCACGCTCGTCGCTTATTCGATCTGCGTCGGCATGATCATCGAAGCGGCCGAGAAGCTTGCCGCCGAAGGCATCGACGCCGAACTGATCGATATGCGCACCTTGCGCCCGCTTGATACCGCGACGGTCATCGAGAGCGTGAAAAAGACCAACCGCCTCGTCACCGTCGAACAGGGTTGGCCTGTCGCTTCCATCGGCTCGGAAATCTGTTCGGTCGTGACGAGTGAAGCCTTCGACTATCTCGACGCGCCACCGACCAAGGTCACAGGCAAGGACGTGCCGATGCCCTACGCCGCCAACCTTGAAAAGCTCGCGTTGCCGCATGTGGAAGACGTGATCGCGGCAGCCAAAGCCGTCTGCTACAGATGACCGAAGACGAGGAAGAGTTTATCGACAAAATGTCGTTTTCGGGAATTCATCAACACTCCGAGCAAAATTCATGTCTTGAAAGCGAGTTTCCGGAACTGCTGAAATTTGCCAAGGACGATGAAACGGCGATCTTGTATTGGCCGAATTTTCGAGAGTTTATGCTTCCAATTCTCGATGGTGGTGGCTCAGCGCAAAGAATCCACTTTGACCCTTGGACAGGACGCGAGCTGCCTTCACCGTTGCGTGATGAACTTTTCAAAATGCTGGAGAGCATGGGCATCGAAGCCGATATTTTTAGTATTCCAGATGAGTTCTCGGACGAGAGATGGTGGATAGAGCGGAAACTGTAGGATGGCCGCGAAGAAAAAAACCAAAAAGGAAAAACACTGGCACCGCGGTGGTTGTCATTGCGGCGCGGTGGCGTTCGAGGTGCGCACGGCGGATGAAATCGAGCTGGTCGATTGCAATTGCACTATGTGCCGCAGGACGGGCTATCTGCACCTCATCGTCGGCGACAAGGATTTCAAGCTGGTGCGCGGCGAGGATGTGCTTTCCGCTTACACCTTCAATACGGGCGCGGCGAAGCACCTGTTCTGCTCGGTGTGCGGGATCAAGTCGTTCTACATCCCGCGCTCGCACCCGGAAGGTTACAGCATCAATTTCCGCTGCCTCGACGGCTCGGAATTCAAATCCGTCGTCACCACGGAGTTCGACGGATCGCACTGGGAACAGAATGCGGGGGACCTCGCAGCCCTGGAGAGCAATTAGTGGCCACTAACATCCTCATGCCCGCGCTGTCGCCCACCATGGAAGAGGGCAAGCTCGCCAAATGGCTGGTGAAGGAAGGCGACACGGTGAAGTCCGGCGACATTCTCGCCGAGATCGAAACCGACAAGGCGACGATGGAATTCGAAGCCGTGGATGAGGGCAAGATTGGCAAGATTCTGGTCCCGGACGGCACCGAAGGCGTGAAGGTCAACGAACCGATAGCAGTCCTCTTGGGCGACGATGAAGACTCGAGCGCTGTCCCCCCATCGGACATTCACTCCGCAATGGCGTCCATCAAGGACGCAGTGTCGAAAGAAGCGGGCGAGACGAAGCAGGAAGCGCCGAAGGCCGCACCGCCGAAACAAGCCGAAGCGCCAAAGCCGTCCGCGAAGGCCGAGGAACCGGCGAAACCTCAAGCCGCTGCGCCCAAACAAGAGCACGGCGACCGCATCTTCGCATCGCCGCTGGCGCGCAAGATCGCGGAGCAAAAGGGTGTCGACCTTGCATCGCTGCAAGGATCGGGTCCGCGCGGACGCGTCGTCAAAGCGGATGTCGAAGGCGCGAAGCCGGGTGCCGCGAAGGCGCCGGCTGCCAAACCCGCACAGCCCGGCGCAGCACCAGCGCAAGCCGCTGGCATCCCCGGCATCACGCCGCTGCCGGACGCGCGGCTGTTCTACAAGGATGGCGAGTACGAAGAGATCCCGCATGACTCCATGCGCAAGACCATCGCCAAGCGTCTCACTTCGGCCAAAACGCTCATCCCGCATTTCTATCTCACCATCGACTGCAACATCGACGAGCTGATGGCGACGCGCGCCAAGCTAAATGGGCAAGCGCCGAAGGAGAACGGCTACAAGCTCTCGGTCAACGATTTCGTGGTGAAAGCCTGCGCGCTTTCCTTGCTGCGCGTGCCGGAAGTCAATGCCAGCTGGACGGAAACGGCGATCCTGCGCCACAAGCAGGCGGACATCGGCGTGGCTGTCGCGCTGGATTTCGGCCTCATCACGCCCATCGTTTTCCGCGCCGAAGAAAAGGGCCTTGCCGTCATCTCCAACGAAGTGAAATCGCTGGCCGAACGCGCGCGCTCCAAGAAGCTCAAGCCGCAGGAATATGAAGGCGGCGGCTTCTCGATCTCCAATCTGGGTATGTTCGGCATTAAGGACTTCACCGCCGTCATCAACCCGCCCCAGTCGGCCATCCTTGCCGTCGGCATGGGTGAGCAGCGCGCCGTTGTGAGGGACGGCATCCTCAAGACCGCCACCATGATGACGGTCACGATGTCCTGCGATCACCGCGTCATCGATGGCGCCACCGGCGCCCGCTTCCTGCAGGCCTTCAAGGGCTTCATAGAAGAGCCGTCATCCATGCTGCTATGATGGCGGCGCGAGGGGACGATGAGCGAACTTGAAGCCACGCATGATGCCTACGCGAGACAGGCGGTGGAACATGCCGCTGCCGCGATGGCGCAGCAGGGCGCGGCGACGCGGGCGTGTCCGAACTGCGGTACGTCGCTGATTGGTCCCTATTGCGCATTGTGCGGGCAGGAACGCGACACGCATCGCCGTTCCGTCTGGGGCCTTGTGCGCGACTTGGTCGAGGATGTCATCAGCTTCGACAGCCGCGTCCTGCGCACCGTCATCGCGCTTCTGGTGGAACCGGGTGAGATCGCCATCGCCTTCCGCGAGGGCCGCACGCGACATTTCGTTCCGGCGTTGCGCCTCTATTTCTTTGTCTCGCTCGTGTTCTTCGTGCTCCTGAGCGCCACCAACCTGGCGATCATTCAGCTGGAACTCGTTGCTTCGCCAGCCAAAACCTTCACGGACGCGAAGGGACAAGTTTATCTGCTAAACCCGGCCTACGATGCCGGCGATCCCGATCTCAAAAGCTTGCCCAAGCTGATCCCGCTGAAGAGCAAGCCGGGTGAGAAGCACTATTCGATCAACACCAAGGCATATTTTTTTGCCCCTATCGGCGCGCATCACACGACACTGCCGCCGGAAGCGCTTCAGAAATTTCGCGACGAATCCCTGGGATTGAATATTCAGACGCGCCCGCTCAATGCCCAAAACGCGCGCCAGCAGGCTGAAGCCAAAAAGGTCAAAGGCTGGTTGGAAACGCATCTCTTTAGCGGCTTCCAACGACTTGCCTCCAACCCTGCCGCGCTTAACGAGCCGCTGACAAACTGGATTCCGCGCGTGCTGTTCCTGCTTTTGCCGCTCTATGCGCTGTTGCTCGCGGCGTTCTACTGGCGGCAGCACAAGGACTATTATTTCGTCGACCACCTGATCTTCTCGCTCACCATCCACACTTTTACCTTCGTGGTGTTGATCGTTGCGGCGGGGCTGGCGCAGCTTCTGCCCGGGGATGTTGTGGCGTGGCTCGTTTTCGTGGCGATTGCGCTCTACATCTTCATCGCCATGAAGCGGTTCTACCGGCAGGGCTGGATCATCACCACGCTTAAATATCTCACCGTGTCGTTCATCTACACCTGCTTCTTCCTGATTCCCGCGATTGGCGGGATCATGGCCTATGTCTTCATAGGAGATCCGTTTGGCTGAACCGTTCGATGTTGTGGTCTTGGGTTCCGGCCCCGCCGGTTATGTCTGCGCCATCCGCTGCTCGCAGCTCGGATTGAAAACCGCCATCGTGGAACGCGACCGGCTGGGCGGTATCTGCCTGAACTGGGGCTGCATCCCGACCAAGGCGCTGCTGCGCTCGTCCGAGATCTGGCACCTGATGCACCGCCTCGATGAGTTCGGTTTCAGCGGCGAGAACTTCAAATTCGATATCGGCAAGATCGTGCAGCGTTCGCGCAAGGTGTCGGAGCAGTTGTCCAACGGCGTCGCTTTCCTGATGAAGAAGCACAAGATCACGGTCATCTATGGCGACGGCAAACTCGCCGGGAAGAACAAGATCACGGTTGCGAAGGAAGGCAAGAACACCGAGGTCGAAGCCAAGAACATCGTACTCGCCAGCGGCGCCCGTGCCCGCACGTTCCCCGGCAAGGAGCCGGACGGCAAGCTGATCTGGACCTATCGCGAAGCGATGGTGCCGCCGTCCTTCCCCAAATCGCTGCTGGTCGTCGGCTCCGGCGCCATCGGCATCGAGTTCGCGAGTTTCTACCGCACCCTCGGCAGTGACGTAACGGTGGTGGAAGTGCTGGACCGCGTGCTGCCGGTGGAAGACGAGGAAGTTTCCGCTTTCGCTCAGAAGGCGTTCCAGAAGCAGGGCATGAAGATCAAGACCGCCACCACGGTTGAGAAGCTTGAGAAGGGCAAGGACAACGTCACCGCGACGCTGAAGGCCAAGGATGGTAAGACGGAAACGCTCACTGTGGATCGCGTGATCCTCGCCGTCGGCATCGTCGGCAATGTCGAGAACAACGGCTACGAGCAGCTCGGCATCAAAATCGATAAAACCCATGTCGTCACGGACAAATGGGGCGCCACGGGTGTTCCGGGCATCTGGGCCATCGGCGATCTCGTCGGGCCGCCCTGGCTCGCGCACAAGGGCATGCATGAAGGCGTCATCGTCGCGGAGAAGATCGCGGGCGTGAAAGGCGTGCATCCGCTCGATGTTTCCAACGTGCCGGGCTGCACCTATTGCTGGCCGCAAGTCGCCAGCGTCGGCATGACGGAAGCCAAGGCGAAAGCCTCAGGCAAGAAGATCAAAGTCGGTCGCTTCCCCTTCATCGGCAACGGCAAGGCCATCGCGCTGGGCGAAGCGGAAGGCTTCGTCAAAACCGTATTCGATGCCGAAACCGGCGAGCTTCTCGGTGCGCATATGGTCGGCGCCGAAGTCACCGAACTCATTCAGGGCTATGTCGTGGCCAAAACCGGCGAACTCACCGACGCCGAACTCGCCCACACCATCTTCCCGCACCCGACGTTGAGCGAGATGATGCACGAGTCCGTGCTGGCGGCGGATGGCAAGGCGCTGCATATCTAGTGATATCGTTGTCGGCGACAGCTATGCCTATTTATCGTTGCGTTTTCAGACGGAAAGGGTGATCGGGATTTCGGTGTATGAAATCATCGACGTCCTTTAGGCGATCTGGTAACTGTTCGGCATTCGGATGACTACGATAGCTGTTAAACCGAAATCCAGCATTCCATAACAATTCGACTTTCTTCCACTGCTCCGTGTCTGTTTTTTTAGGTGCCGCGAACGACCTCCCCATTTTTCGCAGCGCCTGTGAACAATTGGGACAGAATCTATCTTGGGTATCTTCGTCTTTCGAATCATCGGCGAGTTTGAATGAGCGGCGGCAGGAAAAACAGGCGTGGGCGACCCGATAGACGGGACCTCGATTGTATGTTGGCTTGAATTCAGCGGGCGTCTGGCGATTTCCCGTTTCTCGCCGCAGCTGCATTCGCCTAGATTTCTCCGCCCCGGCCATCGCTACACCCTAATTTGACCGCGTATCTGCGCCAACCAGTATAAAATGCTCAACGTCATTCGTCACGGCCTTAGTATCGCTCGTTGTCGTCATTACCTCGCGCGCGTGGCCCTGCGCGTCGAAGATGAAGACCGAGCCGGAATGCATCACCTCTTCGCCCTGCGGCGTCTGCTTCACGCTGTAGAGAACGCGGTAGCGTTGCGCCAGTTTGGCGATCGCGTTGTCGCTGCCGCGCAAGCCGTCGATCTGCGGCGCGAAGGCGGTGACATAGGATTTCAGCATCGGCAGCGTGTCGCGCGCCGGATCGACGGAGACGAACAGCACGCGTACATCGTTGGCGCGTGGGCCGAGGTCTTTCAGGATATCCGCGAGATTGGAAAGCGTCGCCGGGCAAACGTCCGGGCAATGGGTGTAACCAAAATAGAGAATGACGATCTTGCCGCGATAGCTGTCCTGCGTGACCGGCGCGCCGTCATTGGCCCGTGTCATCGCGAATTTCAGGTCCGGCATCACACCGGTGATGTCGGTGACGCCCGGTCGCATCTCGCCCCGTCCACAGGCGGCGAGGGTGAGGAGAAGCAGGATTGAAAGAATACGAGTCATGAAAGAGCTATAGCGCATTCAAACAAACTTTCCCTCGCCCCCTTCAAGGGGGAGAGGGCAGGGTGAGGGGGTGCCGATGCAAAAACATGAAGTGTGGAATGAATCTGTGCTTTGCGGGCAGGGTTCGAACACGCAGCGAAGAGCTTGGCTTTGCCACCCCCTCACCCCAACCCTCTCCCCCTCAAAGGGGGGAGAGGGAGGTTCTTTAGTTTTTTCCGCACCTCTCACTGTGACCAAACGCCTCTGGATGGTCGCGCGCTCGCCCGCCATCTTCCCGCGCGATGACGACGCTTGCCGCCACACACGATACGAAGCCGCGCAATGCGTGGCTGGGGTATGCCGCGCTGCTCGGCGTCGGCGCGGTGTTCTATGTGCTCACCACGCAATATCCGGCGGACATGCCGTTCTGGATGCCGTGGGAGTTTTCCTGGCCGGAATTTCTCGCGACCGCACTGACCTTGGCGTGGTTTTTCCGGGGCCTGTCGCGCGTAGAGGAAAAACCGCCGCTCTGGCGCAGCGTGTCGTTCGTCCTCGGCGTCGCGTCACTCTACATCGTGCTTCAGACCCATATCGATTATTACGCCCAGCACATGTTCTTCGTACATCGCTGGGCGCATTTCGTGTTGCACCACGCGGGGGCGTTCCTGATCGCGATGGGGGCGAGTGAGCCGGTGCTCTATGCCGGTATGCCGGATTTCCTGAAGCCCGTCGTGATCGCGCGTCCGGTGCGTGCGCTGATGGATTTTCTCCAGCACCCCGCCATCGCGCCGGTGCTGTTCGTGGGGCTGCTCTATTTCTGGCTGATCCCGTCGATTCACACCGTCGTCATGCTGGATCGCCCGCTCTACGATTTCATGAACTGGACGATGGCGATCAACGGCATCATGTTCTGGTCCATCGTCCTCGATCCGCGGCCCAAGCCGCCCGCGCGGCTCTCGCCGTTGATCCGTGGACTGATGATTCTCTTGATCGAGCTACCGCAGATGGTTCTGGGCGCAATTTTGTCGCTGTCGATGACCGACTATTATCCGGTTTACAAGATCTGCGGTCGCGCGCTGGATTTCAGCGCGCTGTCGGATATGCATTATGGCGGCCTCATCATCTGGCTGCCCGGAACGCTGACGAGTTTCGCCGCCATGATCGTGGTACTGGTGAACATGCGCCTCAACGAGGAGAAGGAAGAACGTGAAAAAGCATCTGTTTGAACTCGCCGCCGCCGCCATTCTCATCGCTGCACCGGTCTCCGCTGCACATGCCGCCAACGCCGCCGATCTTGTCCTGAAAGACGGCTGGTTCCGCACGCTTCCCGGTAATCTTCCCGCCGGCGGCTATTTCGCGCTGCACAATGGCGGCACGGCCGTTGCCACGATCACCGGCGCGGAGTCGCCCGCCTGCGGCATGCTCATGCTGCACAAATCGGAAAGCGAAGGCGGCGCGATGAAGATGGTGGACGTCGCGTCCGTGCCCGTGCCGGTCGGCGGCGATGTCACCTTCGCGCCCGGCGGTTATCATCTGATGTGCATGGATACCAAGCCCACGATGAAGCCGGGCACGATGGTCCCGGTCACGCTCGATTTCGCCGATGGCAGCAAGGTGAAAGCGGACTTCGCGGTGAAGAACGCTAAGGGGCAGTAGCTTCGTTGTTCGGCGGCGCGAACCGGACGCGCCCACGCGTGATGTACACGCGATGCCGTTCGTGCTTCACCAGATAGCGCACGCCCACGATGGTCGCGGCAATGCCCGATGCGGCGGCAGCGCCAATCGACCAGCGCGGGCCCCAGGTGTCCGCGATCCAGCCCACGATCGGCGCGCCAATCGGCGTCCCGCCGAGCGCGACGGCCAGCCTTATCGCCATCACGCGGCCGCGCATCGCCGGCTCCGTTGAAAGCTGCATCAGGCTGTTGCTCGAGTTTGCAAAAGTCAGCGCCGAGACGCCGCACACCACCAGCGCCGCCGCGAACAGCCAGTAATTCGGCATGATCGCCGCAAGCGCGCAGCCGATGCCGAACACGCCCGCGCCCGTGCACTGAAGCTGGAAGGTCGGCTTCTCGCGCCCCGCCGCCAGCAGCGCGCCGCCCATCGTGCCGACGGCCATGGCGGAAGACAGCAATCCATAACCGCCCGCATTCGCGTGAAAGACGCGCACGGCCATGGTGGAAATGAAGATCGCGAAATTGAATCCGAAGGTGCCGACGAGGGCCAGCATGATCATGGAGGTTCGCAGGTCCGCCCTATGCCACACATAGCGGAACCCTTCCCAAAGACTGCCGCGCCGTTTCACGGCACGCTCATGCCTGTGCAATTCGTGCAGGCGCAGGAACAGCAACGAGATGAGCACGGCGATGAACGAAAACCCGTTGACGATGAAGGCCCATCCCGTGCCGAAAGCGGCAATGGTCAGGCCTGCCGCCGCCGGGCCAATCATGCGGCCAGCGTTGAAGGAGGTGGAGTTCAGCCCCACGGCGTTGGCGAGATGGTTCTCGTCCACCATTTCCGATACGAACACCTGCCGCGCCGGTGCATCGAAAGCGGACACGCAGCCGAACAGGAAGGCGAAGGCATAGACATGCCATAGATGCACCACGCCGGTGACGGTCATGATGCCAAGCATCAACGCGAGAAAGCCCATGGCCGCAGTCGTTGCGATCATCAGCTTGCGGCGGTCCATGTGATCGGCGGCGAAACCCGTCCACGGCAGCAGCAGAAGCTGCGGCCCGAATTGCAGCGCCATGACGATGCCGACGGCGGTGGCGTTGTGATGCGTGAGCTCCGTCAGGACCAGCCAGTCCTGCGCGGTGCGCTGCATCCACGTTCCGATGTTCGAAACGATGGCGCCGCTGAACCAGACGCGGTAGTTGAAGAACCGCAGCGAGCGGAATGTGCCGGTTATCGCGTTCACGATGCCTTCGCGGCATTGCCGCCGTTGAAACGTCCGAAATGCCGTCCCGCGAAAAGCGAGATGAGCAACATGCCCAGGCCCAGCGCGCCGACATGCGCGTCATTGCGCAAATCGAAATCGCCGACGCGGAGGATGAGGTAATAGGCCACGATCAGGTTGAGGAAACCCCACAGCACATTGGTGACGGAGGTGGAGTAGCCTTCGCCGCGCGGTTTGGCGAACGGGCTCTGGAACGCACGGCCCATCAACCCGCTGATGTAGTGGGGCAGGGCGTTGGCGAGAAACAATCCGCCGAAGAAATAAGCGATCTCTTGTCCCCAGATCATCACGCAGCCCTCTTGTCGAGCAGCGCGACGATCTCGGCCGTCGTTCCTGTTTCGCCCAGGCGCGGGAAGATATGCTTGATCGAATTCTCATGTGCCTCGGGGCTCATGTCGGTCATGGCATCGGTCGCGAGCGTCACGTTGTAGCCGAGCTCCTGCGCAAAGCGCGCCGTCGATTCCACGCCGGCGGATGTGGCGACGCCGCAGACCACAACCTGCGTCACGCCGTTCTTCTTCAGCCAGTCGTTCAGATCGGTGTTGGTGAAAGCGCCCCAGGTGCGCTTCGTCACCAGATGGTCCGAAGGCTGTTGCTTGAGTTCGGGGATCAGTTCGGCGAACTCGGCGGGAAAGCTTGCGGGCATGCGCGGCTGTTCGTTGCGGCCCGGCGCCACGCCGGTCACGTTCACCAGCACCACCGGCAGCTTGTGTTTGCGGAAGGCGTCCAGCAGCGTGACGGCATGTTTCACCACGCCGGAGAGAACGCTCGCATCCACGCGCGAAAGAATACCTTTCTGCAGATCGACGACGATAAGCGCGGTTTTGGGATCGAGTGTCGTGACGGCCATGACGTTTCCTTCCTATTCGACGATACGTTCGAGCAGCTTCACGGCGCGGACGAGTTCGTCCTGCTCGGTTTGCGAAAAGTTTTTCTGGATGACGCCGAGCAGCCAATCCTGCCGCGCGGCGCGGGCTTCGAGGATCAGCGCGCGCGCCGCTGGCGTGACGGACCACAGCGTTTGCCGCCCGTCCTGCGGGTCGGGCGTGCCGGTGACATGTCCGGCGGCTTCGAGTTCGCGAATGATGGCGCCCATCGATTGCGGGCGGATGCCTTCGACTTTCGCGAGCGCGGTGACGGTGGAAGGCCCGTCGCGTTCCAGCCGGCTCAGCATCGAAAACTGCGACCAGCTCAATTCACCGGCATGCGACTGCGCCCGCAGGCGGCGCTTGAGATTGCCGATGAAGCTGCGCAGCGCCTGCGCAAGGTCGGCGGCGGTAGGATGGTCCGTGGTCACAGGAGCCATGTAGCAGATACGAAGGAAACTTCAAAGTTTTCTTCCTATTAAAAATTGTCGCAGGCTGGTTCGAATTGCGCTTGACATGTTCTCTTTATGTTCTATATTGATCGAATCTCACCCATGAGGGGGCGGTCCGGACCGTCCTGATCGCCGGGTGGGATCGGCGTCTGCCGAAGGGCCTTCTAACGACAGGCTCGGAAGCGGAAGTCGCGCCGTTGGCCGCTATCGCCTGAAAACGAGACAAACGACAGGCGTAAGCGGGGAGATGTCCCAACCGAAACGGCGGGAAGCTGAGAAGTAGGGCCGCCTGAGGGTCGAGGGCGGTTGAATGCTCCATCGCTCGTTGGAGCACCCCGCGGAGCGCCCGTAGCGAACGGAAAAGAGCGACGGAATGTGGCTGAAAGATCGCCGGGTGCGGGATGCCGGAATGGCTCCCAACCACACGCTCTTCGAAAGAAGAGCACCCGCCGCCTGAAAAGGGCGGCACCCTTTCGTGCACACGCCTTCACCGGCGTCCCGCACCGCCCTCATTCCTTTCAGAGAGAGCGTATGGATTTTCAGAAAATGTCAGAACGACAGAGTGCGAAGCATTGTCTTAAATCATCACCTCCCCCTTGTGGGGAGGTCGAAAAAGCGAAGCTTTTTCGGGTGGGGGGCAAGTGCGCGTCATCCCCCCACCCGAAAAATTCTTCGCGCCGCTCGCTGTCGCTCCCGGACCTCAGAATTTTATCGACCTCCCCACAAGGGGGAGGTGATGATTAATCCGTACACGGACTATCAATACCCCACCACTTCGCCGTCCTTGCGCATTTCGCTCGCGCCCCAATAGACGCCGTTGGGCGCGCGCATGATGGCCTGGTAGCCGCCGAAGCCGCCCGTGCCCGGCACGACCTTGTAGCCGCGCTTCGCCAGTTCCGCTTTCACCGCTGGATCGAAGCCGCTTTCCATTTCCACGGTGCCGATGCCGGTGGAAGGCTCGCCCGTCGGCTCCGCGCCGCCATAGTGCCGCCAGCGCGCGGCATCGCCGGCTTCCTGCACGTTCATGCCGAAGTCGATGATGTTGGTGAGCACCTGAACATGGCCTTGCGGCTGCATATCGCCGCCCATCAAGCCGAACGACATGAAGGGTCGCCCGTCTTTCATCACGAAGCCGGGAATGATTGTCTGGAACGGCCGCTTGCCCGGCGCGTAGACATTGGCGTCCTTCGGATTGAGCGAGTAGAGCTCGCCGCGATCCTGGAACATGAAGCCGAGATGATCGGCAACAAGCCCCGAACCCATGCCGCGATAGTTGGACTGGATAAGCGACACCATCATCCCATCCTTGTCGGCGGCGGTGAGATAGATCGTGTCGCCGTCATGCAGCTTGGGCTCGCCGGGGCCGATATCGGGATTGGCATGTTCCAGATTGATGAGCTTGCGGCGCTCATCGGCATAAGCGTCCGACAGCAAGCCCTTCATCGGCACATGCACGAAAGCCGGATCGGCGTAGAACTTCGCCAGATCCTCATAGGCAAGGCGCTTGGCTTCCAGCAGCGCTGTCAGCGTATCCGCCGAGCCGACGCCCATCTTCTTGAGGTCATAGCCCTTGAGAACTTGCAACATCTCCAACGCCGCCGCGCCCTGACCATTCGGCGGCAGTTCGTAAACGTCATAGCCGCGATAGTTCACCGTCAGCGGCGTCACCCATTCGCCGTGATGGTTGGCGAAATCCTCGTAACGCAGATCGCCGCCGATGCGTTTGAAATAGGCATCGATCGTCTTGGCAATCGGGCCTTTGTAATAAGCATCGCGTCCGCCATTGGCGATCAGCGTCAGCGTGTGCGCGAGATCGGGATTCTTGAAAATTTCGCCTTCCGCCGGCGTGTGCCCGCCATGCCCGTCGGGGATGAGATAGGTATGGCGCGCATTGTCGAGCTCTTCGATCAGCCGCTTGCTCTTCTCGAACGCGGCCATGTTGCCTTTCCAGTAGAGCGAAATTAGCTCCGTCACCGGAAAGCCGTTGGTCGCGAAGTTGATGGCGGGCGCCAGATCGTCCTTCATCGGCAGCTTGCCGAACTTGTCGTGCAGCGCGAACCACGCATCGACCGTGCCCGGCACGGTGATGGGCAGCGAGCCCACCGGCGGAATATGCGCCTTGGGCTCCATGCCCGCCTTCTTGTAAGCGGCTTCGACTTCGGCGGTCATCTTGGCGAGATCGCGCCCCATCGCGGCGCGGCCTGAGCCGTTATAGCCATAGAGCTTGTGCGTCTTGGGATCGTACACGATGGCGAAGAGATCGCCGCCGATGCCGTTCAGCACCGGCTGCATCAATCCGATCATCGCATTGGCAGCAATCGCAGCGTCCACCGCGCTGCCGCCGTTGCGCAGAATCTGCACAGCGGCTTCGGACGCCAGCGGCTGCTCGCTCGCCACCATACCGTGCTGCGCCAGCACCGGCGAACGCGTCGCCCACACGGCCCCGGAATAACGGTCGCCGCGGCTGATCTGTCCGTATGCGGTGTTTCCAATGATCGTCGTCGCCATGATGACTGCGCCCCCAAGAATGCTTCCCAGCGTCTTCATTGAATCGTGCTCCCCGGCCATTTCCGTGCTGGCATGACTATAGAAAGCCGGGAAGGGCGAGCAACCTGCCAATTGTCAGATTTTGTCCCAGTCGCTTCGGATAGCAGAATCGCTGCAAGCTCGACCAACGGATCGGGGGGCGATCATGAACGTCGGAAACCACGTCACAGTCACGACAGACAACGTAAACCTGCGTGCCGGACCTTCGACATCTTCCGCCATTGTCGCCGTGTTCATGAAGGGGACAACGGCAGCGGTGACGCAGCCGGACGGCGCATGGACGAAAGTGCTGATCGACGGGCCAGCGCGCATCACGGGATATTTCTCGACGCAATTCCTCACCGCATCCGGCTACCTATCGAAGGTGACGGCAGCGAATGTGTTTCCCATGTTTCCGGGAACGCCGGAGGGCAACATCGCGGCCAACCTGCCGTTCCTGTGCGATGGCTTGCGTGCCTGCAATCTGGATGATCGTTCGATGCTGCTGATGGCGCTGGGTACGATCCGCGCCGAAGCGGCGGGGTTCAAACCGATCTCGGAAGGCGTGAGCAAATACAACACCTCGCCCGGCGGCCAGCCCTTCGACCTCTACGATCCACTGACATCGATCGCCGCGAGCCTCGGCAACACACACAAAGGCGATGGCGCGGCGTTCAGAGGCCGCGGCTTCGTGCAGCTTACGGGACGCAGCAACTACAGCCGCGTCGGCGCGCAGATCGGCAAGGATCTGATTGGCAGCCCGGAGCTTTGCAACGATCCGGCGACGGCGGGGCGCATTCTGGCGCAGTTTCTGAAAAATTCGGAAAGCGCGATACGAACCGCGCTCAAGAACAACGATCTCGCCAAAGCCCGCAAGCTCGTGAATGGCGGCAGCCACGGACTCGACGCGTTCGAGGATGCTTACAACATCGGGCTGGCATCGCTTCCGCCGTCCTAGACGTTTGCCGCGCGGATCGTTACATCCGCCATCATGCTCGACGATCCTTTGAAGACCCTGACGGGCCCGCTTTACGCGCGCGCAGCGGATGCGCTGGCGTGGCGCAACATCCGCCCCAGCCGGATCGTCGTTCTCGGATTCCTGCTCAGCATCGCGGCGTTCCCAGCCATCGTGATGGGCCACTATATTCTGGGGCTGGTGCTGATCGCGCTGGGCCGATCCGTGGATGGCCTTGGCACCGTGCTGAAGCGCCAGACGCGTGCCACCGATCTGGGCGATTTCCTGGATATATCGCTGGAATATATCTATTGCGCCGCCATTCCGTTCGCCTTCGCATTGGCCGATCCGTCGCGTGCATTGGCGGCCTGCTTCTTCGTGTTCGCCTTCACCGTGTCCGCGTCCACTTTTCTCGCTTATTCGAAATTCGCCGCCAAGCGCGGCATCGATGTGAAGGTTGGCGGTGTGAAGGGCGTATCGCATCTCGCCGGGTTGACGGACGGCACCGAAGCTTTCATCGCCTTCACTATCGTGTGCATCCGGCCAGAGTGGTTCGGCATTGTCGCCTATGTCTTCGGTGTTATTTGTTTCGTGTCGGCGGGCTTCCGCGTTGCCGCGGCGTTTTCGGATTTTCCAGAACAATGAAGACCGTCATCATCGGCGCCGGCGTTGCCGGGCTTTCTATCGGCTGGAAGCTGGCGCAATCGGGCATGGACGTTCTCATTCTCGAACGCACCCAGCCGGCGCGCGGCGCGACCTGGGCGGCGGCCGGCATGATCGCACCGACCGCGGAAACCGCGCACGCCAATGCGGACGAGATCCAGTTTGCGCGCTGGTCCGCCGAACTCTGGCCCACATTCGCCGCCGACATCGAAGCGCATTCGGGACGGCAGATCGGCTACCAGCGCGATGGCGCACTCATCGTCGCCCGTACCGAAGATGAGGCACGCGAGCTTGCGAGCAACCGGAAACTGCTGACCTCTGATGAAGCAAAGGCGCGGGAGCCCTTGCTTGGCGGCGAGATCGCGGGCGCGTTGTGGGACAGCGAAGAGGCGCAAGTCGACAGCCGTGCGCTGGGCATGGCTCTCACAAGCGCGTTCATGCGTGCCGGCGGCAAGATTTCCTCCAACGAGGCAGTAGTGCGCATTGAAGCGCGAGAAAGCGGCTTCGTACTGCACACGCCTTTTGGGCTCCATCATGCGGACAAGGTTGTTGTCGCGGCGGGGGCCTGGTCCCGCGGTATCGAGATGGATGAACCGGTGTTGCCGCCCGTCCGTCCGGTGAAGGGTGAAATGCTGGCGCTCATCCCGCCGCACGGCATGCTGCCGCCCAGGCAGGTCGTATGGGGCAACGGCATTTATGTCGTTCCACGCGAGGGCCGCTTGCTGGTCGGCGCGACGATGGAAGAAGCAGGCTTCGACACTACGCTCACCGACAAGGCCGAGACGTGGCTGACGGATCGCGCCGTCGGCTTGATGCCGTCGCTCGCGTCGTGGGAGATCGACGAGCATTGGGCGGGTCTGCGTCCCGGCACGCCTGACGGCCTTCCCATCCTCGGCGAGACGCGTATCAAAAACCTGTTCGTTGCAACCGGGCAGTTTCGGAACGGCATCCTCTTTGCACCGGCGGTTGCAGAAACCGTAAGCCGTCTCGTTCTGGGGTTGCCCGCGCCGGAAATCCGCGCGTTCAGCCCGCAAAGATTTGCCGAAGCCCTTTAACGGGACGCCTTCGGCATGCTTTGGTTAACGGGACGCGCGAGGGGCGTCGGGGTGTCGTTCGTTTCATGGCGTATGCGTTTGTCGGGATTGGCCTGTTGCTGCTGTTCGCGGGCAGCGAAGCATTGCTGCGAGCCGGTATCGGCATTTCGCGCACCGTTGGCATTTCGCCCACCATCGTCGGGTTGTTCATCGTTTCCGCGGCCGCCTCCGCGCCAGAGTTTTCTGTCGCGGTGCAGGCTATGGCGCGCCACGCACCCGAGCTGGCTGTCGCCAATGTCGTCGGCAGCAATTTGGTCAACCTGCTTCTGATCCTCGGCCTTGGTGCCTTGTTCACGCCACTGCCCAGTCCGCCGAAAAATGTTTTCCGCGACGGCTTGGCGATGGTGCTGGCAAGCGGCGTGTTGGTGTTCGCAGCATGGGACGGCCGACTGTCGAGGCTTGAAGGTTACGGCCTGCTCGCAGGCCTCGTGGTCTACGTCGCCGCCAGCATCGTTATCGACTGGCGCAAGCCCGCGCAGGATTCGGAGGCGCGCGCGCAATGCCGCGGCGCGCCGGAATCCTTCGGCATGAGCGTGTTTCTCGTCGGCGTCGGGCTGGTGACGCTTTATTTCGGCGGCCGTTGCCTGATCGATGGTGCGTTGGCGGTGGCGCAGCAGGAGCATTTGTCCGCGACGATCGTCGCCCTGATCCTCGTGGCGCTGGCGACCGCTGTGCCGGAGTTTGTGTTCATGGTGTCGATGGCGGTGCGCCGCTGGAGCGATGTCACACTGGGTTATCTGTTCTCGTCGAGCATCTTCAACATTCTGGGCGTGCTGGGTTTTACCGCCGTGGTCTATCCGCACGGCATCCCGCTAACGACCAACTACGATCTTTTCATCATGCTCGGCGTGGCAGTGATCCTGATGCCGTTGATGATCTCCTCCTGGCGGCTGTCGCGGTTCAATGGCGTGTTGTTGCTGCTGGGCTATATCGCCTATGCGGCATTTCTCGCGTGGCGGCTTGGCTATCTGCCGATCTCCGCGCTGCATGGATAATCAGTCGGGCATTTTCCAAAGGCCGAACGGATATTTCCGCACGCCGGCAAGCGTCGTACGCATGATGTGTGCAATGCCCGGCGCCTTCGCCATCGGCCCGAAGAAAGTGTCACGTACCCATCCCAGCACGCGGCTGTGGGATTGGAACAGCGGCGTCACGCGGCGCGAGGCCGATTGATAATAACGGAGATGGGGACGCCGCATCTTTTCATAAGCGATGAGCGCGCGATCGACATCGCCGCTCTTGCGAAGAGCGCTGGCCAGCGTAATGGCGTCAATCAGCGCGAGGTTCGCGCCCTGTCCGAGCTGCGGACTGGTGCCGTGCGCGGCATCGCCGATCACCAGCACGCGGTGGTCGCGCCACGTCTTCATCCGCACATCGCGATAGGTCGCCAGCGAGAACTGGTTGATATCGCGCAACTCGTCGAGAATGGGTTTGGCTTCCGGCCAGTAATGCTGGATGCGCGAGCGAAGCGCATCGATGCCGAGATTGCGCTGCGTACCATATTGCTTGTGAAGCAGGCTCCAGAATAGCGCGACGTGATTGCCCGCGAATTCCGCACCCGGGACGCGGCCCACCGGCAGGATTCCGATCATGATTTGCGTGCTCTCGCAGACTTGCCGCAATTCGCCTTCGAACACACCCGTCCGGTCGGGCAGGATCGCCCACAGGCAGCCCCACGGATAGACCGGATCGTCCACCGGCATGCCGAGCGATTTGCGCAGCGTGTCGTGCGCGCCCGCGCAATTGATGACGAGATCGAAGGGACCTTCCGAAGTTCCATCGCGTGCAATCAGGCGCGGCGCGGCCGGGTCTTTGATCTTGGCGACCTCAAAGCCCAGCACGAGCTTTGCGCCGGACGCAGCCATGCCGTCATGGAGCGCCTTGAACAGGGCGGCGCGATGCAGCCCCAGCCCCTGCACATCCTTGCCGAGCTTGGCGTAGCGCAGATCCATCACCGTGCGCCCGCCGGTCGTGCGCCCATACAGGCGTTGGACTGGCGCACCCCATCGTTTCGCGGTGTCGAGAACACCGAGCCGTTCCAGTGCCAACTGTCCCGATGGCTGAAGGAGAAGACCTGCACCCACCGGTTTTGCCTCGGCAAAGCGCTCGAATACGGTCACGTCGTGGCCGTCGCGCGCGAGCGCGATGGCCGCCGCCTGTCCGGCGATGCCACAACCGATGATGCCGATGCGCAAACGAATCCCCCTGAGCGCGCGCTGGCGTTAATATGCCGACAAAAGGAAGATGGCGATGGATTCGTTCCAGTTACATGCGCAGCTTGCCGCAGACACGACCCATGTGGCCGATTGGGCGCTGTCCCGCGTGCTGCTCATGAATGACGCGCGCTATCCCTGGCTCATCCTGGTGCCGCGCCGGGTGGAACTGTCGGAAGTTCACGACCTCAAACACGCCGAGCGGATGGTGCTGATCGAGGAGATCAACCGCGCCAGCCTCGGCCTCAAGACACTGACCAACGCTGTGAAGATCAATGTCGGCGCGCTGGGCAATCTGGTGCCGCAGCTTCACGTCCATATCGTCGCGCGCAAGATCGGCGATGCCGCGTGGCCCGGCCCGGTGTGGGGAAGTGGACAGGCCGTCGCCTATGAACAAGGCGTTAAGGACGCACTTATCGGGAAACTTCGCGACAAGCTTTGAGTTGGCACGGCTGTTGCGAAGTCACAGGCAGGAGAACCTGTGACCATGCTGGCAGAAGCCACCAACGCCACCGCGAACCGTGCCGACGTCCTTGCCGCTCTCAAGCAGGCGAGTGCCGCCACGGGCACCGATTTCAACTATCTGCTGGACACCGCCACCCGCGAGTCCGGCCTGAAATGTGCTGCGAAAGCAAGCACTTCCAGCGCTTCCGGCCTGTTCCAGTTCGTCGGGCAGACATGGCTGGGCCTGATCAAACAGCACGGTGCCCAATACGGCCTGGGCTCCTATGCCAACCAGATCAGCCAAGGTTCGGACGGCCGCTACCATGTGGACAATGCCGCCGACCGCTCGGCAATTCTTTCCCTGCGGAACGATCCGCAGGTGGCATCTCTGATGGAAGGCGAGTTCGCTAATCAGTGCCGCTCGAACCTCGAGGGCGCGCTTGGCCGCAATGTCTGCAATGGCGAACTCTATGCCGCTCATTTCCTGGGCACCGCGCAGGCCGGGAAACTGATCCGCATGAACCACAGCCAGCCGGATGCGAATGCCGCCAAGGCGTTCCCAACCGAGGCCGATGCCAATCACAGTGTGTTCTATAACCGCGACGGTTCGGCCAAGACAGTTCGCGAAGTCTATAACTGGGCGATGAAGCAACCGTCCGGTACTCAGGCCGTCGAGGCGAAAGAGGCCAAGACGGCGCCTCACGCAAAGAGCTACGTTGCCTACGGTGCCTACGACGACGGCGCGTCCAGCCAGTGCATGGCGATGCAGGTGCTGGGTTCGGGCGGCAATTCCTTCTCGACCGGCAATTCTCCGTTCGCGCTGACCAGCAGCATCATTGACGTGCTGGCGCAGCTTTCACCTTCCGACGCCAAACACGCCGCGAACTAATCTCCGGGTTGCAACGCGAACGCGCGCTGCGTAAGCAGCACCGGGGCCAATCTGGACATCGCATGCGCGTCGCACTCCGCTCTGTGTGGGCGGTCATCCTGACAGGCGGCCTGGTGCAACTCGCAAACGGGCTGCAGACCGATCTGCTCGGCGTGCGCGCCGGACTCGAGAAATTTCCGCCCATCGCCATCGGCCTGATCATGGCTGGCTATTATGTGGGTTATTCGGCGGGGCCTTTGGTCAGCCCCTACGTCATCCGCGCATTGGGGCATGTGCACACGATCTGGTTCGCCGTTCTGGTAGCCGCGGCGTCCATCGCTTTGCACGGAATCTTCGTGTCGTCGCCGGCCTGGGCGTTGTTGCGGGTCGTTTCGGGCCTTGCCATCTCCGTGAACTTCGTCGCGGTGGAAAGCTGGATCAACGATCGCAGCGAGAACCGCGTGCGCGGCCGCGTCTTCGCGATCTACATGGTCTGGCAGATGACGGCGATGACGATTGCGCAGTTCCTGCTCACGACCGGCGATCCGCGCACCATGTCGCTCTTCCTTCTGTCCGCTGCGCTTTTTGTGGTCTCGGCCATTCCCATACTCGCTTTGCATCGCGGCACGACCATCCACGCGCCGCCCGAACCGTTCAGCTTGCTAGCCCTGTTCCGCCTTGCGCCACTCGGCGTGTTGGCGACGATCCTGTCCGGCGTTTCGTGGGCCGTGGTCTTTACCTTCGGTCCTGTCTATGCCCAGCGCGAAGGGTTCACGCTCTCTCAAATCGGATTTTTCATGGGCGTGGCGATGGTGACGGGCGCGCTGGTGCAGTTTCCGCTGGGCTGGGTGTCCGATCACATTGGCCGCCGGCTCACCATCGGATTGATGTGCGCGGCAGGCGCGCTTGCCGCGCTCTTCGGTGTCTGGGCGCAGACGCAAGGCATCGTGATGCTCGATGTCGCGTCGGCGCTGATCGGTGCGCTCGTGTTTCCGCTTTACGGAATCTCGGTTGCGCATGCCAATGACGCGGTGCAGCCGTCGCAGCGCGTTGCCGCAGCGGCAGGCTTGGTTCTGGTATTCGGATTGGGATCGATCTTCGGTCCCCTCGCGACAGGTTGGGCTGTCAGCGCATTCGGATCGGTCGCATATTTCTGGGTGCTGGCTGTTGTCATGGGTGCGAGCGTGACGGCGGCGGTTACGACCCGTTAGACTTCCGCAAAAGCGAGGAAGCATGTCCGATTCCGCAAAGCCTGCGCCCGTCCCGGCCGCCACCGTCGTCATCGTGCGCGACGGCGCGAACGGGCTGGAGGTCTTCATGGTCAAGCGTCATCACCAGATCGATTTCGTGGCCGGCGCATTGGTGTTTCCTGGCGGCAAGGCGAGCAAGGGCGATTTCGATCCGGGCCTCAGCGATTTCAGCGATGGCGGCCATGATTGGAGCGCCGAGATGCGCGCGCTCGGTGCTGCCGCGATCCGCGAAGCATTTGAGGAATCCGGAATTCTCTTCGCGCGCGAGGCAGGCTGTCCTGTCTTTATCACCGAAGAGCGCCTCGGGGGGCTGGAGCATTACCGCCATCCGTTGGAGAAAGGTGAAATCGCGCTGATCGATATGTTGCGCAAGGAACGGTTGAACATCGCCTTCGACGCGCTGGCGCATTTCGCGCATTGGATTACGCCGGACAACATGCCCAAACGGTTCGATACGCACTTCTTCGTGGCGGCAGCGCCGATGGGTCACGCAGGCCGTCATGATGGCCGTGAATCCGTGGACTCGATCTGGATTTCGCCCGCCGAAGCCATCGCCGACCGCAAGAAGTGGAACGTGATCTTTCCGACCAAGCTCAATCTGATGAAGCTGGCGAAATCCAAGACGGTCGCCGAAGCGATGGCGGCGGCGCGCGCCGCGACGCCGCTGACGGTGACGCCATGGGTGGAGCAGGGCGCGGATGGCCCCATTCTCAAAATCCGCGACGATGCCGGCTACGAACAAACGACGGCGCTATTGCGCGAAGCGACTTAAGCCGCCCGCAGCTCGCGAACTTGCTGTTCCAGTTCCGCAGCCACCGCATTCGTCGTCGGATCGGATACGTCGCGCACATTCTGGCGAACCAGAATCTTGATCGCGTTCACATGCGCATCGACGAGCAGAAGTGGCGTGTTGGGCGTGCCATCCAGCAATTTGCAGAGCGAAGCCGCCATGCGCGCCACCACCGGATGCTCAAACGTCAGCGCCTGGCCCTTAAGGTCATGGCTGGCGCGGAAGAGCTGGCCTTTGGTGTTGGCGTTGGGGCCCCCGGCATAAGCATCGCGACTTTCGGCCAGCTTCTCGATGTCCGTATTCATCCATTCCGCAAATTCGCTCTTCAGATTTTCCATTGCGGCTTCGGCGCGTCTGAGCGCAGCGCTGTCGAGGCCAAAACCGGAGCCGCCGACTTTTGCCTTGAGAATATTCGGCGGCGTGAATATCTCGATTGGCTTCTGCTTGATCATCTTTCGTCCCCCGATTTTGCTGTGACCCACATCGTTTCGCCCGCGCCCTCTAAACGGCGTTCCGGACCGGCATACTCATCACTGCGGCGTCTGCGGCATGGGCCGAAATAGCCCTTGGTGCGCACGAAGGGCCGTGGGTTTTCGATAACAGCTGTCAGTCGCGACAGCATGGCTTTCACCGAAACAGGCTTGGCCAGAAACTCGTTGACGCCGGCGTCGCGCGCCTGTTGAACGCAGTCGGCGCTCGTATGGCCCGTCAGCATGATGATCGGAACGTAAGGATTGGGGCTGGCCGGCGAAGTACGAACTTCCTTCGTGAATTCGATGCCGTTCATCTCGTCCATCATCCAGTCCAGGACAACGGCATCCGGATTGTCCTCGCGCATCGCGGCGAGGGCGCGCACGCCGTTGGGAGCTTCCAATACCTGCGTCACGCCGAAGGCGTTCAGGATCGCCCCCACAAGCTTGCGCATGTGCTGGTTGTCATCGACGACGAGGATCTTCAGTCGGTCGAACCGATACCCGCTCATTGTCCGTTCCGGCCCACAAGGTCGAATAGGAAAATTTGAGTCAAAATTACCGGTCAGGACTTAATGTGCCGTGAAAATTGATGAAAAGACGACATTGCGTCGAGAAAATCCCGCAAAACGGGAAGCTTTCTGTACGGTACCGAACGAAAATCCGGTTAACGCGGTACGCCCGTCAATCGACAAACTGTTCGGCCAAAATGCGCTCGTCCAGGCTATGGCCGGCGTCGAACAGCATGGTCATGGAGATCGAGCGGTCCTCCGCCACATCCACGCTGGCGACATTGCGCACTTCGCGGTCGTCCGCGACGGCGCTGACGGGCCGTTTTACCGGCTCCAGAATCTCGAAGCGCGTGCGAGCGCGGTGCGGGAGCAGGGCGCCATGCCAGCGGCGCGGGCGGAAGGCGCTGATCGGGGTGAGCGCCAGCAACGCGGCATCGATGGGCAATATGGGGCCGTGCGCCGAGAGATTGTAGGCCGTGCTGCCAGCCGGTGTGCAGATCAACACGCCGTCGCAGATCAATTCCTTGATGCGGACCTTATCGTCCACGCTGATGCGGATTTTCGCCGCCTGCCGCGTTTCGCGCAGCAGCGATACTTCGTTGAACGCCAGCGCGTCGTGATTTTGCCCCGAGGTCGTCACCGCTTTCATGCGAAGCGGATGAACCCGCGCCGGTTCGGCGGCGCCGAGCCGGGCCTCCAGCCCGTCGTCCCGATATTCGTTCATCAGGAATCCGACCGAGCCGAGATTCATGCCGTAGATCGGCTTCTCGGTTCCCAGAAAACGGTGCAGCGCCTGCAGCATGAAACCATCGCCGCCGAGCGCGACAATGACGTCCGCGGCCTTCTCGCCGGCGTCTTCGTGGCGTTCGCGCATCGCCGTGAGCGCGGCTTGCGCGTCCGGAGCGTCCGAGGCCACGAAGTGAAGCGCGGTCATAAGATCAGCCGCCCGTCAGCGACATGTTGCGGGGTACCGCCGGCCGGTCATGACGACGGTCGATGATGAAGTCGTGCCCTTTCGGCTTGCGCCCGATCGCTTCATCGATCGCGGCATCGAGCAAAGCGTCGTCGGTTGACGCCCGCAGCGGCTTTCGAAGATCGGCGTCGTCGTTCTGCCCTAGGCACATATAGAGCATTCCCGTGCAGGTAAGGCGCACGCGGTTGCAGCTTTCGCAGAAATTGTGCGTCAGCGGCGTGATGAAGCCTAACCGTCCACCGGTTTCCGCCACTTGCACATAACGCGCCGGACCGCCGGTGCGATGGTCGCTCTCGGTCAGCGTGTAGTCGCGCTCCAGATTTGCGCGCACCACCGACAGCGGCATGTATTGCGCGACGCGATCGGCGTCGATGTCGCCCATCGGCATGGTCTCGATCAGTGTCAGGTCCATGCCCCCGGCATGCGCCCATTCCATCATGTCAGGGATCTCTTCGTCGTTGATCCCGTGAAGGGCGACGGTATTGATCTTCACTTCGAGCCCGGCCGCGCGCGCAGCATCGATGCCGGCCAGAACTTTGTTCAAATCGCCCCAGCGCGTGATCGCGCGAAACTTGTTGGGATCGCGCGTGTCGAGCGAGACATTCACGCGCCGGATGCCGGCCGCCTTGAGCTCGGTCGCAAACCGCGAAAGCTGGCTGCCATTGGTCGTGAGCGTCAGTTCTTTCAGCCCGCCCGCACCGATGCGCCCGCCCAAGCCCTCGATCAATGACATCACATTGCGCCGCACCAGCGGTTCGCCGCCGGTCAGGCGGATGCGATCCACGCCCTTGGCGATGAACGCGGCGCACAGCCGCTCCAGTTCCTCCAGCGTCAGAAGGTCGGCCTTGGGCAGAAAGCTCATATGTTCCGGCATGCAGTACACGCAGCGGAAATCGCAGCGATCCGTCACCGAAACGCGCAGATAGGAGATGTGCCGGCCGAAAGGGTCGATCATGACTCCACCCTATCAGGGTGGAGGGCGCTTCATCCAGCGGTGGCCGGTGCCTGCAGGATGGCGATGGCGTCGTCTTTGGTGAAGGCCTTGAACACATTTTCCACTTCCGCCCGCTGTTCCGGCGAAATGGAGGCGGGGACGCATCGCGCCTGACGCGAGAGATTGAAGACGGTCGCGAATACGGCCCGGTCGATCCCAACGGCGCGGCAGGCCAACGCCACTGCGCGCGGGCCATGCTGATAAAACGCGCGGCGGAATCCGTTCAATTCCATTCCGACAAGGCGCGCGAAGGCGAGGTCGAACAGATCGATCTGACCCTGATGCAAAACCCGCAACAGGAATCCGGCTTTGAGCTGGCCAGCGGTGTGAAGCTTGTCGACCAGCCGGCCCGTGGCATCGCCGGCCTCGACCGGTGCGGCTGCGGGTGCAGCCTGAATAACATAGCGGGCTTCGTTGATTGCAGAGTTCGTCTTCTGCGCATTCACGCTGAAATGGGTGGCGATGTGCGTCTTCAATGCCTCGGATACCCATTCGGTCATCTTCGTCGCGAGGACTGGCGGCAGGTCGCGGCGGGTGACGAGCGGCCCATGCAGGCTTTCCAGCGCGCGGGACTTCTCAACCAGCGTCTCAAACGTGTGCGCGCCGATATGTGCCGTGGCGTTGCGGACGAGCGCGATCAGAACGGATTCGACATTGCTCCGCGCCAGGACGTCGGTGACAGGCTCGCCGATATTGGGGCGTGCCGCGACAGTGGCTTGGTGATCGGCGGAGGCTTCGCGAATGAATTTCAGGATTTCGGTATCGGTCAGCTTTCGGCTGCGCATGATGACCGGACGGGCGACCTCGATGCGGTCGTCGCACAGCATAAGAATAAGATCGGTCGGCGCGTCTTCGTCATCGGCCAGCCGCTCCGCGAGCGCGATACGCACCGCCATCTCCACGTCGTGCGAAAGCCTGAGCAGAATTTCCCGCATCAGAAGGCGCTCGCGCTCCGACAGATGGGCGCCCTGTGCACGGAACAGCGAAGCGATGGCGACATAGATCTCGTCGCGGCCCACGCCCTGTGGATTGGCCGCCAGCTGGGCCAGCCGGCCCATGCTGCTCATGTCATGTGCCGTCAACGCCATAAACGCCCCCGCGTCGCGAAATTCGCTGCCCTTCGAAGTTCCATACTTAGCCAAAACAGCGTTAACAGCGTGTTAAGCTAAACAGCGTCGAAACCATGCCGAGTCGGGAAATGACCTTCGAACCGCCTTTTATCCTCGCCATCGATCAGGGAACGACGTCCAGCCGCGCCATCCTGTTCGACGCGGTGGCACGACCTGTAGCGCAGCATGCCATCGAGATACGCCAGATATATCCCGCCAACGGTTGGGTTGAGCACGACGCCGAGGAAATCTGGCAGACGACGCTCGCCTGTTGCCGGGTGGCCGCAAAGGGTATCGATCCCAAAGACATTGCCGCCATCGGCATCACCAACCAGCGCGAAACGGCAGTGGTGTGGGACCGCGCAACCGGCGCACCGCTGCACAACGCCATCGTCTGGCAAGACCGTCGCACAGCCGAGCGCTGCCGCGCGCTGAAAGCCGCCGGATGGGAGGCGCGCGTTTCCGCGACAACCGGATTGCTGCTCGATCCTTATTTCTCCGGCACCAAGGTGGAATGGCTGCTCGACCACATTCCGGGTGCGCGCGCGCGTGGCGAGCGCGGAGAGCTGGCCTTCGGCACGATCGACACCTGGCTGGTCTATAAGCTGACCGGCGGTGCGCTTCACGCAACCGATGTCACCAACGCTTCGCGCACGCTGCTGCTCGGTTTGAAGACGTTGGCCTGGAACGACGACATGCTGCGGCTCTTCAATGTTCCGCGCGCGATCCTGCCCGAAGTGCGCGACAGCGCCGGCGACTATGGCGAGACGGCCCCCGATCTTCTGGGACGCGCCATTCCCATTCGCGGCATCGCGGGCGATCAGCAGGCGGCGATGTTCGGCCAGGCTTGTTTCAATCCCGGTGACGTCAAATCGACCTATGGCACCGGCTGCTTCGCGCTGGTGAATACGGGCAGCACAGCTCCGTCGTCGAAGAACCGCTTGCTCGCGACTTGCGGCTATCGCGCGGGCGGGCAAACTGCTTACGCCATCGAAGGCAGCATCTTCATCGCCGGCGCGGTGGTGCAATGGCTGCGCGACGCGGTCGGTGTGATCCGCAGCGCCGCCGAAATCGAGGCGCTGGCGAAAACGGCCAAGCCCGCCGACGGACTCTATTTCGTGCCCGCCTTCACCGGGCTTGGCGCACCTTATTGGGACCCGGAAGCCCGCGGCGCGATCTTGGGGCTGACGCGCGACATGGGCGCGGCGGAAATCGCGCGCGCCGCACTGGATGCGGTGTGCTTCCAGACCCGCGATCTTCTGGAAGCGATGGCGCGCGACATGCGCGATGCGGGGCTGGATGCTCCCAAAGCGCTGAAAGTGGATGGCGGGATGGTGCGCAACGATTGGTTCTGTCAGCGGCTGGCCGATCTCACCGGACTGCCGGTCGAGCGCCCGCAGGTCACCGAAACCACCGCGTTGGGCGCGGCTTATCTGGCGGGCCTTTCGACGGGTATCTTCAGCGACTTTTCCGACATCGCAAAAGGGTGGGCGCTGGACCGCCGGTTCGAGCCGGAAACCGGCCGCGCAACGCGCGACGCGCTTTATGAAGGCTGGATGAAAGCAGTGGACCGGGTGCGCGAACCGGCCGTTTGACAGGGCGCAGTCGGCAGGACCACTCTTGCATCAGGATATCAGGGAGATTGCCATGCAAACGCAGGCTCAGCTTCGCGAAAAGTTCGAGATGAAGGTGCCGCCCGCCCACAACATCCAGTCACTAGAGGGCAAAGTGAGCGCTGAAGAGTGGAAGCTGCGGGTCGATCTCGCCGCGACCTATCGCCTGGTTGCGCAGCACGGCTGGGACGACATGATCTTCACCCATATCTCCGCCCGCGTGCCGGGGCCGGAACACCACTTCCTCATCAATCCCTACGGCCTGTTGTTCGAAGAGATCACAGCTTCGAGCCTTGTGAAGATCGACGTGGACGGCAACAAGGTACAGGACAGTCCTTATCCGGTGAATCCGGCGGGCTTCACGATCCACAGCGCGTTGCATATGAACCGCGAGGACGCCGGTTGCGTCATTCATCTGCATACGGACGATGGCGTGGCGGTGTCGGCGCAGGCCGACGGCCTTCTGCCGCTCGACCAGCATGCGATGATGGTGAGCGGCGATCTGGCCTATCACGACTATGAAGGCATTGCGCTGGATCTCGATGAGCGCGACCGCCTCGTCCACGACATCGGCAAGAAGAACATCATGATCTTGCGCAATCATGGCACGCTGGCCATCGGCAAGAATTGTCCGGACGCTTTCCTGCGCATGTATTATCTGGAACGGGCCTGCACGATGCAGGTGCGGGCGCTGTCCGGCGGCGTGAAATCCAACATGCCTCACCAGGGCGTGCCGGAGAAGACGGCCAATCAGGGCGCGATGGCGTTTGAAGGTTTGGTTGGCGCAATGGCCTGGCCGGCGCTTCTGCGCAAACTCGACCGCCAAGATCCGAGCTATAAACATTAACACAACAATGGGTAGTCGGATCGCGCGTCGCTCCGCTCGCTGCCCGGCTATGACGAGGTTTCAATGAAATTCGGCACAGGCCAATCCGTCCGCCGGACGGAAGATATCCGCTTTGTCACCGGTCACGGTCAGTATACGGACGATCTGCATTTCGACAATGAAACGCAGGTTGTGTTCGCGCGCAGCCCGCACGCGCACGCGAAGATCAAATCCGTCGATACTACAGCGGCGAAAGCCGCGCCGGGCGTCGTCGCCGTTCTCACGATTGCCGAGCTGGAAGCCGCCGGCGCCAGGCCGATGGTCACGAAGACGCCGGTGAAAGCGCGCGACGGCTCGTTCCCCAAAGGTGTGGCCAAGAATTTCCTCGCCAAGAATCAGGTGACGTTCGTCGGCGAAGCGGTCGCGATGGTCGTGGCGGAAACGTTGGCGCAGGCACGCGACGCGGCGGAGATGATCGAGATCGATTACGAACCACTCGATGCGGTCGGCAGTTTGGAAGCAGCGCCGAAGGGCGCGCAGATCTGGCCGGAAGTTCCGAACAACGAATGCCTCGACTGGGCGGATGG
Source organism: Rhizomicrobium sp. (assembly GCA_036488415.1). Taxonomy (GTDB): domain Bacteria; phylum Pseudomonadota; class Alphaproteobacteria; order Micropepsales; family Micropepsaceae; genus Rhizomicrobium. The sequence goes on from DASXHQ010000172.1 coordinate 35,282, forward strand.
CAAGGAAGACGAAACTGCCGCCGCTTTCGCGAAAGCCGCGTACACGGCCAGCGTCGACATGGTGCAGAACCGCATCGTCGTGAACTCGATGGAAACCCGCAACGCCATCGGCGTGTACGACAAGGCGGGCGATCATCTTACGCTTTTTTCCGGTAATCAGGGGTCGGGCGGATTGCGCGCCGGCATTGCGGGCTGCCTCGGTATTCCGCCGGAGAAATTGCGCGTCGTGTCTTCGGATGTCGGCGGTGGCTTCGGCATGAAGGCTGGATTCTATCCGGAGCAGGGCGCCGTCCTTATTGCATCCAAGATCACTGGCCGTCCGGCGCGCTGGTCATCCGATCGCACGGAAGCGTTCCTCGCCGATCATCACGGCCGCGACATGCTCACCCGCGCGGAAGGCGCGTTCGACAAGGACAGCAAAATTCTCGCGCTGCGCTTCACCGGAACGGCAAACCTTGGCGGATATCTGTCGGGCTTCGCGCCGTTCATTCCGACGCTCGCGGGCTCGCGCATTTTCGGCGGTGTCTATCGCATCCCGGCGTTTTTCACCCATATCAGGCTCTATTTCTCTAATACCGCGCCGGTGAACGCCTATCGCGGCGCTGGCCGTCCCGAAGCCGCCTACTATATGGAGCGGTTGATGGACGTGGCCGCCAAGAAGGTCGGCATCGACCGCGTCGAAATTCGCCGCCGCAACCTCATCAAGCCGGATGAGCTGCCCTACAAGAACTGGTGGGGCGTCTCCTTCGACTCCGGCGATTATCCGCGCCTGCTCGAAGAAGGCCTGAAGCGTGCCGATCAGGCAGGCTTTGCCGAGCGCCGTAAGCAATCGGAAGCACGCGGCAAGAAGCGCGGCTTCGGCATTGCTTATTATGTCGAGATCACCGCCGCCGCGGGCACGGAGCCCGCGCGTGTTCAGTTCACGGACAATGGCGGCGTGGAGCTTCTTGTCGGTACCCAATCGAACGGGCAGGGCCATGAAACCGCGTTCGCGCAGGTCGTGGCGGAAAAACTCGGTGTGCCGTTCGAAGCCATCACGGTGAAGCAAGGCGACAGCGATTGGGTGAATGGCGGCGGCACCGGCGGCTCGCGTTCGCTCAACATGTCGGGCGGCGCGTTGCTCGGTGCGTCGGATGAAGTGATCAAGAAAGGCAAGACCGCCGCCGGTCAGGTGATGCAGGCGGGCGGCAAAGAAGTGACGTTCGATGTCGTCGAAGGTATCGGCCGTTTCAAAGTCGCAGGCGAAGATCGCTCCATGACGGTGCAGGAACTCGCGGTCACCTTAAAGCGCGACAAGCTTCCCGGTTTCGAGATGGGCCTCGACAGCGATGCGACGTTCCAAGGACCGGCATCAACCTTCCCGAACGGTTGCCACATCTGCGAAGTGGAAGTGGACAAGGACACCGGCAAAGTCGACATCGTCTCCTATCGTGTGCTCGACGATTTCGGCCGCGTCATCAATCCGATGCTCGTGGCCGGGCAGGTGCATGGCGGGGTGGTGCAGGGCCTTGGCCAGGCGGTGATGGAGAATTGCGTCTACGACCGGGAAACTGGTCAGGCGCTGACGGCGAGCTTCACCGACTATGCGATGCCGCGCGCCAGCGACATGCCGGACATCGATTTCGCCTATGAGGAAATGCTGTGCAAGACGCACGCGATGGGCGCCAAAGGTTGCGGCGAAGCGGGAACCGTCGGCGCGCTGCCGGTGCTGATGAGCGCGGTGTGCGACGCCATCGGGGTCGATCACATGGATATGCCGGCAACGCCGGAACGCGTCTGGCGGGCGATGCAGTCGGCCTAGTGTGCTATGGGTGTGGCCGGTGAGGGTGGGCCCGCGTCGGCGATCGCCTTGGCAAGCGCGTCCTTCTCGTCGCAACCGCTTGGGCATAGCTGGTTCAGCGCCGCCATCTGCGTGTCGGCGGACGCGCGGTCATGCGTTGCCAGATAAAGCTCTCCCAAATCCTGATGCACGCGCTTGTTGTCCGGGTCGATGGAGTCTGCCTTTTGGAGAGAGGCCAGCGCGGCGGGATAATCCCCGGTCTTCGTCTGCGCGAAGCCGAGTTTTTCAAGAATGTCCACGCTGCGCGGGCGGCCCTCGAGCACCTTTTCGAGATAGGGAATCGCCTCGTCGTATTTTTCCGCGTGCAGCAGGCGTAGTGCCGACGCGTAGATCGCGAAATCTCCCGAAGAAGAGTTTCCGCCACCAAACGTGGAGTTGCCTGACGGATCCATGCCGCCGGCCTGACCGCTATATTGCGCCATGCCGGGCACTGAAGACCAAAGCAAGACGGCCGCTATCGCCGCCCACCACAGTATCGGCTTTTTCATCGTTCACGTTCCCCAAGCCGCCGTTCTTATAGCAGAGATGGGGCGTAATTTCACCGGCCTGATCGATCGCCTCAGGGTTGTGTCATCGGCGCTGGCCGCGCTGCAGCCGATGCGTCGGGAGAGGTCGTCTGCGCTGCCGCGTGTGCGTTCGCGTGATAATCCGCGATGGCTTTCGTCAACACGTCCTTTTCGTCGCAGCCATTGGGGCAAAGCCGCGTCAATTCCGCGAGTTGTCCATCGGCTGATCCGGAGTCGTGCATCATGAGATAAAGCTCGCCGAGATATTCGTGCGCCCCTTTGTGGTCTGGGTCGATAGCGAGCGCCTTCTGATAGAAGTCGAGCGAACCGGGATAATCGCCCAGCATGCGATGCGTATAGCCAAGATAGTTCAGGACATTCGCGCTGTGCGGACGATCCTGGAGTGCGCGGTTGAGATAAGGGACCGCGTCCGCATATTGCTGGTGGTGAATCAGCCGCACGGCGGTCCCGTAATCGTCCGAAGAACCGGTCATTCCGCCCATGCCGCCATAGCCGCCCATGCCGCCGCCACCACCCCCACCGCCCATGGCGAAGAGGGGTGAAGCAATTGCGAGTGCCGCCGCGGCCGTCACTGCGAGAAAGATGGTTTTGCGCATCAGGCGCCTCCCGTCTGAAGATGGTTTATACTAGCAGCATCTCCGGCGCCCTGCATTGACTTGACAGCGTATGACGGTTGAAAGTCTCCGGATGAGTTCGATTTCCAATGTAAAATCCATTGCCGAACGCCCGCCGCGGCGCAAACCGGAAAGCCTTGGCAAGATCAAGCGCGCGGCGCGCAAGCTGTTCGTGGAGCGAGGCTATCACGCCACGCGCCCGCAGGACGTCGCGCGCGAAGCCGGATTGGGCCATGGCACGTTCTATCTGCACTATCCCGACAAGCGCGCCTGTTTCCTCGCCTTCGTGGACGATGCGCGCGAAGAGTTGGACGAATATCTGCGCGCACGCCGCGAGCCCGGTCAGACTCTGGAGCAGATGATCGCGGGCGCGTTGCACGCAATCTTCGAATATTCGGAAAGCCATCCGGGTGTTCTGAACGCGGCGATGACCGATGAAGCCATCATCGATGCGGAAGGCGTGGCGGCGAAGCCGTTGCTGGATCGCTGGGGCCAGGACTGGGGCATTATATTGAGCCAGCTTGAACGCGACGGCCGCGCTGCGGCAGGTTACGATGTCGAGATCGCCGGCCAAGCGATCCTTGGCGCGATCCATCAGACCGCAAGCGAGGGCGGCCGCTCGGGCCGCAATCGCGACGACGTCGTGAAAAATCTCACGCGCTTTCTGGTTCGCGCGTTGGCTCCATAAATTCAGATGATGCCCCCGCCGAGGGACTCGCTCCCCGAGTCCCTCGGTCGAAGCGTCAGTCTCCCATGTGGTAGGTCAGGCCGGCCAGAACGCCATGATCGGCGAAGTGCTGATGTGCACTCGCGCCGCCCAGCGTCAGATCCGCCGCTTCGCTTTGCGAGAACCGGTATTCGCCGAACAGCGAGACCTTGTCGGAGATGTTCGTGCGCAATCCAGCTTCGGCCTGATAAGCGGGTTTCCAGTCGGCGTCATGCACGCCATTGATACTGGCGCCGACATTCTGCGCACCAACGCCCACACCGACATAAGGCGTGAACTGCGTCTGATGCGTCAGGTCGTATTGCCCATTGACCATCAGGCTGGTCGATTGCAGATGACCGCTGGCGGGCGTGCCGCTGATGCCGGAAAGATTCGACATCTGATGCAGCGCGTCGAGTTCCACGCGTGTGCCGTCGCCCATGTCGTAGCCGACGGCGCCGCCATAGGCGTAGCCAGTGTCGAAATTCTCATGGGATGTCGTACCGGCGCTTTTCAATTGCAGATTCGGCAGGAACGACACGCCGCCTTCGCCGCTGACATAATAGCCCGGCTGGCTTTGCGCCGAGGCCGCGCCTGCGAGGCCAACTGCCGCGGCCGAAATGGTGGCAGCCATCAAAAGCTTTCGATGGATCGATTTCATTCGATACTCCTTTACGCTGGCTCGCCGCCCAGTGCGGCCGAGTCATGCGAACGGTATGCGGGAGCCCCCTCCACAGTTCCTTCAATTCTCTGTAACGTATTGAAAAATATGTCGGATTTTGTCCCGCTGTCATGGACGGGTAATGAACGCGCCATGCGCTGGATTGACAGGTTCAGGTAACTGACAAACTATCAGTTCATGGTTACGCGCGGCAAAAGCAGCGAACCAGGAGGAAACAGATGATGGCGAAGCTCACTTATTCCGCGGCCGAAATTCTCGCCGACCATCCTTACGCAAAACCACATGTCGAAGCGGGTTACACGCTTCACGGTGGGTTTGATGCCGATGGAAACTACATTTCCCCTCGCACGCTGAACCGCTGGCCCGCGATCAACGCGTGGAGCGAAGCGCTGGAGAAGCGCGGCCATGATCTGGTCGATTCCTCGCAGCAATTGATGACGCAAGGCAGCTATCCGAATGTGGAGCAACAGCGTCTGTTGCTCGATCTCGGGCTCGGCCAGACCTTATGGGATTCGCTCAGTGTCACGGGCGTGGTCGAAGCGCGCGGCAAGATGCTCGCAACCGCCGAAGCGGCGGACTTCCAGTCCGTTGTTGTGGAAGACATCTCGCAAACCGCCAGCGCACATCTGAACAAAGGCCTGCTGCGTGCGCATGGGTTGGATGAAGGTGGCGACGGCACGCTGGGCGGTCACGATGCGATGTGGTTCGCGGTACGCGACATGCTGTTCGGCAAGCATGCGTATCCGCATGCCGAAGTGCCTGCATCGCTCTCCAAGCCGGATACGAGCCGTTTGATACCGCAGCTTCCGCCGGATCACGAGCGCTGGATCCTGCTCCTGATGAATGTGCTGATGATCGAGGTGAGGGCGGAGAATTTCTTCAATTTCTGCACCACGGTCATGCGCGATCCGCGCAATTTCCGCGACCGCCGCGATATCGCGATGCACGCTGCTGATCTCGTCGACCGCATCCGCCAGGATGAGGCGCCGCATGTTGGTTATCTCACTGTGGTCATTTCCGAACTGCGTAATTTCACGTTCAAGACGGTGGGCGGCAAGCAAGTCAAAGGCGCCAGCTTTATCGATCCAGTGTGGCGCGGCATGGTGCAATGGCATTCGGTGACGAATGTTGATTGGGATCGCGCGGAACGCCGCAAGGAATTCCAGCAGATGTTCAACGCGCATGGCAACGGCGCGGATTTGATGCGGCAGTTCGAAAATCTGGGCCAGAAGGAAGCTGCATAATGCAGGATTTCAGAGGCAAGACCGCGTTCATCACCGGCGGCGCCAGCGGCATCGGCTTGGGTATGGCGCGCGCTTTCGGTCACGCAGGCATGAACGTCGTCCTCGCCGATATCGACGATAAGCTTGCGAAAGATGTCGCAGAAAAGCTCGCCGCGGAGCAGATCAAGGCGGTCGGCATCCGCTGCGACGTGTCGGAACGCGGAAGCGTCCGCGAGGCCGCACTGGAAGCGGTGGCGGCGTTCGGCAAAGTGCATGTCCTTTGCAACAACGCCGGCGTAGCGGTGGGCGGCGCCATCGGCACCATCAAGCCGAGCGACTGGGACTGGATCATCGACGTCAATCTGAAAGGCGTCGTCTACGGCACCGAGACTTTCGTGCCGCTGATCAAGAGCCACGGCGAAGGCGGCCATATCGTCAGCACCGCGTCGATGGCCGGCATGATCTCGCCGCCGGACATGGAGCCTTATACCGCCACCAAATTCGCGGTCGTCGCGATGAGCGAAGGCTGGGCGCAACAGCTCGCACCGCTCAACATCGGAGTGTCGGTATTGTGTCCTGGCTTCGTGAGGACGCGCATCCACGAAAGCGGCCGCGCGCGGCAGGACAAATATGGCGGACAGGGCGAGGTTGACGCGCTGGGCAACGGCCCCAGCGAAGCAGCGCAGATGGTTCTCTCCGGCATCGATCCAGACATCGTGGGCAGGCGCGTGCTGGAAGCGGTGCGCGACAACGACCTCTATATTTTCACCCATCCGATGTTCAAGGATTTCGTCGCCGCGCGTTTCGCCGGAATCATGGCCGGCTTCGACAAGGCAGCACAAAGCGAAGCGCTGAAGGCCGTGAAGGAATGGGCGCCGGTAGGGCCGCGCGCGCAGCAGTAACTGCGTTCCGCTCCCGCGCTTGTAAGCTCGGATGAATTCCGCTCAATTTCCGGCATGGCCGACGAGCAGAACACGGATTCGATGATCCCCGGCGCGCGGGCGTTTGCGAAGGAACTCGCGCCGTCCTTCATCGACCACACCTGCATCGTGAACGGCTTTGCGCCGCCGGACGGTTCGCCGCTGGGCGAAGGTGTAGGCGCGGGTTTTGCGTGGTGCGAACTGCATTGTGGCTCTGCCGTGACCGCCACGCTGCTCGCCGGCTGCAATCCGGTCGGCGATTTCCACGCCATCGATGTGCGAGCGCCTTTGCTGGAACAGGCGCGCAAGCTCGCGGGCGAAGGGAATGTCCGCAACATCGCGTTCCATGAGTTGAGCGTAGAGCAGGCGTTGGCCGCATCCTTCCCGATGTTCGATTACATCGTGCTCAATGGCGTCTATTCATGGGTGCCGATGATGGAGCGCGGGATGATCCTTGCGTTCGTCCGCAAATTCCTCAAACCCGGTGGCGCGGTGCTGGTGACGTACAATGCGCGTCCCGGCTGGAACCGGCTCGATCCTTTCCGCCGCATCTTCCGCGAAGCGACGCGGGGCCGGACCATGGATGCAAAAGCGCGCTTCGACGCCGCGCGCGATGTCTATGGAAAACTTCTGGAAGCCAAGGCTCCTGCCATCACGGCTACGGGCGTCACCCCCGCGACGATTGCGGAGATCGAGCGCATTCCGCTGGAAGTCATCGCCGCCGATTATGCCAACGATTTCGCCGAGCCGCTCTACGTCACCGAAGCCTTTTCGGATTTCGCTGCCATCGATTGCACCTTTGCCGGTCCCATCGAGATGGCGGAGTCCGCCGCCGTGCTGATGGGACACGAGCCTTTCAAATCGGCGATGGAACGCATGCCGCAAGCCGCGGGCAAGGAGCTGGCCAAGGACATGCTGCGCGACACGCGCTTCCGCCGCGATGTGTTCGTGCGCGGGGGGCGCCGCATGGCTGCCGACAACCGCGTGATGGTGATGACGGGCCTTGCCTTCGCGCTCGAGCAATCCGCCGTTACCACTCGCTATGAGGCGAAAGTCCCCTATGGCGAGATACGGTTTAACAATCCGCAAGCGCAGGCGCTGGTTGCCGCGTTGGAGAAATCACCGCGCACGCTTGGCGATCTTATCGCGGAGGCGCATGCGCGTGGCGCGGAAGCGGATGCCGTTGTCGCCAATGTTCATGCGCTGCTGGTGACGGGGCAGATACGTCCCGTCTATCGCGCCACGCCGGAAGCGCAGAAGGGGGCGCGCGCATTGCAATCGGCGATTTGCGCACGTACCGGAACGCCTGACGCCATCGGCTTTATGCCCACCGCGCTGGGGACGGCGTTCGCCGTGCCGGTGCCCGATCAGATATTCCTCGGCCTGCCACGCAACATGCCGGCGGACGAGATGGCGCGAAAGGCATCGGAAGTCTTGCCGCCGATGGGCGATGTGATCGTCCAGCGCGCCCGCGCTTTCGTGCGCAATCTTCCGCGCTATGAGGCTTTAGGGATTTCGGGCTAAGGCCGCGAATCACTTTTTTATTGCTTTCTCTTTGAAAATTTGAAGTATAGGCGCAGTAAAGCGGCGTCCCGCGCTGCGCGTTTTTGCGTCTCCAAATGGTATTGATGTTCAAAAAGAACCGGGCCGGTCCCGGCGTCTTGGGTTGTCTTTGCTGTCGATTGGGATGGGGGATTTGGATGGCCGGCGTGTCAGAGGCGGAGGGGACTCCGCTTGCTGTTACAAGCTTGTTCGAGGTCGGGCGCGAACCGGACCTTTTTTTGTCCCGCCTTTATTTGCCGCTGAGTGACGGGACGATCCTGAGTGGTGACCTAGCCGGTGAAGATTGGCTTCGCGCGACATATGGCGAAGACATTCGTATCGTCGTTTGTTCGCCGCGCGTAGTTCTCGCGGCCATCGAACAAAAGTTTCGTACTGTTTTTCGTGAGCGCGCCGTCCGCGAACTGGCCGTGCACGAACCGCAACTTTCCGCTTCTATCGTTATTACTTCAGCGCAAAGCTGGGTGTTCGCGACCATCGCGTGCTTGATGGTCTGGACGTTCGTCGCCACGCCGCAATCCGCAGCCACCATGATGACGGTGATGTGTGTTGCGCTTTTTTTGGCCAACAGTGTTTTCCGTGCATTATTGCTTTGGGCCGGTGCGAATTTTAACGAAGGGGATTTCGCTGCAGCGCCGCCGGATGGCGAACTTCCGGTCTATTCCATTCTCGTCCCGCTATACCGCGAAGCGAATGTCATGCCCGCACTGGTGCGCGCACTTCGCGCAATCGACTACCCGCAGGATCGTCTGGATATCAAGCTCATCGTGGAATCTGATGACCGGGAAACCGCGGCTGCTGCGGATTTGGCCGCCGCCGCAAACGAGACATTTAGCGTTATTCGCGTGCCGCCGGGAACGCCACGCACGAAGCCTCGTGCCTGCAATTATGCGATGCCATTTGCGCTGGGTGAATTCACAGTGATCTTCGACGCGGAAGACCGGCCCGAACCGAACCAGTTGCGCAGAGCCGTTGCGGCGTTCCGCGCTGCGCCTGACAGCGTCGCCTGTCTGCAGGCGCGACTGAACTTTTATAACGCGAACGAGAACTGGCTGACCAAAATGTTCGCCCTCGATTATGCGCTGTGGTTCGACTATCTGCTGCGCGGACTTGATCGGCTCAATATTCCGATGCCGCTTGGCGGCACATCCAATCATTTTCGCACCTCGGCGCTGCGCGCGATTCACGCCTGGGACCCCTACAATGTGACCGAGGACGCCGATTTGGGAATTCGTCTGGCGCGCGTGGGGTTTCGCGTTCGTCTCCTGGATTCGACGACATTCGAGGAAGCGACCAGTCAGCTTGGTCCGTGGCTCCGCCAGCGTTCACGCTGGATGAAGGGCTACATGCAAACCTGGCTCGTCCATATGCGCTCGCCGGAGGCGCTTCTTCGAAATGCCGGATTTGCTGGTTTCATCGGTTTTCAGCTTTTCATCGGCGGCACCTTTCTGACCGCGTTGGTCAATCCTGTGCTGTGGGGAATATTTCTTTACGCGCAATTTTTCGGCGTGCCTGCTTCGGCTACGTCTGACACGCTGACGCATGTGTCCGTGGTCGGCTTGGCGATCGGCAATGGACTGTTTGCCTATCTGGCAATGCTCAGTCCGGTTCGCCGCGGCTGGCTCGACCTTGCGCCGCTCGGTCTCACGGCGCCGGTCTATTGGCTTTTGATCTCCTGCGCGGGGTTTCGTGCATTGTTCCAGCTTTGCACCCGGCCTTGGTATTGGGACAAAACCCCCCATGGCCTGAGCGCGTCACGCGTTGCGCCACTGCGTGCGGAAGCGGCAACATGCGTTTGATCGTGGCCTTGGCATTTTGCCTTTTGCCCACGCTGGCGCACGCGGGCGCGTGGACGCTAGACAGCCACACGTGGCAGGTCATCAGCGCTACCACGATCAGCGATGCGACCAAGAGTTACGACGCCGACGGCAAGGCGACGGAAGACGTCACGTTCCGGAAAACATCTTCTTCTCTCTATGTTGAGTACGGATGGAAAGATTGGCTCACGCTCGTTGCCGTGCCGGAATATGCCAGCGCTCTTTCCGCCGGACCGGCGCGTGCGACAGAACGCGCCAACGATTTTGCGTTCAGCGGTGGCGCGCGTGTACGGTTATTGGACGACGAGGGCATATTGTCCGTAGAAGCGATGGCGCGGAGCGCTGGTGCGTTCGAGTTGGATACGTCCTTCCAGGAAAGACCCGGCGAAGATTTCGAGCTTCGCGTCCTCTATGGCGCGCATTTCGAATTGTTCGGCCGAACAGGTTGTTTCGATGCGGAGATCGCCCAGCGCTGGACGACCGGCGGGCGTCCCAATGAAACGCCGATCGATCTCACGGTGATCTACGACGTCGGCTGGAAGACGCAGGCGTTGATACAGAACTTCAACGTCATCAGCGAAGGCGGTGGCCAGCCGCCTTTCGTCCATTATCGCTACCACAAGCTGGCGCTGTCGCTGGTGCGGCCGGTCTGGGGAGAGACCTCGCTACAGTTAGGCGGCTTTATCTCGCCGGCAGGCCAGAACGCCTTGGAAGAAAAGGGGATTTTCCTGTCCCTCTGGACAAAGATTTAGGCGCTGCGGCGGACTGTCTGCTTGTTAATGAGAATGAGTTGCGATAGACCCGCTCCGCAAATTCCAGAGTTGATCCCATGGTTCGCGTTGCCTTTGCCGCCCTTATTTTTGCCACCGTGGCCGGTGCCCCCGCGTTTGCGGACGACCCGATCCCCGTCACGCTGCAGAACCACCGGTTCACCCCGAATGTGATCCACGTCAAAGCCAACGAGTCCTTCGCCATCCATCTTTTCAACAAGGATGCGACGGCGGACGAATTCGACTCCACGTCGCTGAAGGTGGAGAAGGTTGTGTCCGGCAATAGCGACGGCATGGTGCGCATTCGCCCGCTGGCGCCGGGCAAATATCCTTTCATGGGCGAATATCATTCGGCAACGGCGCAAGGCGTCGTGATCGCGCAATAACATGCTCGCGACCCTCGTCATCGTTTTTCGCGAAGTCATCGAAGCCGGTCTGATCGTCGGCATCGTGCTGGCCGCCACGCAGGGCGTCTCGCGACGCGCGCTGTGGGTCAGCTATGGCGTCGGCGCCGGTGTGCTGGGCGCGTGTCTCGTCGCCGCGTTCGCGGGTGAGCTCGCGTCGTTGTTTGAGGGCTCGGGACAAGAGATCTTCAACGCCACGATCCTGCTCCTCGCCGTCTGCATGCTCACCTGGCACAATGTTTGGATGGCCGGTCACGGCCGCGAGATGGCGCGTGAGATGAAAAGCGTCGGCGCCGCCGTTGCTGCGGGACAGAAATCGCTGCTCGCGCTTGCCATCGTGGTCGGTGTTGCCGTGCTGCGCGAAGGCTCCGAGGTCGTTCTGTTTCTTTATGGCATCGCCAGCCAGGGCGGCACGTCGCAATCGGCGATGCTGACCGGCGGCGTGCTGGGCGTGATCGCGGGAGCGGGCGTGTCGGCGCTGATGTTCCTCGGTCTTCTGCAGATCCCGGCCGGAAAGCTTTTCAGCGTCACCGCGTGGCTGATCACCTTGCTCGCTGCTGGCATGGCGGCGCAAGCGGTTCTGTTCCTGCAACAGGGCGGCTATCTGCAATTCCTGCAAAGCACGGTGTGGGATACGTCGTGGCTTTTGTCCCAGGACTCCATCGCGGGGCGCCTGTTGCACACGCTCATCGGTTACAGCGACGCGCCGAACGGGCTGCAACTTATCGCTTATGCCGCGACCATCGCGATCATCATGGGGCTAACGCGCTGGGAACATGCGCGCCATCCGCGCGGCTCGCAGATTCCAAATCCCGTCTGACAAAAAGAAACGCCGCGGTCCCGAAGGACACGCGGCGCTTCAAACCCGCATCAGCGCGGCGGCGGTGGCGGACCGTTATCGTCGTCATCCGGTCCGCTGTTGGTGTCCGGCGGCGGACCGCGATCGTCGTTGTAGCCCGGCGGGCCGTTCCGGTTGTCGTTATAACCGGGCGGCGGGCCCTGATCGGGACCGTTGAATTGATCGCCGCGATCATATCCGGGCGGCGGGCCACGGTCGTCGTTGTAGCCCGGCGGCGGACCTTGATCGTCGTTGTCGCCATTGGGGCCCTGATCGTAACCCTGCTGATCCGCAGGCGGCGTCGGCGTCACCGCGCGCCACGGACCGCGGCACGATTTCACATACGGATAATAGCCGGCCGGGTTATTGCAGTAGTACCAGGCGTACCCACCATCGCCCGGGCCGTAGCCCTGAACGGCATAGCCGTCATCATCGCCATAGTAATCGTCGGCGTAATAATCGTCGGAGACGTAGCCCGGATAGGGATAGACCGGCTGATCGTAGAAGAACCATGTGCCGCCCGAATTCCACCACCAGCCATTGCGGCCGTGATGCCGTCCGTGCTGCCAGTGACCATGCTGCCACGTGTCGCGATCCTGTGCGCTGAAATGCGAGACATTGTGATCGCGCAGATTGGTCGCGTTCCAGTGCGCGTGCGGCGCGTTCATTGGATGTCCGCCATTGGCCCCGTGTGGCCAGCTACGCGGAGCGCCGTTCGCCGCCACGGCAGCGTTCGCGCCGCCCGTGGAAGCGCTGTTGCCGCTCACCGTATCGTCATGGTCGCGTGCGCTGTCGTGTGTGCTGAAATGCGGATGAGACCGCGGATTGTCGTTGTTGTTCTGGGCATTGGCCGCGCCGGCCAGCAAGGTCGTGCCGAGCAAGGCTGCCGACAGACCGTAAACCAATTTCATGGGGTCCTCGTTTATGAACGCTTCTACTGCCGCCAATATCGTGAACGGCCGCTGAACCCAGCATGAACGGCCAAGGTTCCCGCGACGCAACCATTGCGTGCCATTAAGCGGCTTGAAGAAATCTCTAACGGCTTCACCTGCAATTCGTTAACGCCCGCGGCGCTATAACGGCTTGGTAATACGGAGATTGCCGTGGGGGCATCCGCGACAGGAAACAATGTGCGTCTTTGGCAGCGCGGCGCCACGCGGCGCGCGATCCTGGACGCTGCGCGCGTTGTTGCGGCGCGCACGGAATCCACGGATTTCTCGCTGAATGCCGTGGCCAAGGAAGCCGGATTCTCGACGACCACCGTGTTCGCGTATTTCTCGACAAAAGACGATCTCTTCCTCGGCATCGTGGCCGACGATCTGGCGATGCTCGCGCAGCAAATGCGCGATAGCTACATGTTCACCCCGGGCGAAGAACCTGCGCCGGAAACTGTCGAACAAGCGCCGGTTGAAACTGTCGTGCCGCCGATTGAACTCGAAGCCGGACCCGACGCGATCGTCGTACCGGAGACTTCGTCGGAGACAGTGACGGAGGAAACCTCCGTCGTTCCCTTTGCGCCGCCGCAGGAAGCCAAAGCTCCCGCCGAGCCGCCGCGCGTCGATGCATGGCTGGAGCGCCGCCTGCGGGTGTTCGAGAAAACGCTCGCCGATATCGATGCGCGCCTTGTCGCCGTGCAGAAGGAAAGCAGCGGCGCGGCGGCGCAGGTGCAAGAGAACACGAAGATCTTCGGCGCGCGGCTCGACTCGTCCGAGAAACGCTTCTCCGATCTGTCGGGCGATCTCACCACGCGCATGGCCGGCGCCGAAAAGCGCCTGCGCGACGCGCAGACCGAACTGCGCACCAGCCTTCTGAACGCTTGCATGCGTATCGATCATCTCGAAGCGGTGGCCCGCAACGTCGCCGCGCAGACGGGCTATGTGCCGCCGGTCGAAATCGCGCCTTCTGAAGAATTCATGGTGCCGGTGCCGGATGCGCCGGCCGAAAAGCCGCTGACCGCCGCCGCCGACACTTATCTCTCTGCCGCCCGCCGCGCCGCCCAGACCGCCGCCGCGCTGGCCGAAATCGAGCAGGCGGAGAAGAAAGCCAAATTGCCGTCCTGGATGAATCGCACCAACACGATCATCGCTGGGATTGTCGCGATCATGTTCGTGCTGGGGCCGATGGTGGCCTACGCAACGGGCGAGCGTCTTGGCCGCGCCACGCCGGTTCGCATCGTCGTTCCGCGCGGCGCGCTGCATCACAAATCGGCGCCGCCGAAAACCGCGTCTGCCGCGCCGCTCGACAAGCTCTCCGCGCTGGCCGTTGCCGGCAATCCGCGCGCGCAGCTTTTGATCGGCTTGCGTTATCTGAAGGGCGACGGCGTTGCCATCGACAAGCGCGAAGCGGCGAAATGGATATTGAAAGCTTCCGCCGCGCACGATCCGATGGCGCAATACTGGACCGCCGAACTCTTCCAGCATGGCGACGGCGTTGCGCCGGACGCATCCGAAGCGCTGCGCTGGTATGAGGCCGCGGCCGGGCAGGGCAACCGCCAGGCGATGCACGATCTGGGCGTCGCCTATGCCGAAGGCCGCGGCGCGCAGAAGGACTACAGCGAAAGCGCGCGCTGGTTCGCCAAAGCCGCCGCGCTGGGCCTCACCAATTCGCAATTCAATCTCGCGGTGCTTTATGAGCGCGGCGAAGGCGTGAAGCAGGATCTGGCCGAAGCCTATAAGTGGTACGCCATCGCCGCCGCCAGCGGCGACACCGAATCCAGAACCCGCATCGAAGCCATCGCCGGCCAGATGCCGGAGAACAAGCTCGCCGCGGCAAAAGCGGCGGCGGCAGCGTTCAAGCCCGCAACGCCCGATCCCGACGCGAACACGACGGCGCTGCCGGGGGCATGAACATCCCGATTGTTATTGATCGATCTGCAATTGCGTGGGCGCGCGCAGAACGATGTCAGGCGTGCCGAAATCGCTTTGGACCGTGCCGTGAATGCGAACGGTTTTTCCGATCAGCTCGCGCGGATCGGGGAACAGCGCGGTGGTGTCCTCATAATAAATCCCGTTAAACGCATGTTCGCCCTCGGCGAACACAAGCGTACTCTGACCCGAACCGTTTTCGTGATAGCCGTCGATCACCACGCCTTCGACGGTCACTCTCCGGCCGACATTGGCCATCGCCTCCGAAGGCGAAATCACACTCGCCGCAGCCGGCATGGCCGTTAGGGCGAGGACGAAGCAAAGAGCGAGAGCTTTCATGGCACCTCCGAAACTTCGGAGCCGCATGGTAGGTTCCCGATTGCGACAGGGGTGTGAAATCTGTGGCGGGAGAATTCGGACAATAGGTATGCTGTCGCCAGTTTCGTCGCCAGTTTCGCGCCAGTTTCGTCAATGCACAATAGGTATCCTATCGCCGTATTCCGGGCGCTGTATTCCTCACTTCATGTGAATAACAGTTGGATGTAGGGTCGTCCAAATTGGGTCGGGGGGCGACATGCATGTTCGAATCAATAGCCAAAGCTTTTGCTGATAATTGGCCTACCGTATCTAGTCTCATTTCCGGCGGCGTGATCGTCAAAGTGGCCGAATTCGGCTGGGGTGTTTATCATCGCCGCCGCGAAAAGAAACAAACCGCGGAAGAATTCGTCGATACCCATTTGGGACCGCTGCTCAAATCTGCAGACGAGCTTATGGGCAAGCTCCATTCGCTAGTTAAACGCGATTTTACCGACTTGAACTTTGCCCCGGATAACCCCACGCGCTTTGCACTCCCATATCTATTCGCTCGTTTTTGGGCACAGATCGAAATTATCAGGCAGGAGGGCTTGTCGGTTTCGCTCACCCAAGAGAGCCGTGGAAAACGGCTGATCAGTTTTCTCGATTGCTTGGAATCGGAGGGCGCAAGAATTGTGGACCGGACCGCGCAACGTGCAATCGGAGAAATTACGTTGGAAGGAAAAGACGGCAAGTGGCCCCTAAGAAGCTTC
>DASXHQ010000056.1:0-4143 GCA_036488415.1 Rhizomicrobium sp.
CTGCATATCGCATGGTTTGCCGCGATAATTCTGGCCCTGCCCAAGCCGGTAGAAATCCATTGGCTGTGGATCGCCCTGTTCGCGGTGCTGCAGATTTTCCGCGTGTGGACGATGGCAAGCCTCGGACGCTGGTTCAGTACCCGTGTCATCACACTCGCAGACGCGCCGCTGGTGGCACGCGGGCCCTACCGCTTTATGCGGCATCCCAACTACGCCATTGTCGTGGGCGAAATCGCGTTCCTGCCGCTGGCATTCAGCGAAACAGGAGTCGCGGTGCTGTTTTCGGTGCTGAACGCCGCTATGCTGGTCTGGCGCATCCGTGTCGAGGACCGAACCCTTGCTTCAAGACGGGAACAACCGGCGCGGGACGCCCCATCGGATGCATCGCAGAGAAGCTACCATCCGTAAGACGAACCCACGAAGCTTTGCATGATGTCCACCGTTCGCACCTGGATCGGTTACACCGCCATGTGCGTCGGCATGTTCATGGCCATCTTGGACATCCAGGTGGTGGCGAGCTCGCTCACCAATATCCAGCACGCGCTGAACATCCCCGACAACAAGATCAGCTGGATTCAGACCGCTTACCTGATGGCGGAAGTCATCGCCATACCGCTCACCGGCATGCTGACGCGTGCGCTGTCATTGCGCTGGATGTTCGTGGCGGCAACAGCTGGTTTCACCCTGGCGAGCATCGGCTGCGCGCTCTGCCCCAGCTCCGACCCGCTGATCGCGTTGCGCGTGGTGCAGGGTTTCTGCGGCGGCATGTTGATTCCGGCGGTGTTTACGTCGGTGTTCACGATCCTGCCGAAGAAGCATGAGATCATCGCCACAGCGATGGCGGGCGTAGTCGCGATGGTCGCGCCGACGGTGGGACCCTATGTCGGCGGCTGGCTGACGCAGACTTATTCCTGGCACTGGATCTTCCTCATCAATGTCGTGCCCGGAATCATCGTCTGCCTGATGGTCGGCATTTTCCTTCCGAGGAATGCGCCGAATGTCGGATTCCTGCGCCGGATCGACTACGCGACAGTGCTGCTGACCGCGACCTTCCTGGGCGCGCTGGAACTGCTTTTGAAGGAAGCGCCGCCGCATCACTGGAGCGGGGCCTATATCTATGCGCTATTCACGATCTGCGCGGTTTCCGGCGCGCTGGCGCTCTATTTCTGCTTTAGCCGGCCGCATCCCTTTATCAATTTGCGCCGCTTCTCACGCATGAGCTTTGCGGTTGGCTGCGCGCTCAGCTTCGTGGCGGGCATGGGCCTCTACGGGTCAACCTATATTCTGGCGATCTTTCTCGGCGGCGTGCGCGAGCACACGCCGATCGAGATTGGCGAGATCATCATGGTGTCCGGCGCCGTGCAACTGCTTGCCGCGCCTGTCGCCGCACTGCTGGAGAGCCGCATCGATGGACGCGTGTTGCTGGCATTCGGCTATGGAATCTTCGGCGTTGGCCTTCTGATCGATGGGCAACTGACCTACCAAACCGATTTCGACGGTCTGTTCTGGCCCCAGGTGCTGCGCGGCGTGGCGGTGATGTTCTGCATCCTGCCGACGACGCGCCTAGCGATGGAGGGCTGGGGGCCGGAAAATGCGCCGGACGCGAGCGGGCAGTTCAACCTGATGCGCAATCTGGGCGGCGCCATCGGCATCGCCCTGATCGACACGATCCTCGCGCAGCGCACGCCGGAGCACGCCAAGCACATCATCGACCGGCTTCAGGCCGGCGATCCGCTCATGGCCGCAAAAGTCGGCCTGCCCACGGAATATTTCCACGGCGTGCCTATGGGACCGGTGGACCCATCGATGCGTGCCTATGTCGAGCCGCTGATCCAGCGCGCGGCGCTGGTGGATTCCTTCAACGAAGCGTGGATCGTGCTGGGCGTTCTGTTCCTGCTGTCGTTGACTGCCGTTCTGTTTGTGCGCGGCGGCACCTGGCAACCGTGGCGGGCGACGGCTGAGACTGATGATTAATCGGCGACGGACAGCGCCGGTGTGCTGACCGCCTCGCTGGCTTTCGTTTGCCAGATCAGGCCGATGAAAATTCCCTTGGCTCGTTGCAGCAATCCCAGAACCATCGCGCCGGCAAGCGCGCAGAACCCCGAAACGCTGATCCAGAGCGGCATGAACAGGACCGCGTTCGCGATGAGCATCAGGGCAACGACGATGTGGCCGGTCACCATGACCGTCAGCCACGCCGGACCGTCGTCGGCGCGGATATGGCCGAACGCTTCGCCGCAATCGGCGCAGGCGTCCACCTGCTTCAGATAGGAGCGGAAAAGTTGGCCCTTCCCGCAATTGGGGCAGCGCTGGAGGAAGCCGCGAATCATCGCCTGTTTTGTGGGGTTATTCGATGCGAACGCCATGACGGGAAGATGGTGGGTGGATGAAACTTGGAAAAGTCCCGCCGCCGCCGCGCGGCAATATGGCCAAAACTCGCGGAAAACCTAGGCTGTTAACGAACTTTCGGTGAACGGGGAACCAAATCCAATTTGGCTTAAGTATTTGTCTGGAAAAGGAATGTTGGTAAAAGCCACCCTAGAGTTGCCGCCTGGGAACCCACCCGAAACTGCGTTCAGCAAGGAAGCTGTAGTGACCCGATTACATCGAGCCATTCAACTCCCATTCGCGTGCCTGTTTCTTGGCCTCCTGTCCCTGAACCCGATGACAGCTTCGACGGCGGAAGCGAGCGTTCTGGATTTCCTGAAATCCGCCGGGCAATCCGAGACAGAAGCGACGCCGGCCATCATCGGCGGGACCGCCACGACCGTATCCGATGCCGACGATGCAGCGCTGGGAGAAATTCCCGATCCAGCGCCCGTTGCCGCCAACCCGGCGCTCACAGCGGCGCCGACAGTCGAACGGATGGCTCAACATCTTTATTGCGTGCAGTACGCGCGCCTGCGCTCCGGCCTGCAGATTTTCGGCGACGCCAAATATTGGTGGAGCAAGGCCGCCGATCTCTACAACCGCATGGCCCAGCCCGCCGCCGACGCCGTAATGGTGTTCTCCGGCAGCAAGCGCATCCGCCGCGGCCATGTCGCGGTGGTGACGGCGGTAGTTTCCCCGCGTGAGATCAAGGTCGACCATGCCAACTGGCAGAACCATGGCGAGATCGACCTGAACATGCCGGTGCTGGACGTCAGCAAGAACAATGACTGGTCGCAAGTGCGCGTGTGGGACCCCCGGTCGGGCCAGTACGGCGCGCGTGTTTATGCCATAAGCGGCTTCATCGCACGTCCGCTGCCGGTCACCCGCGGAAGCTGATCGCAGCCTGCTTCAGGTCCAGTCTTTGCCCTTGTGCGGCTTGCGCACCAGTTCGGGCTGGACGAAGGGCGAGGGCGCGGACTTGTTGTCCTTCGCCTTATCGTCGGCCTTCGGCTTCTTCTTTTCCTTGTTGCTGCGTTGTTCGCGATTAGCCATGGGATATCTCCGGACTCACTTCGAAGCGGGCGGAGGATAAATCGCGGAGCGTTCCAAAAAAAGAGGGGGTGGATCAGCGCGGCTTCAGGAGCGCCTCGTAGAGGCCAGCCTGTTCTTCCGTCAGCGCGCGCGCCAGGATTTCCCGCACATCGGCGATCTTGCGGGCCGAGGTCCTGTCACCGGTGCGTTTCAGGCTCCGTTCGATTCCGTCCAGTTCGCTATCGGCGGATAGCAGGTTCGCAAAACGCTTGATATCGATGGGCTTGGTCATGGCCTGTCTCAATGCGGACTGGTGATGGGACGCGTGCTAGATTGTTCGAGAATGCCCGGAGTATCCCAGGCGCCTTCGGGACGGATGATGAGATAGGGGTCGCTTTCCAGCGTGATGGCGGCGGCGTGGCGCGCCAACTCACGCACGATCTCGACATAGGCATGATCCGAAAAGACGAGATTCGTGTTGCGCCGTAGTGGCTTGAAGCCGTGTTTCTCCCAAAAGCCCACGAGCCGCGCCTGCGAATGGCCGTAGACACGCTCGTAGCCCTTACGGCGGCAGATCTCGACCGCGGCTTCGATAACCGCGCGAGTGACCGGCGTCCCACGGCAGGCTTTCAGAACGGCAAGCCGTTCCAGTTTCGCAAACCCCGAAAAATAGCGGACGCGGATGACCGCGCCGGGCCGTTCATTGACGAGTCCGATGACGTGCGTGGCGCAATAGTCGTT
>DASXHQ010000155.1:0-14842 GCA_036488415.1 Rhizomicrobium sp.
AGAAGCCCCATTCGTTGTCGTACCAGCCCATCACCGCGACGAGATTGCCGTCCAGCACCTTGGTCTGATCCAGCATGAACGAGCAGGAATGCGGATCGTGGTTGAAGTCGTGGCTGACGAGCTTGTCGTGCACGATGGCGAGAATGCCTCTCAGCGGTCCGCTTTCCGAGGCCTTGATCATCGCGTCGTTCACGTCCTGCACGGTGGTCGGTCTCTTCGTCACCACCTTCAGATCGACCAGCGAGACGTTCGGCGTCGGCACGCGCACGGAGACGCCATCGAGCTTGCCCTTCAGCTCCGGCATGACAAGACCGACGGCCTTCGCTGCGCCCGTCGAAGTCGGGATCATGGAGAGTGCGGCGGCGCGACCGCGATAGAGATCCTTGTGCATCTGGTCCAGCGACGGCTGATCGTTGGTGTAGGAGTGGACCGTGGTCATGTGACCCTTCTCGATCCCGAAGGCATCGTGCAGGATCTTCGCCATTGGAACCAGACAGTTGGTCGTGCAGGAGGCGTTGGAGACGATGATGTCATTCTTCGAAATCGCGTTGTCGTTCACGCCGAAGACAATCGTCTTGTCCACGCCGTCGGCGGGCGCGGAGACCAGCACGCGTTTGGCGCCGGCGGTCAGATGCGCAGCGGCTTTTTCCTTGCTGGTGAAAATGCCGGTGCATTCCAGCGCGATGTCGACGTTCAATTCCTTGTGCGGAAGTTCGGCCGGGCTCTTGATCGCCGTCACCCTGATCTTGTGGCCGTCCACGATCATCAGCTCGCCGTCCACTTTCACTTCGCCTGGGAAGCGGCCATGCACGCTGTCATAGCGCAGCAGATGGGCATTGGTTTCGACGGGCCCAAGGTCGTTCACGCCAACGACAACGATGTCGCTGCGCTTGGATTCCACGATGGCGCGCAGGACGAGGCGGCCAATGCGGCCAAATCCGTTGATCGCGACGCGAACGGTCATAACTACTTTCCTTTCCCAAGTGCTTTCGTCGCGGCATCCGCCGCGGCTTCGGCGGTAATGCCGAAATGCTTGTAGACATCCTTGTAGGGCGCGCTGGCGCCGAAGCTGTGCATGCCGATGAAGATGCCGTTGGGCCCGATATAACGGTCCCAGCCTTCGCGCACGCCGGCTTCGATGGCGAGCTTTACCGGAGAGTTTCCGATCACGGCGTCACGATATGTTGCGTCCTGTTTCTCGAACAGTGACCAGCACGGCATGGACACAACGCGCGCGCCGATTCCGACAGCCTTGAGCAATTCGCGGGCCTGCATTGCAAGCTCCACTTCCGAGCCCGAGGCGAAGAAAGTGACCCTGGCGTCGCCTTCGGCAGCGGCGACCTCGTAGGCGCCATGTGCGGTGAGATTCTTGTCGGTGAATTCGCTGCGCGACGGCGCCAAATTCTGGCGGGTCAGCGCGAGGAAGCTGGGACCGTCTTTCTTGTTCAGCGCAATTTCCCACGCCTCCGCGGTCTCGACCGGATCGCAGGGGCGGAAGGTCAGAAGACCCGGCATCGCGCGCATCGCGGCCAGTTGCTCGACCGGCTGGTGCGTCGGTCCGTCTTCGCCCACGCCGATGGAGTCATGCGTCATCACATAGATCACGCGCTGCTGCATGATCGCCGCCAAACGGATCGAAGGGCGGCAATAATCGGAGAACACCATGAAGGTGCCGCCATAGGGAATGACGCCGCCGTGCAGCGCCATGCCGCTCATCGCCGCGCACATGCCGTGCTCGCGAATGCCCCAGCGCATATAGCGGCCGCCATAGGTGCCGGGCTCGAAGTCCGACATGTCTTTCGTTTTGGTGTTGTTGGACGGCGTCAGGTCCGCCGAACCGCCCATCGTGGAGGTGACGATGGGATTGACGACATCGAGCACGCCTTCGGACGCCTTGCGCGTGGCGATGGCGGGTTTCTCGGCGATCATCTTCTTTTTGAATTCGTTCAGCGCGTCGTGCAGCGTGTGTGGGATGTTGCCCGACAGTGCTTCATCGAAGTCCTTGGCATTCTTCGCAGCCGCCTTGCGCTTGTTCCACTCATCACGCTTGCCCGCGCCTTGGGTACCGATCTTGCGCCACGCCTCCAGCACGCCGTCGTTCAGCGTGAAGGCAGCGGCTGGAAGATCGAGTGCCTTCTTCGCGCCGGCCACTTCGTCGGCGCCGGGCGCATCGCTATGCGCCTTCTGCGTGCCCGCGCGCGTCGGCATGCCAAAGCCGATGATGGTGCGGCAGTTGATCATCACCGGCTTGTCGGAATTCTGGGCCTCGCTCAGCGCGCGCCACACTTCCCGCGCGTCGTGGCCGTCGCAATTGTCCACGCGCCAGCCCATCGCGGAAAAACGCAAGTTTGCATCGCTGGTGTCGGAGAGCGCCTTGTCGCCGTCGATGGTGATGTTGTTGTCGTCATAAAGAACGATCAGGTTCTTCAGCTTCAGATGCCCCGCGATGCCGATGGCTTCGTGGGAAATACCTTCCATCAAATCGCCATCGCTCGCGATCACATAAGTCTTGTGATTGACCAGATCGTCGCCGAAGCGCGCATTCAGATGACGCTCCGCAATCGCCATGCCCACGGCATTGCTGATGCCCTGGCCAAGCGGTCCTGTTGTCGTCTCGATGCCCGGTGCATGGCCATGTTCGGGATGTCCGGCGCAAGGCGAACCCAGCTTGCGGAAGGTCTTGATGTCGTCGAGCGTCATGCCCGGATAACCGGTCAGATACAGTAGAGAATAGAGCAGCATCGAGCCGTGACCAGCCGACAGCACAAAGCGGTCCCGATCGGGCCACTGGGGATCGGCCGGGTCGTATTTCAGGAATTGCGAGAACAGCACCGTCGCCGCGTCCGCCATGCCCAAAGGCAGGCCCGGATGGCCGGATTTGGCGGATTCCACGGCGTCGAGCGACAGGCCCCGGATGGCATTGGCAAGGCGGCGGATCTCGGCCTGTTCCATCGGGCTCGTCATGGTCTGGAAACCTCCGGTTGGGCTGTGGCCTTAGCGAGGGGGCAAGCCACCCGTCAAGGTGGCAATAACCCGTGGAAAATAACGGCCGAAACGCCGTTTCGTTGATGCTGGCGGCCATGCGGCCTATGGTCCGGCTGAGATTCGTTAACAAGGGAGCCGGAATGCCAAGGTTCGACGACACCGCCGCCCGGCTGGACAAGGCGCTCGACGCGCTGGAAGCCACCGCGCTTCCCCTCGCCGAATTGCGCGCCAAGGCGAAAAAAGATGCTGCCGAAATCGCCAGTTTAATGGCCGAGCGTGAAAGCCTGCTGGCGCGCATCGCGGAACTCGAAGAAGAAACGCGCGGCCTTGCCGGCATCACGGAAGAAGTCGAAGAGCGCCTCGACGGCGCAATCGCGGAAATCCGCATGGCGCTAGGGAGATAGAGATGCCGCTGGTCAATGTCATGGTGAACGGCCGCGCTTCCACCATCGCCTGCGATGAAGGCGAGGAGCAGCACCTCAAGGACCTGGCGGCGCATGTCGATGCCAAGGTGCGCGAGTTGCTCGAAAGCGTGGGGCAGGTCGGCGATCAGCGCTTGCTGCTGATGGCGGCGGTGCTCATCGCGGATGAATATTTCGAAGCGCGCTCGCGGCTGGAAAGCCACGCGAAACATACGAGCGATCTCACAACGGCGCATGAAGAGATCAGCGGCAAGCTCAATCTGGCGGAAAGTCAGGCGATCAGCCTGATGGAACGTTCCGCCAAGCGCGCGGAAGACATTGCCGCAAGGCTTGGCCACGCCTAGATTAGAGGCGGACAGGTACTGCCCCACGCGTCAGGAAAGCGATGCCTAGGGGCCTTAATGTTCTCATCGGGAGCTGTCCCTGGCCGGAGCCGTGGTTCCGGACACACGGCGCCCACCTGCACTGCAGGCCCATGAGGATCCACTTCCAACGGTGACGGCGGTCCTGTCCACTTTAGAATCCCGTCATGGCCGGACAGCGAAGCGCGATCCGGCCATCCAGACACCGCGATGATCTCAAAGATTGAATTTCGCACCGAACTGCGCGCCCGCCGCGCCAAGCTTGCGCATGCCCATCCGGAATTCGCACACGAGGTTGCCGAGCATGTTGCGGCGCTGAAGATTCCCGACGCAAGCGTTGTGGGAGGCTATATCGCCATCGGCGACGAAGCCGATCCGCATATTCTTCTCAAGAAACTGATATTGCAGAATTGCACGCTCGCCTTTCCGCGCGTCGATGTGAGGGACGAGCCGCTGGTCTTCCATCGCTGGATGCCGGGACAGAATTTGCAGCGCGGCACCTATGGCATTCCCGAACCATCCAAAGACTGGCCTCTGGCTTATCCCAAAATCCTGCTGGTGCCATTGCTCGCGTTTGACCGAAACGGCCATCGCCTCGGATATGGCGGCGGCTATTACGACCGCACACTGGATTTCCTGCGCGCGAACTCAACCGTGCGCGCCATCGGCGTCGCCTATGCGGAACAGGAAGTGGATGAACTACCACGGGAGGCGCACGACCATCCGCTCGATGCCGTCATCACCGAAAATGGCGTTCGCGAATTTCACCACACAAAGGGCACAAGCCGGTAAGGCACGCGCGTCATGTAGTCCGCATAGCCCGGCAGTTCACGCGCCAGCTTGCGTTCTTCCGCGATGGATCGCAGCGAAACGCCGATGATGAAAAGCGGCGCGATCAGAAGCCCCCATTTCGATCCCAGCAGCAGCGGCATGCCGAACAGATAAAGGATCGCCGAGGCATGCATCGGATGGCGCACCATCGCGTAAGGCCCGGTGTCGATCACATGCTGGTGGCGATCTTGCTGCAGGCGCACCGTCGGTTCCGCGAAGCTGTTGACGTTGAAGACCGCCAGCGTGGCGAGAAAGCCGACAATGATAAGAGCCGCGCCGATCACATTCACGATCACCGGCATGGGCGCCGACAGATGCCAGCGCTGCGCGTCCAGCCCCATGAAGATCAGCCAAAGGAACCAGATGATGACAAAGGTGAACAGGAAAATGCGGTCCCACAGCGGCGCGCCTTTGTCCTTCAACGGCTCCATACGCGATTTGAGCAATGCCGGATCGCGCTTGGCGTAGTAGGCGCCGAAGCCGAGCGAGCCGAAGAAATAGATCGCGATGAAAGTCCAGCCCTGCGGCCATGTCCAGTTGCCGGCGGCGGCGAGGAGGCAAAGTCCCATCAGCCCGATCCAGGCCGCGGATTGGAAGGCCGTGCGAAGCATCATGGCGAACCTCCTGCTGTTAGCGATAATAGCCCCTGGGACGGCCATTGCATCGCTCCGGCCGCGGTTGCGTGGCGCATGGCTGCAATGCTTTAACGCATCCCATGCGCATTCTTTTCATCGGCGATGTCATCGGAAAGCCGGGTCGCGATGTCGTGACGGCGGAACTTCCGCTGCTCATCGAGCGGCTGAAACTCGATTTCGTGATCGTGAACGGTGAAAACGCGGCGGGCGGCTTCGGCCTCACGCGCGTCATCGCCAATGATTTCTTCGCGCTCGGCGTGGATTGCATCACCACCGGCAACCATTGGGCCGATCAGCGCGAGATTCTCACCTTCATCAACGATGAAGACCGCGTGCTGCGTCCCACCAATCTTCCCGCCGGCACGCCGGGCAAGGGCGCCAATCTGTTTCAGGCGAAGAACGGGCAGCATGTGCTCGTCGTTTCGCCGCTCGGCCGGGTGTTCATGGAGCCGCAGGACGATCCTTTCGCATCTGTCGATGCGCAGCTGAACGCGTGTCCGCTCGGTGAAGCGGCGGATGCCATCGTGGTGGATATGCACGCCGAAGCGACATCGGAGAAAATGGCGATGGGCCATTTCTGCGATGGCCGCGCTTCGCTGGTCGTCGGCACGCATCAGCATGTGCCGACCGGCGACGCGCAGATCCTTCCCGGCGGCACCGCCTATCAGACCGACGCCGGCGCCTGCGCCGATTACGACAGCGTCATCGGCATGGACAAGTTCGAGCCGCTCAACCGCTTCACCCGCAAGCTCCCTGGCAACCGCTTCACGCCCGCGACCGGTCCGGCCAGCCTGTGCGGCGTGTTCGTGGAGACAAATGCAAAGGGTTTGGCTTCGCGCATCGATCCTGTTCGCGTCGGCGGGCGGCTGAAGCAGACCATTCCGGAAATCTGACACGCCAGCGCGGTTGAACCGCTTGCGGCGAAGGCCGATGCTTCCCTCAGCTAAACGCGAGGAAAGCACACATGGAATATCGGCAATTGGGACGTTCGGGCTTCAACGTGCCCGTCTTGACGCTTGGCACCGGCACGTTCGGCGGCAAGGGCGGCCTCGCGGTGTGGGGCGACACGGATGATAAAGAAGCATCGCGCCTCATCGACATCTGCCTCGATCACGGCCTCACCATGTTCGACAGCGCGGATATCTATTCCGGCGGCGAGTCCGAGCGCGTGTTGGGCGCGGCGATCAAGGGCAAGCGCGACAAACTTCTGATCTCCACCAAGGCGACGTTCCGCTCCGGTCCCGATGCAAACGAAGTCGGCTCCTCGCGCTTTCATCTGACGCGTGCGGTGGAAGGCGCGCTCAAGCGTCTCGGCACGGATCATATCGATCTCTTCCAGCTTCACGGCTATGACGCCAAGACGCCGCCGGAAGAAGTTCTCTCCACCCTCGATACGCTCATTCGCGCCGGCAAGATCGGTTACATCGGCGTTTCCAATTTCTCCGGCTGGCATCTGATGAAGTCGCTCGCGGTGGCGGATCGTTACGGCCTGCCGCGCTATGTTGCCAATCAGACTTATTATTCTCTCGTCGGCCGCGATTATGAGTGGGAGTTGATGCCGCTCGGCCTCGATCAAGGCGTTGGCGCCGTCGTGTGGTCGCCGCTCGGCTGGGGCCGTCTCACCGGCAAGATCCGCCGAGGCGCGCCGCTGCCGGAACAAAGCCGCCGCCATTCGCAAGCGTCGAACGACATGGGTCCGCCGGCATCGGACGAGCTGGTGTTCACTGTCGTCGATGCGCTCGACATCGTGGCGAAGGAAACCGGCAAGAGCGTGCCGCAAGTGGCGCTCAACTGGCTTTTGCAACGGCCCACTGTTTCCACGCTCGTCATCGGTGCGCGCAACGAGCAGCAACTGAAAGACAATATCGGAGCCATCGGCTGGAACCTCACGCCCGATCAGATAAAGATGCTGGACAAGGCGAGCGCCGTGACAATGGCCTATCCTTATTGGCACCAGAAACAGTTCAAGGAACGCAACCCGTTCCCGACGCGCGTGTGATTATTCGATAACCGTGGCGGCGCCCTTGGGTGCAGAGGTCAACGCCGCAAGCACTCTCGGCGTCAGCGGCTTTAAATCCGCCAACCGATTGCTCGCGGCTTTCAGGACAATGACGGCAACCGGAACGCCGCTGAGATTCTGCTGATAGGAGAGATTGCGATCCACGGTGACGAAAACGTCGAATTCTTTCGACACCAGCGACAGTAAGGCGCCATTCTTGATGCCTGCCCATTGCATCTGGTAAGCGGTTTTGACGTCGTGGCCGGAAAGTTCGCGCGCATAACGCCGGTCCACGCATTCGTCGAGAAAAATTCTCACCTGACCGATTCAACCAAACGGTCTTTCGCGTCTTCCAGAAACGCGATGACCTGTTTGCGTGTGACCGATGGAAAGCCTTCCAGAAACTCACCGATGGAGTCACCCGCTTCGAGATAGTCGAGAAGCGTCTGCACGGGAACGCGCGTTCCGGCAAAGACCGGCGCACCGCCCATAACATCCGCGCTGCGGCTTATCGTTGGCTGTCTCATCTGGTTAAAATATACTGGCGCTCGTACCGGCGCAACGCACCCAAAAAGACGAAACACCACCAATGCCGCCACCCTTCACGTTGAAACAGATCGATCACGTCGTGCTGCGCATCCGCGATCTGGAGGCCAGTCTGCATTTCTATCGCGACGTGCTCGGTTGCCCGGTCGACAAAGTGCAGGAAAAGATCGGGCTGTGGCAGGTGCGGGCGGGATCGTCGCTGATCGATCTTGTTCCGCTCACCGGCGCGCTCGGCAGCTTGGGCGGCGCGGGGCCGCAAAAAGAAGGCCGTAATGTCGATCACTTCGCCATCGAGATCGATCGTTTCGACGACGCCGCCATCCGCGCGTATCTGGCGGCGCACAATGTGACGATCACAGATTCCGGCCAGCGTTATGGTGCCAAGGGCGACGGCCCCTCCATCTATATTCTCGATCCCGACGGCAACAGCGTGGAACTCAAAGGCCCGCCCAACGCTTGATGCGTTATGCGGGAACTTTGGGTCTTGCTGAAGGAAGGCATTGCGGCCTTCGACCGTGACGAAGCGCTGTCGCGCGGCGCCGCAATCGCGTTCTACGCCGTCACCGCGCTGGCGCCGGTTCTCTACATCGCTGCCTCCGTCGCCGGTCTGGTCTTCGGGCGCGAAGCCGCGGGAACCGCCATCGCGCATGAGATCGGCCACCTCATCGGCCCCAACGCCGCCAAACTTCTCTATGCGGCGATCCACAATTCGGAGAATCCGAGCACCAGCGGTTTCTGGGCCAACGTCACCGGCGTCGCGCTTCTCATCGTCACCGCGTCGGGGGTCTTCGGCGAAATGCAGGCGGCGCTGAATGTCATCTGGAAAGCACAGCCGAAGACGACGGTGTGGTGGCGGCTGGCGCGCGGGCGGCTGGTGAGCGTGGGGTTGGTGCTGGCGTTGGCGTTCCTGCTGCTGATCTCGCTGGTGATGTCGGCGGCGATCCACGCCTTGGGCGAGCGCATCGATTATGTGTTGCCCATCGGCGCGACTTTGGCGCTCATTCTCAACTTCGTGATCTCGTTCGTCCTGATTGCGCTGCTGCTGGCGGCCATCTATCGCGTGCTTCCGGACTGTCACATCGAATGGCGCGACGTGATCGTGGGCGCGGTCGGCACCACAATCCTGTTCAACATCGGCGAATATCTGATCGGGCTTTATCTGGGCTCCAGCGCGGTGGGCGCGCGATATGGCGCGGCGGGCAGCATCCTCGTGATGCTGCTGTGGGTTTACTACACCGCGCAGATTTTTCTGCTGGGCGCGGAATTCACGCGCGTCTGGTCCAAGCATCACGGCAGCCTGAGGGACGAGCGCGCCGCTGTCGCGGAGCCGGCACACGCCGCGCGCGCCTGAACCGCAATTCCCATCAAGCGCGGCGTTTGCGATCCCGCTAACATGGTCTTCGGAAATTGAGGAAGCCCATGTCGCTCACCAACAAGGCGCTGTTCGTAATCGAACGCAATCTCAACCGCGATCTGTCGCTGGACCAGATCGCGCGGTTTTGTGACGTGTCGCGTTTTCATCTTGCGCATGCGTTCGGCGAAGCCACCGGGTTGTCGGTGATCGAATATCGCCGCGCGCGCCGTCTCACCGAAGCGGCTTATGCGCTGGCGTCCGGCGCATCCGACATCCTAGGCGTCGCGCTCGACACCGGCTATGCCAGCCACGAAGCCTTCAGCCGCGCGTTCAAGGCACAATTCGGTAAGACGCCCGAAGAGGTCCGAAAATCCGAATCCATCGAAGGGCTGAAGCTCGTCGATGCCATCCGCCATCTGGAGTCCAAAGCCATGACGCTCAAAGAACCGCGTATCGAAAAAGTGGGCGAGTTGCTGTTCGCCGGTCTCAGCCAGCACATCCCCTACACCGAGATGCTGAACATCGCGGGCCAGTGGCAACGCTTCATGCAGAATTATTATGCAGACATCGAACACAAGATCGACGAGCCACCGGTCGGCATCACCACCGCGTCGGACGATGACGGCATCGAATATGTCACCGCCGCGGGGGTGACGCGGTTCGGCGCGATGCCGAAGGAATTGATCAAGATCACGCTCAGGCCGCAAACCTATGCGGTGTTCGCGCATGATGGCCACGTCACCCAGATTCGCGAGACCTATCGGGCGATCTGGAACGACTGGTTTCCCAAAAGCGGCAAGGCGCCCGCCGAAGCGCCGGGCTTCGAACGCCACAATGCGACGTTCGACCCGCGCACCGGCAATGGCGGCATCACTATCTGGTTGCCGATCAAATAGCGCTACTCAACGATCGCCTGGCCGTGCATGCCCAGCACCGAATGCATGAAATGGTCGCAGGCGAAGTCGTAGGTGCCGGGTTTGGTTGGCGTGAAGCGCACAGCCACCGTGCCGCCGTCATCCACTTCCACCACGCCTTTGGAAACCTTGCTCATGTCTTCCGGGTCGATGGTGCCGGCGGCGAACAATTCCGGCGCTGCGAAGTCATGGTCTTTCGTCACGGTGCTGGTGAAGACAAGCTTGTAAGGCTGGTTTGCCTTCAGCGTGAGCGTGGACGGCGTGAACGCATAATTGCTCATCGAGACGGTGATCGTCTGCGCCTGCGACCAGTCGGGCGCGGTCTGTGCGCCGGCAGGAAGAGCGAAGACGGTGAGCATTGCAGCAAGCGCGAGAAGACGCATGGGGATTTCCTCAAAAGGAGAACCGCGTGTCGCGGTGCATTCGGACTCTACAGAAATCCCAAGCCCGTACCGCGTAAATCTCAGCGTCAGGCGGCCTGCGAGAGAAGCTCGGTTTCCACCGCAACGCCGTCTAGTGTCGCGGCCACCGCATGCACCACGGAGGCGATGCGCACCGCCGCCTGGATTTGCTCGGCGGTTATCCCGGCGTTGCGCAGTACTTTTTCATGGCTGTCGATGCACATGCCGCAGCCATTGATGGCGGAGACTGCCAGCGACCACAGCTCGAAGTCCACCTTGTCCACGCCCGGCTTGCCGATCACGTTCATGCGCAGTTTGGCGGGAAGCGAGCGGTAGTCTGGCGACGAGGCCAGATGGGTGAAGCGGTAATAGATGTTGTTCATCGCCATGATGCTGGCCGCCGCGCGCGCCGCATCCAGCGCTTCTGGTGAAAGCTTCGACGCGAACTCGCCGAGGATCGCGCGCGTCACATCGGCATTGCGTGAAGCCAGCGCCGTGGCGACGAAGGTGCCGGCGCGCTGTTGCTCGTTCAGTGACGGCTCGGCGGCGAGCGAGGAGAGATTGAGTTTCAGGTCCTTCGCATAATCGGGAAGGCGGTTCTTCAGGTCTTCGAGAGACATTGTTCGATCCTTTGAAAAGCGCCCCGCGCCGAGCGGGGGAGGCATAACCGGCGCGGGGCTTCAGTCGCGACGCAGCAAGGGGGATGCCGCATCGCTTGGGAAATCAGGCGGCTTTCAGAACTTGTTCGCCCTTCTGCCAGTTGCAAGGGCAAAGCTCGTCGGTCTGCAGCGCATCCAGCACGCGCAACACTTCCTGCGGATTGCGGCCGACATTCATGTCCGTCACATACGCAAAGCGGATGATGTTGTCGGGATCGACGATGAAGGTCGCGCGCTTGGCGACGCCACTGTCCTTGTCGAGGACGCCGAGCGCCATGGAAAGCTCGCGCTTCACATCGGCCAGCATTGCGAAGGGCAGGTTCTTCAAGTCGGCATGATTTTGGCGCCACGCCAGATGCACGAATTCGCTGTCGATGGAGACGCCATAGATCACCGTGTCGCGATCGTTGAACTCGCCGTTCAGCGCGCCGAAGCCGGCAATCTCGGTCGGGCAGACAAAGGTGAAATCCTTCGGCCAGAAGAACATCACCTTCCATTTGCCCTTGTCGGTGCTCTGGTCGAAATCCTTGAACGCGGTTTGGGGATCGGTGGAGATGACGCCCTGAAGGGCGAAATCGGGGAATGTGTCGCCGGTGGTCAGCATGGGTCTTCCTTCAAAAGCCCGGCTTTCCGGGCGGGTTTCGGTCATAAGGACAGGTCAAGTCCGCCCTCAGTTGCGAGTCATACTTAGAAAACTTCTAAACTAAATTCAAGGGCAAATGTGCAGCGCGGCGCCCGGTCGCGCCGGCGCCGGAACCGTGGCTGCGGCAGCGGGGTTCCTTTCCCGTCTGTCCTCGCGCAAAAAGCAAAAATGTTCACCGATCCCGCCACCGCCACGCACACGCTTCTGTCTTTTCCCTTGGTCGCTGTCGGTGGCACGCCCATCACCCTGGGCGGCCTTCTTCTCGCCACCACGATCATCATCGTTTCGATTTTGGCGTCGCGGCTGGTTGCGGGACTCGTCTCGCGCCTGCGCCACCGCCTGCCGGGTGGTGGACCGTCGCTCTACATTCTGGAGAAATTCTCCGCCTACGGCATCGCCATTCTCGGCATCCTGTTCGGCCTGTCCTCCATGGGACTCAATCTGAGCTCGATCGCGGTTTTCGCAGGCGCATTGGGCGTAGGCGTCGGCCTGGGCCTGCAGGGTGTGGTGAAGGAGTTCGTCTCCGGCCTGGTGCTGCTGTTCGACTCCGTCGTGAACGTCGGCGATTATATCGAGCTGCCGGACGGAAAGGTGCGCGGCATCGTCTATGAGATCGGCGCACGCGCGGTGCGCATCCGCAACAACGACAATGTCGACATCTTCGTGCCAAATTCGCGATTGATCGAAGAGCGCTTCATCAACTGGACGCTGAAGGGCGAGACGCGCCGCATCCACATTCCCTTTAGCGTCGCTTATGGCGTGGACAAGACACTGGTCCGCAAAGTCGTTCTGCAAGCTGCGAAGGCCGTGGACTTCACGCTGCCCGACACCGCCACGCACCGCACGCAGGTCTGGCTGACGAGCTTCGGCGATTCATCGCTCAATTTCGAACTTGTCGTCTGGCCCCACCTCGACGCGGTAAAGCGCCCCAACGCGATGCAGGCGGCTTATACCTGGGCGATCGACGATGCGCTGCGCGCGGCCGGAATCGAGATTCCGTTTCCCCAGCGCGACATCCGTATCCGTTCGGTGTTCAGCCGCGAGGGCGAGGACGCCTTCCACGCACTCGGCTATAAGCCGAGGCCCATCGCGGAAGCCGAAGAGCAGGCCGCGGTCACGCACAATGACGCGGCGCAGGAACTTCGCCAACCGGTCGAGCCGCCGCCGGAACCGGCCAGTCAATAATCGCGGCCACAATAGAACCTTATTTCGGCCGAAACCCGCGCCCTTTTGCGGCGTTTCCTCGAGGGGCACGTATAAGAGGAGCAATCCATGCGGATTTTCAAAAGATATATGCCCCATGCCGCGTTGCTGGCCGGTGCTTTCGGTCTCACGCTGTTCGCCGCCTCGGCGTACGCGCAAGATTACGGGGCTTATGACGGCAACGCCTATCAGGACAGCGAAGGCGTGATCGTCACCGCCCCGCGTTTCCACACCGATGCGGACGGTCAGCGTTTGAACGGGCCGCTGGAGAAGGTTTCGCTCACCACACACGTTCGTTACGACGATCTGAATCTGCGCACATGGCGCGGCGCGCGCGCATTGAAGATGCGGGTACGCGACGCGGCGCAGGATACTTGCACGCGGATTGCTGAGGCCTATCCCGTGTATCAGCAGTTCGGCACGTCCTGCTACAAAAGCGCACTGGAGGACGGCGAACTTCGCGCCAACGCGGCCATTCGCGATGCGCGCGATCGCCGGTATGAAGACTAGTTGATGTTCCTCGCGAAAGCCCCGTTCGACGGGGCTTTCGTCTTTTGGGAACCGCGTAGCACCGAAACCGTTTCAGATCAGGGCAGTCGATCACGGCTGATGGGGCAACAAGATGGAGCCGCCCCATGATTCGCAACGTGATTCCGAAAAGCCATTCGCTCAAAATCATTCTGCTCGCCAGCGCGTTCGGCGCGTCGCTCGCGGTCTTGCCCGCTACCGCGCAGGATTATCCGCGCGACGGTTACGTCAGTTATCATGGTGACGAGGAAGTCATCGTCCGCGCGCCGCATTGGCGGGCGCAAGAGCGCAGTTCCATCGGCGCGCCCATCGAGACCGTGTCACTGTCGGAGCCGGTGCGTTTCGACGATCTGGATTTGAACAGCGACCGCGACGTCTATCGCCTGGAGGGCCGCATCCACGCCAAGGCGCGTGCGCTGTGCCGCCGCCTCGACGTCGCCCATCCGATCGATGTCAGCGATACGCC
The DNA here is from genome assembly GCA_036488415.1 of Rhizomicrobium sp. GTDB lineage: Bacteria > Pseudomonadota > Alphaproteobacteria > Micropepsales > Micropepsaceae > Rhizomicrobium. Next base: position 13,949 of record DASXHQ010000155.1, read on the forward strand.
GCAGACCTGCTATCGCGATGCCGTGGCCGATGCGATGGATCAGGTCGAAGCGGCCGTCGATCAGGCGCGTGCCACCGACGCGCGCTATGCGCCGCCGCCATATCGCGAGGACGACAACGACCGATAAGCGAACAGACTATGTGGCGGCTTCGGCCGCCACATCCGCTTTCGTCGGCGCGAGGTAATGTCCGAGGAAAACTCGCGCCAGAAATAGAAGAACCGCGGCCACGCCGATGATTGCGCTATGCAGCAGCCAGAACTCGACGCCGGACATCTTGTCCAGCAAGCCGCCGAGATAGCCGATCAGATTGTTTCCGATAAAAAGGTGAAGGTAATAGATCGCGATCATGATGCCACCCAGACCTTTGGGTGCCGCGCGCGAATAGAGCGCCAATCCCACCGGAAAAACCATCGAGAAGCCAGTGTCGTTGATGACATGGAACGCAATCGCCCACCACAACGGCACCGGATGACCCGTCTGCGCGACAATCTGTGAGAACAGCGCGAGCGTCAGCGGTGCGAAGGCGCTGATCGCCGTGCCGATGGCGATCTTGGTGATTTCCGCGGGCTCTGGCCAATGGCGTCCATACCAGCGCCAGAAAGCGATGACGCCGATCATCAGGAACGTGCTCACCACCGCGTCGATCGAGAACATCCAGCTTGTCGGCATCGTGCCGCCAAACATCCCCAGATCGTAATTTTTCTCTGACCAGATGAGGTAGGCATTGAAGATCTGCTGGTTGCCCACGGCGGACATCGCCAGCACCGGCAGCAGCACCACCAGAATCGCAACCACTCCCCAGTCGCGTCTCGTCAGCGGTGGACGCGCCACCGTCGCTGCATCTTTCTTTTGCTCCAGCACTTCGGGCGGATAGGCGTAACGGCCGAAGAGAT
>DASXHQ010000163.1:0-10524 GCA_036488415.1 Rhizomicrobium sp.
GCCGACGGATTTATCCGAGCAGAGGAAACCAGGGTCGCAATCGAATTGGCAGACATATTAGAAGCTTGAGAGAACAAGAAATTCGCCGTTTGCTGATCTTTTTCGGTAGGAACTTTGGCGCTAGATATCCCCAAATGCCGCATGGTCGAATTAACCCGCAAGTGACCTTATATAGGTCACGTTGACAGCGCGCTTTGCGGCGCTTCACCCTCAAACAATCGAATCGGGCTGGTTTCCATGGCTGAAATGCGCGACGTCTATATGAACACCCTCGTTCCGATGGTGGTCGAACAAACCTCCCGCGGCGAGCGCGCTTACGACATCTACTCGCGCCTGCTCAAGGAACGCATCATCTTCATCACCGGCCCGGTGGAAGATTACGGCGCCAGCCTCATCACCGCGCAGCTTCTGTTTCTTGAGGCCGAGAACCCCAAGAAAGAGATCTCGATGTATATCAACTCGCCGGGCGGTTACGTCACGGCGGGTCTCGGCATCTACGACACGATGCAGTACATCCGCCCGAAGATTCAGACGCTCTGCGTCGGTCAGGCGTCCTCGGCGGCATCGCTGCTGCTCTGCGCCGGCAATCCGGGCGAGCGGTACTGCCTCCCCAACTCTCGCGTGCTGGTTCATCAGCCGAGTGCCTCCTATTACGGCCAGGCGGCGGACATCGCCCGCCACGCTCAGGAGATCGTGAAGCTGAAGCGGCGCCTGAACGAGATTTACTCCAAGCACACCGGCCAGCCCGTCGAGGCGGTTGAAAAGATGCTGGATCGGGATACTTATCTGACCGCCGAAGAGGCCAAGGCCTTCGGCCTGATCGATAAAATCCTGGAAAGGCGCCCGGATGTGGCGGAGGGGACGGGCGGATAAGCCGGCCATCCCCCTTGAATCCTTGGGGTTTTGACCGACTTAAAACTTTCTTGATCCGCTTGGCGCTAACGTGGTCGAATGAATCGGGGGTGATCCGATTTGGGTTGGCGTGGGTCGTGCAAGGCTTTGATCCGGCAGGATCAAAAGCTGTCTTTAAGGGCGAATTCGCCCAGGAGCGTCAATGAGTAAGGCTGGCGGCGGCGAGTCGAAAAATACCCTCTACTGTTCCTTCTGCGGCAAAAGCCAGCACGAGGTCCGCAAGCTCATCGCGGGCCCGACGGTGTTCATCTGCGATGAATGCGTCGAACTGTGCATGGAAATCATCCGCGAGGAGAACAAGACTTCGTTCCTGAAGTCGCGGGATGGTGTTCCGTCCCCGCAGGAAATCTTCAAGGTCCTCGACGATTATGTCGTCGGCCAGAGCCACGCCAAGAAGGTTCTCTCGGTCGCGGTCCACAACCACTACAAGCGCATCAATTCGTCCGGCAAGAACGGCGACGTCGAGCTGGCGAAGTCCAACATCATGCTGATTGGCCCGACGGGCTGCGGCAAGACGCTACTCGCGCAGACACTGGCGCGCATCCTCGACGTTCCCTTCACGATGGCCGACGCCACGACATTGACCGAAGCCGGTTATGTCGGCGAGGACGTCGAGAACATCATCCTCAAGCTGCTGCAGGCCGCCGACTACAATGTCGAGCGCGCACAGCGCGGCATCGTTTATATCGACGAAGTCGACAAGATCAGCCGCAAGTCGGACAACCCGTCCATCACGCGCGACGTGTCGGGCGAAGGCGTGCAGCAGGCGCTGCTCAAGATCATGGAAGGCACGGTCGCTTCGGTTCCGCCGCAGGGTGGCCGCAAGCATCCGCAGCAGGAATTCCTGCAAGTTGACACCACCAACATCCTCTTCATCGTAGGCGGCGCCTTCGCGGGCCTCGACAAAATCATCGCTTCGCGCACCAGCGGCACGTCGATGGGCTTTGGCGCCAATGTGCGTTCCGCCGACGAGCGCGGCACGGGCGAGATCCTGCGCGAAGTGGAGCCGGAAGATCTTTTAAAGTTCGGCCTGATCCCGGAATTCATCGGCCGCCTGCCGATCCTCGCCACGCTCGGCGATCTCACAGAACCGGCGCTGATCGAAATTCTCACCCGTCCGAAGAACGCGCTGGCGAAGCAATACCAGCGCATGTTCGAGATGGAAGGCGTGAAGCTGCGCTTCCAGGAAGAGGCGCTGCATTCGATCGCCCGCAAGGCGATTGCGCGGCGCACCGGCGCGCGCGGTCTGCGTTCGATCATGGAGAGTTTCCTTCTGGAAACCATGTTCGAGCTTCCGACGCTAAACGGCGTGCAGGAAGTCGTCGTCACCGGTGACGTGGTCGAAGGCAAGGCGCGCCCGCTTTACACCTACTCGGACAAAGCGGAACCGCAGCAAAAGAGCGCGGGCTGAACGCTTCCTGACGCAAATTCAGGTTTGTAAAACGCGCCTGTGGCAACGCCATTGGCGCGTTCGCGTTTCCTTCTTGAAACGCTGGTTCCCAAGTCCCATTTTTAATCAACACAGTCGGCCCAGCTTGGGCGACTTTTAACCGCTTCCGTAAGCCCAGATGGGGTACGGTTGCTTCAGCATCCCGGCAGAGTCGTCGCTCTCCGGTCAGGAGAAAAAGATGTCAGATCAAGACGTCGTGAATACGCCCAAGGGCTCGGGCGTCCAGTTGGCGCCGGTTTTGCCTTTGCGCGATATCGTCGTGTTCCCTCACATGATCGTTCCGCTCTTCGTCGGCCGCGAGAAGTCCGTGCGCGCGCTCGAAGAGGTGATGAACGACGAGAAACAGATTCTGCTGCTCACGCAGAAGACCGCCGCCGAGGACGATCCGTCCACGGACGGTCTGCACACCATCGGCACAATGGCCACCGTGCTGCAGCTTCTGAAACTGCCCGACCAGACCGTTCGCGTGCTGGTGGAAGGCAAGAGCCGCGCGCGGGTGACGGATTTCGTTAACCGCAGCGACTTCTTCCAGGCCCATATCGAGAAGATCTCGGATGTGGCCGGCGAGGGCAAGGAAACCGAGGCGCTCATCCGCACGGTGAAGACCAATTTCGAGCAATACATCAAGCTCAACAAGAAAGTGCCGGCCGAGACGCTGGCTTCGGTCGCGCAGATCGAAGATCCCGCCAAGCTTGCCGACACCGTGGCCGCGCATCTATCGGTGAAGATCTCCGACCGTCAGTCCTTGTTGGAAACGCTGGACACCGGCGCGCGTCTGGAGAAAGTGCTGTCGCTGATCGAAGGCGAAATCGGCGTGCTGCAGGTCGAACGGAAAATCCGTTCGCGCGTGAAGCGCCAGATGGAGAAGACGCAGCGCGAATACTATCTCAACGAGCAGCTTAAGGCGATCCAGAAGGAGCTCGGCGAAGGCGACGAAGGCCGCGACGAGATGAACGAGCTGGAAGAGCGCATCCGCAAGACCAAGCTCTCCAAGGAAGTGCGCGAGAAAGCCAACGCCGAAGTGAAGAAGCTGCGCTCGATGTCGCCGATGTCGGCGGAAGCCACGGTCGTGCGCAATTATCTCGACTGGCTGCTGTCGCTGCCCTGGGGCAAGAAGTCCAAGGTTAAGAAGGACATCAAGCTCGCCGAGGATATCCTGCACGAAGATCACTTCGGGCTGGAGAAGGTGAAGGAACGCATTCTTGAATATCTCGCCGTGCAACAGCGCGCCGGGAAGATCAAGGGCCCGATCCTCTGCCTCGTTGGTCCTCCGGGCGTCGGCAAGACCTCGCTGGCCAAGTCCATCGCGAAGGCCACCGGTCGCGAATATGTCCGCATGTCGCTCGGCGGCGTGCGTGACGAAGCGGAAATCCGCGGTCACCGGCGCACCTATATTGGCTCGATGCCCGGCAAGGTCATCCAGTCGATGAAGAAGGCCAAGAGCGCCAATCCGCTCTTCCTCCTAGACGAGATCGACAAGCTGGGTGCCGATTGGCGCGGCGATCCTTCGAGCGCGTTGCTCGAAGTGCTCGACCCCGAGCAGAACCACACGTTCCAGGATCACTATCTGGAAGTGGACTTCGATCTGTCGGACGTGATGTTCATCACCACGGCCAACACGCTCAACATGCCCGGCCCGTTGATGGACCGCATGGAGATCATCCGCATCCCCGGCTACACCGAGGATGAGAAGGTGGAGATTGCCAAGCGCCACCTGATCCAGAAGGAAGTGGAAGCTCACGGCCTGAAGGAAGGCGAGTGGAAGATCACGGACGCGGCGCTGTACGATCTGGTTCGCTACTACACCCGCGAAGCCGGCGTGCGTAACCTGGAGCGCGAGATTGCCGGTCTCACCCGCAAGGCGGTGAAGGAGATCGTCTCCGGCAAGAAAGCGTCGATCGAAATCACGCCCGAGAATCTCGGCGAATATGCCGGCGTGCGGAAATACCGCTACGGCGAGATCGAGGGCGAAGATCAGGTCGGTGTGGTCACCGGTTTGGCTTGGACGGAGGTCGGCGGCGACACGCTGCAGATCGAATCCGTCATGCTGCCGGGCAAGGGCCGCATGCAGACCACCGGCAAGCTCGGTGACGTGATGAAGGAATCCATCGACGCGGCGAGGAGCTTCGTGCGCTCCAAGGCGACGAGCTTCGGCATCAAGCCGCCGACCTTCGACACCAAGGACATCCATGTCCATGTGCCCGAAGGCGCAACGCCGAAGGACGGTCCGTCCGCCGGTCTTGCGATGGCGACGTCGATCATCTCGGTCATCACCGGCATTCCGGTGCGCCGCGATGTGGCGATGACGGGCGAGGTCACCTTGCGTGGCCGCGCGCTGCCCATCGGCGGATTGAAGGAGAAGCTTCTCGCGGCGCTTCGGGCCGGCATCAAGACGGTGGCGATCCCGGCGGACAATGAGAAGGACCTGGCCGACATTCCGGATAACGTGAAAAACGGCATGACGATTGTGCCGGTGAAGACGGTGGAAGATGTGCTGAAGGTGGCGCTGGTGCGCATGCCCGAAGCCATCGACTGGATCGAGCCGGAAACGGTCGTCCCTGCCGCCGTTGCTGCCTCAGCATCCGACGCGGTGGTCACGCACTAACTGACGAAGTCATCACCCGGCCGCGAGCTTGCTCGCGAATAGTCCGGGTGACCCACCGATAAAAAGAACAAAAGCCCGGAGAGAAATCTCCGGGCTTTTTGTTTTGGCGCCGCCATTTGTCATCAGCGGTCGTCATTTGATTTGTTGGCGTAGCCGGGTACGCTCGCTGCACTTCACTAGCGCGAGGGGCGGCCATGCAACGGTATTTGATCGCAGGTCTGATTTGTCTGCTGGCGGCAAACGCCGCCGCATCCGAATGGTTGCCGACGGGACAGACGATCACGCCGCTGGCCGCGCCGAGCGCGCGTTTCGATCCGCTCGCGCTCGATTTGCCGGTGATCGGCCGGGCAGTGGCGAGCGACGCGGTCACCACGGCGATTTCGCCGGACGGTCATACCCTGTTTGTGCTCACCAGCGGCTTCAACAGCTGGCGGGACGCCGCGGGCAATAATATCCCGCAGGCTTCGACCGAGCATCTTTTCGTTTACGACATTTCGGCCGTCACGCCGAAATTTCTTCAAGCCGTGCCGGTGGCCAATAGCTTCGGCGGCCTGGCGGTCGCGGACGACCAGACCGTCTATGTCGGCGGCGGCGCGGACGACGATTTCATGAAGTTCACGCGGCCGGGCGATAACTGGGCGCAGAGCGGCCCCGTTGTGAAACTCGGTCACACGGCCGGCAATGCCGTGGTCAAGAACGCGCATGTCCTCAAACCATCGACCGCCGGTCTCGCGCTCACGCAAGCGAAGACCAAACTCGTCATCGCCAATTACCAGAACGATTCGATCTCCGTGGTCGATCTCAACGACAACAAGAACGCCAGCGAGCTCGATCTGCGCCCCGGAAAAAGTGATCCCAAACTGACGGGCGTCGCCGGCGGGGAATTTCCTTATTGGGTCGCTGTGAAAGGCAACGACACCGCTTATGTGTCGAGCCTGCGCGACCGCGAGATCGATGTGGTCGCCTTGAAGGACAAGCCCACGGTCACCCAGCGGATCAAGGTTTCCGGCAATCCCACGCGCCTTCTGCTCAACCGCGCCCAGACGCGGCTTTATGTTGCGGAGGACAATGCGGATCGCGTCGACATTTTCGATACGGCCACCAACCAGCGCGTGGCTGCGGTCGCCGTCGGCCTGCCGGATGGTTATGAGCGCGGCAAGCGCTTGCCCGGCGCTTCTCCCAATTCTCTGGCGCTGTCGCCGGACGAGACTGAGCTTTATGTGACCGATGGCGGCATCAACGCGGTCAGCGTGATTGCGCTTTCGGGTGCGCCCAAACTCGTCGGCCTCATCCCCACGGCCTGGCAGCCCAATTCCGTCAGCGTCTCGGCCGATGGCAAGACGCTCTATGTTGCCAATGGCAAAAGCCCCGCTGCCGCCAATCCGCGCAACTGCATGAAGACGTCCAAAGAGACGCCCCGTTGCAACAAGGCCGATCAGGAAGGCGCCGCCAACCAATACATCCTCAATCTGACGACCGGCGGCCTGGCGACCATTCCGGTGCCGGATGCGGTGACGCTTAAGCGGCTCACCGCGCAGGTGGCCGACAACAACGGCTTTGGCGAAAAGGATACCGCGCAGGACGTCGCGGTGATGAACGCGCTCCGCCAGAAGATCAAGCACGTCATCTATATCGTGCGCGAGAACCGCACTTACGATCAGATATTGGGCGATCTTCCCGGCGCCGACGGCGATCCCAGCCTCGTGCAGTTTGGCCCCACCATCACGGCCAACGCGCATGCGCTGGCCGGCCAGTTCGTGGCGCTGGATTCCTTCTACGACTCGGGCGAAGTGAGCGGAGACGGCTGGGGCTGGTCGACCTCTGCGCGCACCACCGATGCGGTGGAAAAGCAGATCCCCGTGAACTATGCGGACCGCGGCCAGAGCTATGACACCGAAGGCACCTCGCGCGGCGTCAATGTCGCTCTGCCGATCCCCCAGCGCAAGGAAGCCAATTCCGGCGGCAACGCCGATCCCGAACTTCTTCCGGGCGACGCGAACGAAACCGCGCCCGACGGCCCCGACGGCGAATTCCAGCAGGGCTATCTGTGGAACGCCGTTCAGCGCGCGCATCTTCCCATGCGCAATTACGGATTCTTCCTCGACATCGACCTTTATCTGCCGCAAGTGCCCGCGGCCAACCGCATTGCCCTGGTACACGAACCCGCCAAGCAAGGCCTGCGCGTGGGCTTTGCCGCCAATCCCGATCTGGCGCCCGTCACCGACATCTTCTTCCGCGGCTTCGACAATCAGTTCCCCGATTACTGGCGCTATCAGGAATGGGCGCGCGAGTTCGATGCCTATGAGAAGACGGGAGACCTGCCGCGCTTCGAAACCATCCGCTTCATGCACGACCACACCGGCGATTTCGGAACCGCCATCGACGGCGTGAACACGCCCGAAACGCAGATCGCCGACAATGATTATGCGGTGGGCCTTCTGATCGAGAAGATCGCCAAGAGCCGCTACGCCAAGGACACCCTCGTCTTCGTGATCGAGGACGACGCGCAGGACGGCCCCGATCATGTCAACGCGCACCGCTCCGTCGCGTTCGTGGCGGGGCCTTATGTGAAGCACCACGCCGTCGTGTCGGAGCGTTACACCACGGTCAACATGATCCGCACGATCGAGGAGATATTGGGCCTGAAGCCGCTCAATGTTCACGATGCCCACGCGCGCCCGATGAGCGCGGTGTTCGATGTCAAACAAGCCGATTGGAACTACACCGCGCAGGTGCCGGCCATTTTGTATTCGACGCAGCTTCCGCTTCCGCCAGCGCCCGCCGGCGCGCCCGCGGTCAAGCCTGCGCATGAGGCGGCCTGGTGGGCCAAAGCGATGAAGGGCTTCGACTTCACCGCCGAAGACCGCCTCGACCCCGTGGCTTACAATCAGATTCTCTGGAAGGGCCTCAAAGGCGACGCGCCCTATCCCGCAACGCGCCCCGGCACGAACCTGCGGCGCGCGGCGACGCCTTAGGCATTTGTTTCTTATCACCTCCCCCTTGTGGGGAGGTCGGAGAGCGAAGCGATCCGGGTGGGGGGCGGAGCGTGGCATCGCCCCCACCCGAAAAATTCTTCGCGTCCGTTCGCTATCGCTCGCGGACCTCAGAATTTTATCGGCCTCCCCACAAGGGGGAGGCGATTGCGAGGGCGGCTATGAGTGGTGGCAATCGAACCGCGCATCCTTCGGCGCGGAGAGGAAATCCCCCATCGCCTTTGCCAGCCAGGCGTGGTTCTCGAAGCCGATGGACATGTGCGTGCGGTCCTTCAGCCGGCAGATGGACGCGTTCGGAATCTCGCGTTCGATCCGCGCAACGCTCTTGTCGCGAAAGGCGTCGAACTTCGCCTCGAACGCCGCGTTGTCCTTGTTGTAGGCGCCATCGCCCGGAATGTCGGGGAAGAAGCGGTCGGCATAGATCGCCAGCACCGGCGCTTTCACGTCCGCATAATCGCGCGGCACGCCGACGCCGCCGAAGATCTTGGCCATCACCGCGTCGGTGGGGATGACGGTCACCGATCCGTCCGGCGCGATGCGCGCGGTGTCGCGCAGATAAGGCGCGATGGCCGGCACCCACGCTTTGCCCGCGCCATACCACACGCGCAGCCACCATTTCTCATAGGCGGCGAAGGACGCCAGGTCCTCTTTCTTCGGCGCGATGGCGGCGAACCGGTTGCCCAGATCGGCCTGTGACCAGTCATAACCGGATTCCAGATAGACGAGCTTGTCCACGCTGCCCGGATATTTGTCCGCAAACGCGGTGATCTCATTGCCGCCCATCGACCAGCCGACAAGGCTCGCATGATCGATGTGCAGCTGATCGAACACCGCGCGCATGTCGGCGACATAGGCGGGCAGGTCATACGCCTTGTCGAGCGGCGCATCGGAGTGGCCGTGCCCGCGCCGCGCATAAGCCACGATGTGGAAGCGCCCGCGCAGATGCTGCGCGATCGCGCCGAAGACATAAGGATCGTCGCCCAGCCCGTGGATCATCACCACCGCCGGCCCGCTGCCGCCCCAATCGACATAATTGATCCGCGTCCCATCCGCGCTGGTGACAAAGCCGGACGAGGGCGGCGCCAACGGCTTCGCCTCCGCCATGCCCGCGAACAGAAGAAGCGCCACAGCGCCGAGAACCCGAACCCACATGAGCCACCTCCGTGGGACATATAAGGCGAGAATGGAAACTGGTGCCAAGAGCCGAATTCCGATCATTCCGGCCAAGGCCGCCGGAGGTTGTCCGTGACGACCTATGGACGTAGAGGGCGGGAGGCCACTTCCAACGGCAAACATCACGCCGGTTGCGCCTTTGCTTCCCCGCGCCATAAACTCGCGTTCGCCAGTCGGAGCATCCCGCGTGCCGCGCAAACTGACCGCCATCATGTCCGCCGACGTCGTCGGCTATAGCCGCATGATGGAAGCGGACGAGCAGGGCACGCTAGCCCGGCTGAAAGCCAACAGAAGCACCACATTCGATCCGCAGGTCGCCGCGTTCGGCGGCCGCATCGTCAAGCTGATCGGCGACGGCGCGCTGGCCGAATTCGCCAGCGTGGTTTCGGCCGTGCAATGCGCGCTGGCGATTCAGGCGGGAACCGCCGAAGCCGAGTCACAGGCGCCCGAGGGCCGCCGCATCCGCTATCGCATCGGCGTGAACCTCGGCGATGTGATCGTGGAAGGCGACGACATCTACGGCGACGGCGTCAATGTCGCGGCGCGTATTCAGGCCTTGGCCGAGCCGAATGGCGTGACGATCACAAGCGCCGTCCGCGATCATCTGGCCGGAAAAATTCAGGCCGACTACAAGGATATGGGCGAGCATTCGGTGAAGAACATCGAGCGGCCGATCCATGTCTTTGCCGTTGAGGCCAAGCCGGAGGCGGTGCGCGCCACGCGGCTTTCGATCTGCGTGCTGCCTTTCGCCAATATGAGCGACGACCAGCAGCAGGAATATTTCAGCGACGGCATCAGCGAAGACATCATCACCGACCTCAGCAAGGTTTCGGCGCTGGGCATCATCGCGCGCAACACCGCCTTTCAGTTCAAGGGCAAGAGCGTGGACATCCCGCAGATCGCCAAGCAGTTGAAGGTGAGCCACATCCTGGAGGGCAGCGTGCGCAAATCCGGCAACCGGCTGCGCATTACAGCCCAGCTGATCGACGGGGCCACCGGCGAACATGCCTGGGCCGAACGCTACGACCGCAACCTCGACGACATCTTCGCGCTGCAGGACGAGATTTCCGAAGCCATCGTGAAGGCGCTGAAGCTGCGGCTTTTGCCCGAAGAGAAGAAGGCCATCGAGAAGCGCGGCACGAATAGCGCCGAGGCCTACAATCTCTATCTGATGGCGCGCCAGAATTATGTTATTGGCAACGAAGGCTATTCCAACCGCGCCGAAGCGATCGTGCGCCTGTGCCGGCGGGCGACGGAAATCGATCCCGGCTACGCGCAGGCCTGGGCGCTGATGGCGCTGGGGCAGATGATTTTGTGTTTTACCCACGGCGTCAAAACCGACGACGGGCTGGCCGCGGTGGAACATGCGCTGGCACTGGATTCCAATCTCG
>DASXHQ010000002.1:0-33790 GCA_036488415.1 Rhizomicrobium sp.
CTCGCGCATTTCCTATATCGACGCGGACGATTACCGGCAGGCCGTCACTGAGGCGCGCAGGCTTGTCGCGGCCTCCGATCGCGTCGCGCAATCCACGCTCCCCATCGTGATGGATCAGGCGCAGGCCTCCGGCATCGGCGCGCGGCTGTTGCAGGATGCGTGGGTGCAGCGCGAAACCGCGCAATTCGCGCTCGCGCCATCGTGGCTCGCGCTCGATCCGGCGGATGAAGTGGAGTTGGGTGCGGGTGGCCGCACGCATCGTTTGCGCCTCAACGAAATCGACGATGCCGGTTCGCGCAACATTCAGGCTGCCGCCACCGATCCGTCGATCTATGAAATATTCCCCGGCGTGACGCGTGTTCCAGTCGTTGCGAAAACGAGCGCCGCGGGCCGCGCGCTGGTGGCATTTCTCGATCTGCCGCTGTTGTCGAGCGATCAGAAACCGTGGTCGCCATTCGCGGCGGCCTTTGCGGACCCGTGGCCGTGTTCGGTGCTCATCCTGCGCAGCGCCACGGATTCCAACTATCAGCTCGACACATCACTCACGCTCGCCGCCGACATCGGCGTCACCACCACCGATCTGTTCTCCGGCCCGGTATGGCGCTGGGACGACGTGAACAGCGTTGGTGTGAAACTCTACAAGGGCACGTTGGCCTCGCTGGACGATCTGTCCGTGCTCGCGGGGAGCAACGCGCTCGCCATCGAGAACGAAGATGGCGCATGGGAGATTCTGCAATTCGCCAATGCCGCGCTCACCGCGCCGGATACCTGGATGCTGTCGCGTCTTTTGCGCGGGCAGGCGGGAACGGAAGGCGCAATGCGCGACCCAGTTCTCGCCGGCGCACGCGTGGTCGTCCTGAACGGCGCGCTCCAGCAGCTTGCGTTGACGCAGGATCATTATGCGCTGGCGTTCAACTATCTGTGGGGACCGAAGGGTAAACCGATCTCGGATCCTGCTTATCAGGGCGCGCAACTGCAATTCGAAGGCATCGGCATGCGGCCCTATGCGCCGTGCCAACTAAACGCCGTCTATTCCACGGGCGGCGATTTGAACCTCTCCTGGATTCGCCGCGACCGCTCACCCGCGAGCGACGGCTGGGACCAGACAGAAATCCCGATGAGCGAAACATCGGAAGCTTATGATGTTGAAATTCTGGACGCGGGCGGTGCGATGATCCGCACCTTCTCATCCTTGACTTCCGCTTCTGTCACTTATGCTGCGGCAAACATCGCCGCCGATTTCACAAGCGGCCTGCCATCACCGTTCCGCTTCACCGTCTATCAATTGTCCAATGTCGTGGGATGGGGATCAGGGAAGACACGAAGCTTCACTTTCTAATCACCCTCTCCCTCGCTTCAGCGGGGGAGAGGGCGGGGTGAGGGGGTGATGCCGCGCGCACGCTCTCACCAGCAGCTCGCCAACGGATAGACCCCCTCACCCAACCCTCTCCCCCACATTCGTGGGGCGAGGGCTCTTTAATCTCAAAGGACCATCCATGACCGACACCACACCGCGCGCCGGTGCGCCGTTGCTTGCGGCCGCGCAAGCGCAAAAGCATGTCACCCACAACGAAGCGCTCTATCAGTTCGATGCCTTCCTCTGTACCCGCTTCCTCGACCGCGATCTTTCCGCGCCGCCGTCATCGCCCGCCGATGGCGACACCTATCTGGTGAAAGCAACCGGCACCGGCACCTGGGCCGGGCAGGATAGCAAGATCGCCTATTACGCCGATGGAAGCTGGCGCTTCTATGCGCCGTTCGCGGGCCTTGTCGCTTACATCGCCGACGAAGCGGCGTTGATGGTCTTCGACGGCTCCGCATGGGCCGACTATGGCAGTTTGATGGTGCTGCAAAATGTGCCGAAAATCGGCATAAACACGGCGGCGGATTCGACGAACAAGCTCTCCGTCAAATCCAACGCCGCGTTGTTCAGCGACGTGCCGACAGGCTCCGGCGGCTCCGGCGACATGCGCGTGACCTTAAGCAAGCAAGCCTCCGCCAACACCGCGACGTTTCTGTTCCAGGACAATTTCTCCGGCCGCGCCGAAATCGGCCTCGCAGGCGATGACGATTTCCATTTCAAGGTCTCGCCGGATGGATCGGCCTGGAAAGATGCGATCGCTATCGCCGGGGCAAGCGGCCGGGCCTCTTTCACCGTTCCGCCCAAATTGCCGGCGCTTACCGTTGCGCAATTGCCCTCCGCGGCATCGGCCGGTGCGGGTGCGGTTGCTCTCGCAACGGATCTCGCGGCCGTGACCCGCAATTCCGTCGCAAGCGGCGGCGGGACGAGCGCCTATTTCGTCTTTTGCGACGGAACGAATTGGAAGATCGCCTGACGGGCGCATTCCAGTCATCGGCAATGTTTCGGGCATGCGTCGCCGGTGCCGCGCATCTGCGCGCTTTTTCATGCCTCTCTTAAAGGAAGAACAATCATGCTTTCCGGTTACAAGACCTACATCGCCGGTGCGCTCACCATCTTGGGCGCGCTCAGCGGATATCTTACCGGCAATCTTGCCGTGGCTCAGGCGATCAACCTCGTCGTGCCGGCGGTGCTGGCGATGACCGTGCGCAACGGCATCTCCAAAACGGCCAAGGCGTCGTGACGGACTAACTTCCGCCGCGTCAATTCGCATCGGATTGACGCGGCGGCTTTTCGCGCCATGCTGCGCGTGAGTTTCCTCGAGGCGGCCATGCACATCAGCGAAGCGATTGCCACGCGCAAAACCATCCGCGCGTTCAAGCCCGATCCGGTGTCGCGCCACACGATCGAGAAGATCGTGCAGCTCGCGGCGCGCGCGCCGTCCGGCGGCAATCTGCAGCCGTGGAAAGTTTATGCGCTCATCGGTCCGGCGCGTGATGAGCTTGTTCGCCGCGTGGCTGAGGTGCGCAAACAACATCCGATGGGCACGACGCCGGAATATCACATCTATCCGCCGGAGTTGACGGAGCCGTACAGGACGCGCCGTCATCGCATCGGTGAGGCGATGTACGCGACGGTCAACATTCCGCGCGAAGACAAGCTGGCACGGCTCAACTTCTTCTCCGCGAATTGGTCGTTCTTCGGCGCGCCGTGCGGCCTTATCTTCACCATCGATCGGCAGATGCAGCAGGGCCAATGGGCCGACTTGGGCATGTTCATGCAGAACATCATGCTGCTGGCGCGCGAACACGGACTGCAGACCTGCCCGCAGGAAGCCTGGGCGCTGTTTCATCCGCAGATCCGCGAATATCTGTCTGTGCCCGAAAACGAGATGATCTTCTGCGGCATGGCCGTGGGATGCGCCGACGATATCGCGCCGGTGAACAGTCTCAAGAGTGAACGGGCGCCGCTCTCCGAATTTCTGACCGTCCGCGAAACGGCGTGAGGGGGATACCCCACCCCCCGGTTACTTGAAGAACAAATACCAGCGTTGCCGGCACATCGGGGTCGCAGCCGCCATATCTTGAGCGCGCGAAGTTTTTTGAGATCGCCGCAATACAATGAGAAACCCGCACCGGATTTCTCCGGTGCGGGCTCTCGCTTGACGGCGACGGGGCTTACGGGGAGGGGCTTGCCGCAAGACCCGGCCTCAAGGCCGTTGCTCTTTCGGTTATGGTGAAAGAGCGATTCATCTGGCGTGGAGATTGCGCCGTCGTGCCTGAACACACTCTGGCGAGTGTATTCATGCGCCGTTCATCGCGGGAAAGTTAGATAAACCGATGTTTCGGGCTGTGTTTCTGGCGTTGTTGACCGTGCTGGCATTGGGTTCCGCACCCGCCATTGCACAGCCCCGCCGCTCGCCTGATGTGCAGCCGCTGGATCGGGTGTTGCCGCAGGTTCGCCGCCATTATCCTGGGACGTTCTACGACGCAGATGGTCCGTTTCCGGATGAACAGGGCAGCCCGCATTATCGGCTGAAATGGATGACGCCCGAGGGCCGCGTCATATGGCTCGACACCGATGCGCGCACGGGACGGGTTCTGGGCGTTGAGCACGGCGCGCCGCGCGGCAGTTATACGATGCCGCCGCCGGGCATGCGCGCGCCGCCGCCGGGATATTTCGAAGGGCCGCCGCGTGGGCAATTTGGTGCTGGTTATCCCGATCGTGAGTATCGTGACAATCGCGGATGGAATAACGGCCGTGGCCGGCAGAATGATCGCGGTTGGCATGGAGGCGAGGGGCGCGGCGATTGGGGTGGCGGTCACGGTGGCGGCCACCGACACGGACATGGCGGATAACGATGCGCATTCTTCTCGTTGAAGACGATTCAGACCTGCAGCGGCTTCTGAAGAAGTCGTTGATAGACGCCGGCTATGTCGTGGATGCGGCCAGCGACGGCGAGGAAGGCCACTTTCTTGGCGACACCGAGCCCTATGACGCGGTGATCCTCGATCTGGGCCTGCCGAAGATGGATGGCGTGCGTGTGCTGGAGAAATGGCGTCACGAGGGGCGCACCATGCCGGTGCTCATTCTCACTGCGCGCGACCGCTGGAGCGACAAGGTGGCGGGTTTCGATGCCGGCGCCGACGATTATCTTGCCAAGCCCTTCCACACGGAGGAACTGTTGGCGCGGGTGCGCGCGCTGCTGCGCCGTGCTGCGGGCCTCGCCACATCCGAAATCGACGTCGGTCCGCTCAAGATCGACACGCGCGCCTCCCGCGTGATCGTGGATGGCAATCCGGTGAAGCTGACCAGCCTGGAGTACCGGCTGCTCTCCTATCTCGCCCATCACAAGGGCAAGGTGGTATCGCGCACCGAATTGGTGGAACATCTCTACGATCAGGACTTTGACCGCGACTCGAATACAATCGAGGTCTTCGTCGGCCGCCTTCGCAAGAAGCTCGGTGTGAACGTCATTCAAACGGTGCGCGGCCTTGGCTATTGCCTCGACGATCCGAACGCTGACCACGAGAATCGCGCCAAGGCTTGATTCCCTTCAGGCGCGGCTGATCGCGGCTGCTGCGGTGTGGACGCTGATCGGGCTTGTTGTCGGCGGTTTCGTGTTGTCGGGCATCTTCCGTTCGTCGGTCGAAAGCGATTTCGACGCGCGGCTGAAATTCGATCTCGACGGCATGATTGCCGCGGCCGAACCGGGACCCGCCGGGCAAGTGTCCTTGCGGGGCCGCTTTACCGATCCGCGCTTCGAGCGTGTCTACTCCGGCTGGTACTGGCAGATCGCGCCGGAAGGAAAGAGCAAGAACGAGCCGCAGATCTCGCGCTCGCTGTGGGACCATACGATCAAAGTCGACGACACGGTGACGCGCGGCGGCGTGCAATGGAGCCGCGGCGCAGGGCCGGAGAACCAGCACCTGCGCATCGTCTCGCAGCATGTCGAATTTCCGATTGCCGCCACGCCTTCGCCGAAGGATACGCAAAGTTATCGCTTTCTCGTCGCTGGCGACTCCACGCAGGTCGAAAACGAGGTCGCGCGCTTCAACAGCACACTGCTGTGGTCCTTTGCGGTTCTGGGCATCGGATTGATCGGCGGCATCTTCCTGCAAGTGCGCGTCGGACTCATTCCGCTGCGGCGTTTGCGCGATGCCTTGGCGCGCATCCGCGACGGAAAGGCGCGCAAGCTGGACGGAAAATTTCCAGCGGAACTCGCGCCGCTGGCGACGGAGCTGAATGCGTTGATCGAACACAATGCGGAGGTTGTCGCCCGCGCGCGAACGCATGTGTCCAACCTCGCCCATTTCCTCAAGACGCCGCTGACGGTGATTGCCAGCGAAGCCGCGGCACAGCCTGGTCCACTCGCCGATGCGGTGACAAAGCAGGTCGGCACCATGCGCCGCCAGGTGGATCATTATCTCGCGCGTGCCCGCGCCGCAGGCGCAGTCAGCGCCATCGGCAATCGCACGGAAGTGTCGCCGGCGCTCGAAGATCTCGCGCGCGTGCTGAAGCGCATCCATACCGAACGCGGCGTTTCGATTTCTGTCGATTGTCCGGCGGCTCTCTATTTCCGCGGCGAGCGACAAGACCTCGAAGAGATGGCCGGAAATCTGATGGACAATGCCTGCAAATGGGCGAAGTCCCGTGTCGTGGTCACCGCGCGCCGGCTTTCAGGGACGCTATTGGAGATCGTTGTCGGCGATGATGGACCCGGACTCACCCCCGCGGAAATCTCCCAGATCGGCGAACGTGGCGAACGGCTGGACGAAAGCGTGCCGGGAAGCGGGCTAGGGCTGGCAATCGTGAGGGATATTGCCCGGCTTTATGGCGGGTCCCTCAGTATGGGCCGAAACCGGCTTGGAGGATTTGAGGCCAGGCTGACGCTGCCCGCTATAGTTTGACTGAAAGCATCAAGGCCGCGTTAACAATAAGTGCTTACCGTTACAAGGCTGGGAAGCACGGGTTGGGGCCTGGCTTCTTATGTGGGTTGCCGGGGACATGGATTCGACGAAGGCCAAACAGCTGCAGGGCTTGCTGGGTGCGTTGCCGCCGCTGGTGGCGTCGCGCCTCGCGAAAGCCATCGAGATCGATCGGCTGAACGAAGGCCGTACCCTGCCGCACGATCTCATCCTGGCCGGATTGCGTCCGGTGTTGCGCCGCGGGCAGGCTGACCGCGCCCCGACCCCATTACGCCTGTTCTGCCAGCCGTTCGAAGATCTTCTCTCGATGACACCGCGCAAGCAGAAACAGAAAGGCCGTATTGCGCGCAGCTCGATCACGCCCGTCTGGAACTGGGTGTCGCAGATATTGGCGGTGAATGCGACGTCTGCATTTTCAATCGGCGTGAAGACGGCGGTTCTCTCCGCCCGCAACGACGAGATGATGAATCACACCGCGCAGTTCTGGACGATAGCGTCGCAGGCCATTCTCAGTGCGCTGGAGAGCGAACGCGGCCGCAAGGCGGCGCGCACGGTTCTGGAAAACGATCTCGTTGTCGCCGATGCGCGCGAGATGGCGTTGCTGATGTCTGTTGGCAACGACATTCTGGAATTGCAGTCGAAACTGCCGCGCCCCCTTCCATCTCTGACCGATGAGTTCGTCTGGAAGCTGCGCGAGATCTACGACCGTCTTGCGGTTTCCGCGCCGGAAGTGGCGCCCTATGTGGCGGTCGTCGCGATGCAACGGCTGGAGCGTCCGTGGGAAGCGCTGAAGCTCCCGATGAACGTCACGCGCCAGACGCAGGACACGCTCATCAGCTCGACCGATATGGGTCTCGTTGGTGAAATCCTGTTCGGGGACATCGAATACTACACTTCGATGATCCGCTCTATGCGACCCAGTCATTTCGATGCCGACGAGCTGCTCGGCTATGTGGTGGGCTTCACGGCCCTCTCCTCTGGCATGGTGAAGGCCATCGAGATGCGCCGCGACGGCAAATGGGGCCAGCGCCTCTTGTCCGACCGCGCGAACGTCGCGGAAGTCATGGACGGATTCATGGAACGTGCCATCAAGGAAGTCACAGCGGCGCTGCCCATGATCAAGTCTGGTAGCTATGCGGGCGGCCCACGCATGCCCGACATCGCCCATCATGCCGATCCGGAAAAATCCGACCGCGCACTGGCTTATGTCCGGTTGGTATCCGGCTGCCGCACTTTCGCGCCCGCCGCGTCGTTCGGCGCGAGCAACAAGGAAGCCGCGGACGAGATTTCGACCATGCTGACGGGCTATGTCGAGGATCTGCTGAAGGAGCTTCGCGCCGTGACGGGCGACAAGCGCACCAACGCGGAAGCTTATTTTCATCTGGCCGTGGAAATGGCGGCCCTACTGTTCAGTCAGGAAGAAGCGGACCTGCTGCGCCGCCGCGCCCGCGCCGCACTTCCGGCAACGGCCGCGTAATCACACCACCCCAGACTTCTTCAGGTCATCAATCTCGCTTTGCGCGTAGCCGAGCTCGCGCAGGATTTCGTCGGAGTGTTCACCCAATGTTGGCGCGCGGCGGCGCACTTCGCCGGGCGTGCCATGCAGCTTCACCGGTGTCGCGGCAATGGGCGCCTTGCCGATGCCGGGGAAGTCGATGGTCGTGAGGATGTCGCTGGCCTTCGCATGCGGATCGTCCAGCGCCTCGTGCATCGTATAGACGGGCCCGGCGGGAACGCGCGCGGCTTCGAACGCCTTGATGGCCTCATCGCTGGTGCGCGCCGCACACCATTCGGCAACGCGCGCGGAGATGATCTCGCCATTGTCGCCGCGCAGCTTATCGGAGGTGAAGCGCTTGTCCTCGATCCATTCCGGCGCGCCGATCAGTTTCGCCACGCGGCGGAACAACGGATCGCCATTGACCGCGACGGTGATCCATCCAGTCTTGGTTTTGAATATGTCGGAAGGACCCGCCGTCTGACTGCGGTTGAGCGAAGGCTTGCGTCCGAGCTTCAGCACTTCCTCTTCTATCAGTGTCGGGCTGAAGAACGTCATCGCCGTGCGCAGCAGCGCGCCTTCGACGAGCTGGCCTTTGCCGGTGATATCCCGCGCGCGCAGCGCCGCCACGATCCCGAGCGCCAGTAGCGACGCCGTGCCGAAATCCACCCACGGCACTGCGGCGCGCACCGGCTGATCTTCGGTGCCCGCGAAATAAGCGGCGCCCGACATCGCCTGCGCGATGCCGTCAAAGCCGACGCGATTGGCGTAAGGGCCTTCCAGTCCGAACGCTGTCGCCACACCCAGGATCGCACGCGGATTAATCGCGGACACGCTGCCATAGTCGAGGCCGAGGCTCTTGAGCGTTTCGCCGGGAAGGTTGGCGATCACCACATCGCTTTTCGCGATGAGCCGCTTCACCACCTCGCGGCCTTTCTCATGCGCCGGATCGAGTGTCAGCCCGCGCTTGTTGCGATTCATCTGCAGGAACATCGCGCCTTCGCGAGGGCTCCCGTCTTCGGTTTCGCCCAGCGAGACGAGTGTACGGTCCTCGCGTCCGTCGCGCTTCTCCACGCGGATCACCTCTGCGCCCAGATCGCCCAACAGCGCCGCGCAAAAGGGCCCCGCGATATAGCGCCCGAAGTCGACGACACGAATTCCCTGAAGCGGACCTGACAAGCGTTTCACTCCCCTGCGTCGCGATTGCCGCGCGGCCTTCGCCCGGACTATACCGTAAAACGCAAAGGGCTCGCATTGCCGCGCCCGGAAGAAGGCGCGGATCAGCCGCGCTGGCAGTCGTGATGGGGAATGGAATGGCGCCGAAGCAGAATCCGCTGAAACTCAATCCGCTGCAGCTGCGCACATTGGTACTGCTGCAGGCGATCACGCGGGTGCCGGGCGGCGCGGTGGCCGGTCCCGGACCAGGCGAAGCGACCATCCAGAATTTCCCGCCGGCGCATGGCGACCACTTTCATCTCGGGGACGCCGTGGTACGCGGCAGCGACGCGACCGGGTTATTCAATGAGAAGGTCTGGAACGCGCTCACGCGCAAGGGCGTGGCGCGGGGCGACTGGCCGCATCGGATCACGCTCACCAGCACTGGGCTGACTTACGATACCGGAATCGCAGACGAGATCCTGCAACGCTCCGGCCACTAGTCTCATTCCATCTTCGTCAGCGTCGCGAAGCGTTCGCCGAACAGCGCAGCGCCTTTCTTGCTCGCCATGAAGGCGTCGAGTTCTTTCGGCAAGGCGGTGATGACGGCGTCGCCGAACTGTCCCGGTTCGACGGTGCCAGCGATCTTGTGTGCCTGGATGGCGGCTTTCGTCGCGTCCTCGTCCATCAGATAGAGCGTCAGATGGTTGGGGCCGTCGAAGCGATAGAGCAAAGGCATGGTGTTGCGCGCCATATCTTCTTCGTCGGGCTTGCCGTTGTTGAAGGTCAGCCGCGCGTTCATGATGTGATTGTTGCCGACCGTCGCCGTCGTGATGGAAGCCACCGACCAGTCGCCATCCGGCTCGGTGCCGCCTTGCACCAGCACGACCGTCATCGTGCCGTCTGCGGAAGGCAGGAAATGAAAGTAGACGTCGCGCTGCTCGTCGTTCTTCATTTTGCCGCGCCACAAACCGGTGAGCGCGGGATCGTTCGCGAGACCGGCGGTGGTGCCGACCGGATGCGTCGTGGTTGGCGGAAAGCAGGATGCGAGCAACAGCGACAAGGCCGCTGCCAGGAAAGGCGTGATGCGCATGAGCAATCCCCCTTCGGAATGCTAGCAGATTCGCAAGAGATTCCGGCGGAAGCGGGGCGGCGCGCCGCCGCGTGGACCGGGAAGAAGACGATCCCTATAGTCCCGCGCGCTCCAATCGTCTGGCTTTGTTGATGAATCCCCGCAAACGCCGCCGCCTTTATTTCGCCATCGCCTTGCTCGCGGCAGGCGGTGGCGGCGCCGTGCTCGTGCTCGGCGCGCTGAAAGACAATGTGCTTTATTTCTATAGCCCGTCCGACATCACACAGAAGCATGTGCAGCCGGGTGTGAATTTCCGCATCGGCGGATTGGTGGAGAAAGGCAGCGTCAGTCACGGCCCGCATGCCGATGTGCGTTTCGTGGTGACCGACGGCCGCGCGAACGTGCCGGTGGAATTCCACGGCGTGCTGCCGGATCTTTTCCGCGAAGGGCAAGGCATCGTCGCGATGGGCGCGCTGAACGGCACGGGCACGTTTTATGCCAGCGAAGTTCTCGCCAAGCATGATGAGAAATACATGCCGCCGGAAGTGGTCGATGCGCTGAAGCGGTCGGGCCGCTGGAAGGAAGGCGGAACTTGACCGGAGAGATCGGCCAGTTTGCGCTAGCGCTGGCATTCGCGCTGTCTGCGGTGATGGCGATTTCGGGCCTTGCAGGGGCGCGCGAAACGGCGTCGCAATCGCGCGCAATAGCGTCCAGCGCGGCCATCGGCATGTTCGTGTTCGTCGCGCTCGCATTCGGCGCGCTGACTTATGCCTTCGTCACATCGGATTTCAGCGTGCTGGACGTGGCGCAGAATTCGCACACCGCCAAGCCGATGATCTACAAGATCACCGGCGTGTGGGGAAACCACGAAGGCTCCATGCTGTTGTGGGTTTTCGTGCTTGCTATCTATTCGGCAATCATCGTGTTCGCGCAGCGCGGCAGCGCGCGGCTGACATCGGCAGCGCTGGGCGTTCAGGGCCTGCTGGCCTGTGCGTTTCTGCTGTTCATCCTGTTTACGTCCAACCCATTCCTGCGCCTCGACCCGCCCCCGTTTGAAGGCGCGGGATTGAATCCGCTTTTGCAGGACCCCGGTTTGGCCTTCCATCCGCCGATGCTCTACATCGGCTATGTCGGGCTGTCGGCGGCGTTCTCTTATGCCGCCGCCGCGCTCATCACTGGCGAAGCGGATGCCGGATGGGCCCGCGCGGCGCGGCCGTTTATGCTGCTGGCGTGGATCGCTCTCACGATAGGCATCACGCTGGGAAGCTGGTGGGCCTATTACGTTCTGGGTTGGGGTGGCTTCTGGTTCTGGGACCCGGTGGAGAACGCGGCGCTGATGCCGTGGCTGATCGCCACCGCGCTGCTGCATTCCGCGCTCGCCACCGAACGCACTGGCGCGTTCCGCAGCTGGACGTTGCTGCTAGCGATATTGGGCTTCTCGCTCAGTCTGATCGGCACATTTCTTGTGCGCTCCGGCGTGCTGTCGTCAGTTCACGCCTTCGCCAGCGATCCCACACGCGGTGTCTATATTCTGGCGATGCTGGTAGCTGCCATCGGCGGCGCGCTGGCGCTGTTCGCATGGCGCGCGCCGCAACTGCAAAGCGGGGCGGCGTTCGAGGTGGTGAGCAAGGAAAGCATGCTGCTGCTGAACAATGTGCTGCTCTCCGCCGCCGCCGCCACGGTGTTCATCGGCACCCTCTATCCGCTGTTGCTTGACGCGCTGACCGGCCAGAAGATTTCGGTCGGCCCGCCTTATTTCGCGATCACCTTTGCGCCGATCTTTGTGGTGCTGATCGCGCTGGTACCGTTCGGCCCACGCCTTGGCTGGCGCAATGGCGACGGACGCGCGGCGTTGCGAGCGCTCGCGCCGGCATTCGGCATCGCGTTGGTGGCGGCGTTGGCGGTTCTGGCTTTCGTAACGCCGCGCTCGCTGGTTGCCGCTTTGGCCTTCGCGCTCGCCATGTGGACCATTGCGGCAGCTGTAATCGATCTGGCGAAACGCGGCGACATCCGCACCCTGCCCATCGGCGCCTTCGCATCAGCGCTGGCGCATCTGGGTCTGGGCATCACCTTGCTCGGCATCACGGGCACGACGATCTGGCGCAGCGAGGCGCTCGACCTGCTCAAGCCCGGTCAGACAATGCCGATCGCCGGCTACGTGCTTCGCCTCGAAGGTGTGCAGCTTTATCAGGGACCGAATTACGAAGCCGAGCGCGCCACCGTTAGTGTGATCTCGAACGGCGGCACCATCGCTACGATGTCGCCGGAGAAGCGCGCTTATCCCGTGGAAGGTCAGGCCACTGCCGTCACCGCTATTCGTACGACCGGCTTCTCCGATCTCTATCTCGCGCTCGGTGACGAGCGAGACGGCGGATGGGTCATCCGCGCCTATGTCAGCCCACTCGCGCCGTTCATCTGGTTCGGCGGCGCGTTCATGGCGTTTGGCGGCATGGCTGCGCTATGGGGCAGGCTGCGTCCAAGTCTTGCGAGCGCGACGAAACTGGCGGCAGCGGAATGAAGCGTGTTCTGCTTACGTTGTTCTTCAGCCTGCTCTGCATCAATGCAGTGTTCGCAATTGCCGGTTCCGAGAAACTTACCGATCCAAGGCTGGAAGCGCGCGCGGTCGCGTTGCAGAAGGAACTTCGCTGCGTCGTCTGCCAGGGACAATCGCTCGACGAATCGAATGCGCCACTGGCCGCCGATCTCCGGCATTTGATCCGGGTACGTATCGAAGCGGGGGACAGCGACGAACAGGTTGAACAATATCTCGTGGCGCGCTACGGAGATTTCATCCTGATGAAGCCGCCGCTCGAGCCGCTGACTTACGCGCTCTGGTTTGGCCCTCTCGGGATTCTGCTGATTGGGGGAGCGGCGGTGGCGCTGGTGGTTTTCCGCGCACGCAAGCGGCTGGATTCCGCCAGCCGCTGAAGGTGCGGCGAAGTGCGGGATCAGGAATTGGTTATATTACATTTTGTTAATATTTAAGACAGAGACAGGTAAGATAGGGAGCGTAGGGCTGGGGCCGGAAAGCGAGCTGGGGCGTTGGCCAATGTTGGCCGTTGAATTCGCATGGAGAACGGCATGAACAAGAAGATGGAACAGTTCTTTCAAGGATTTCGCAGCCGCCTGACGGCATCGGCCATTGCCGGCGCAATGGTGGTCGGCGGGCTTGGCGCCTTCGCAGTCGCCCAACCTGGAAAGCCGCAACAGCAACATGCAATGCAGAAGCCGCAGCCGCCCGCACTGGCTGTCGCGCCGCATCCCACCACGCCGCGCATGATCGAGAACGGCGCGCCGTTCTCCTTCGCGGATCTCGTGGAGCGTGTCAGCCCTGCCGTTGTCACCATCACCGTCGAAGAGCAGGTGAAGCAACAGACCGCGCTCGATCCCGATCAGATCCCAGAACCGTTCCGCGATTTCTTCAACCAGTTCGGCGGCCAGGGCGGTCGCCAGTTCCGCGCCCCGCAAAAAGCCATCGCGATGGGATCGGGCTTCGTCATCAACAAGGATGGCTACATCGTCACCAACAACCACGTCGTCGCTGACGGCAAGAAGATCACCGTCAAATTCCCCGATGGCCGTGAGTTCAACGCCAAGCTCATTGGCACGGATGCGGCGACAGACGTCGCGCTCCTGAAAGTGAAAAGCGACAAGCCGCTGCCGTCGGTCGAGTTCGGCGATGACCGCCAGGTTCGTGTCGGTGACTGGGTGATCGCGGTGGGCAATCCGTTCGGCCTCAGCAACACAGTAACGGCCGGTATCGTCTCCTCCATCGGCCGCGACGTCGGAAATGGTCCGTATACGGACTTCATCCAGATCGATGCGCCGATCAACCGCGGCAATTCCGGTGGCCCGACCTTCAACATCCAGGGCAGGGTCATCGGCATGAACTCGATGATCTTTTCGCCCTCCGGCGGCAGCGTTGGCATCGGCTTCGCCATTCCGGCCTCGACCATCCATGACGTGGTGGCGCAGCTGCAGGCACATGGCCGTGTCGCGCGTGGCTATCTCGGCGTCGAGATCCAGAGCATCACGCCGGAAATGGCGGCGAGCCTTGGCAGCAAGGCGATGAAGGGCGCGATTGTCGCAAGCGTTTCCCCGGGCGGTCCGGCGGCGCAGGCCGGCATGGTGGCCGGTGACATCGTCCTCGCCGTCAATGGTAAGCCCGTGGAAGACTCGCGCGATCTGACACGTCGCGTCGCATCGTTGCCCGCGGGCGAAAATGCCGCGTTCACCGTCGTGCGCAACGGCACGACGAAGACGCTGACCGCGAAGATCGGTGCGAAGAAGGACACGCAGGTCGCGTCGAACAATCCGCGCCCGGACAACCATCCGCCAGCGACGGCTGAGGCGATGGGCCTCGGCCTCGCAGCGGTCACGCCGGAAACACGCCGTGCCTTCGGGCTCAACGGCAATGTGAACGGTGTCGTCGTGACCAAGGTCGATCCCAACAGCGATGCCGCGGACAAAGGTCTCGAGCCTGGAGACGTGCTCGTCTCGATCGCGAACCATCCGGTGCATTCGCCACAGGATGTGAAGGCCAGCATCGCGGCCGCGCAGGCGGCGCATCGTGATACGGTGCTTGTGCTTATCACCGGGCAGAGCGGGCAGCGCTTCGTCGCAATCAAGCTGGGTGCATAGAAACTTCGTACCGGACCGCGCGGAGGAAACTTCGCGTTGTCCGGCCCCCGCGCCGGTGGTGGCGGCCCCATCCCCCCGTTGCCGCCGCCGGCGCGGACCCTTTGTTCGGCGTTAATCGAGTCAGGAGCCTTTCATGCGCATCCTCGTGGTTGAAGACGATCTTGAAGCCCAGCGTTATCTGGTGAATGGCCTCAAGGAAGCTGGTCATGTCGTGGACGATGCGGAGGATGGCGAAGTCGGTCTTTCCCTCTCGCTGTCGCGTCCTTACGATGTTGCGATTGTCGATCGCATGTTGCCCAAGATGGACGGCTTGAAGCTGGTCGAGGAACTTCGCCAGCACGGCAACGTGACGCCTGTTCTGTTTCTCAGCGCGCTTTCGGAAGTTGATGATCGTGTGAAAGGCCTCAAGGCCGGCGGCGACGACTATCTCACCAAGCCTTATGCGTTCGTCGAATTGCTGGCGCGGCTGGATGCGCTGATGCGCCGACGCCATCCGGCTGCGGTGAAGACGCGGTTGCAAGTCGGCGATCTGGAGCTCGATCTTCTTACCCGCACCGCCAAGCGCGGCGATGCATCCATCGATCTGCAGCCGCGCGAATTCCGCTTGCTCGAATATCTCATGCGCCACGCCAGCCAGGTGGTGACGCGCACCATGCTTCTGGAAAGTGTGTGGGAATATCATTTCGATCCGCAGACAAACGTGATCGACGTGCACATCTCGCGCCTACGCGCGAAGATCGACAAGGGGTTCGAGACGCCACTGCTGCATACCGTGCGCGGCGCCGGCTATATGATCCGTGCGCGCGCCTAGCCTTTTCCGCACCGTCGCGTTCCGAATTGTCTTTATTTACGTTGCGATTTTCGCGATCTCGGCCGCGAGTCTTGTTGCGTTCACCTACTGGAACACCAAGCGCGAACTGGATGCGCAGACCGATCAGACGATTGATGCGGAAATCACCGGCCTGTCCGAGCAATATCAGCGTCTTGGATTGGGTGGCCTCGCCGACGTCATTATGAGCCGCTCGGTGCGCGGCGGTCAGGGACTCTATCTTCTGACCGATCTGCAACATCATCCCATCGCGGGCAATCTCGACGGTTGGCCCGCGATCATGGTTCGGCCGAACAGTTTCGTTGAGTTCAACTATGAGCGGCGGGTTGGCGGTCTGTCGACGTTGCGGCGCGCGCGCGGCCGCGTGTTCTCGCTGACCGGCGGCTTTCAGCTTCTCGTCGCCCGCGACGTGCATGAGCGCCACGAGACGGTGCGCCTGTTCAGCACGACCCTGCCCTGGAGCCTGATGCTGATGCTGATTCTGGGTGTTGTCGGCGGCGGCGTGATGAGCCGCAATCTTCTGGCGCGGTTGGATTCGATCAACGAGACCAGCCGCGAGATTATGGCGGGCGATCTTGCGCGCCGCGTGCCGGTGCGGGGAACGGGCGACGAGTTCGACACGCTCGCGACCAGCCTGAACCGCATGCTCGATCGCATCGAACGGCTGATGCGGGGCATGCGAGAGGTGACGGATTCCGTCGCGCACGATCTTCGCTCGCCGCTCAACCGGCTGCGCAACCGCATCGATGCTGCGCTGCGCCATCTGCCGCCGGAAAGCGCCGAATATGCCGAGATTGAGTCCGCTGCTTTTGAAATCGATCAGTTGATCGCGACGTTCAACGCCCTTCTGCTAATTGCTGAAGCGGAAGCCGGCTTGGCGCGCGAAGCGATGGAACGGATCGATCTGCGCGACGTGGTGGAAGGTATTGCGGAATTGTACGGGCCGCTCGCCGAGGAAAAGGGCGTGGCCTTCGAGGCGGCCCCCAGCGGCGCGGCAATGATCGCGGGCAATAAACGCCTCATCGCGCAAGCGCTGGCCAATCTCGTCGACAACGCCATCAAGTACACGCCGGAAGGCGGCAAGGTCCGCATATCCATAGAGGACACGCCGTCGGGCGTTGCACTGACCGTCGCCGACAGCGGCATCGGTATTCCACCGGAAGAGCGCGCGCGCGTTCTTGACCGCTTCGTCCGGCTGGAAGCAAGCCGTCATTCTCCTGGCACGGGCCTTGGTCTCAGTCTCGTGGTTGCGGTGGCAAAACTGCACGACGCCCGGCTCGATCTGGGCGACAACGGACCTGGCCTCAAGGCGACGCTGGTGTTTCCGCGTGACACGGGCCGGCTAGCCCTGCGTTCCTCCGCTGTCGCACAGCTCGCCGCAAAATGAACCGCTCGATTTGGGTGGCCTTTTCAGCGCATAAACTGCGCTCATGAGTCAGGTTCTGAGAAAGATTCCCGCGCCCTTCGATCTTGCGCGCGCCGAACGAACCCTGGCCGCATTGGCTGAGGGCGAAGATGGCTTCGCGCCGCCGCCCGACTGGATCGAAATGCTCGCAGGCGCATTCGGGAACAGTCCGTTCCTCGCACGGCTGGCGCTTCGCGACCGCGCTTTTCTGCGGCGGACATTCGACCAATCGCCGGATGCGGTTCTCAAAGACATCGAGGCCGAAGTGCGGGCCATCGCAACGCAGACGGACGTGGCCGCCGCCATGCAGGTCCTGCGGCGGGCCAAGCGCGAAGCGGCGCTCACGATTGCTCTGGCCGACATCGGTGGCACGTGGGGCTTGTCCGAGGTCACGCACGCGCTCAGCAGTTTCGCGGACGCCTGCATCAGCGCCTCGTTGCGCTTTCTTTTGCGGGAGGCCGCGGAGCGAAGTGGGATAGAGGCTTTCGATCCTACAAGGCTGGAGGCTGAGACCGGTCTCATCGTGCTGGCCATGGGCAAATATGGTGCGTTCGAGCTGAACTACTCTAGCGACATCGATCTGGTGACATTCTATGACCCGCAGCGTTTTCCCTTTCGCAAACGGGATGACGCCCGTGGTGCTGCGGTCGACATCGTGAAGGGGCTGGTGAAGCTTCTCAGCGAAAGCACCGCGGACGGTTATGTCTTCCGGGTCGATCTGCGGCTGCGGCCCGACGCCGGCGCGACGCAGGTCGCGATCTCAACGGACGCCGCCGAGGCCTACTACGAGGGCATGGGGCAGAACTGGGAGCGCGCGGCGATGATCAAGGCACGTGCCTGTGCCGGCGACCAAGTGGCGGGTGCCGCGTTTCTCGACACGATCAAGCCCTTCGTCTGGCGGCGCAGCCTCGACTACGCGGCGATTGAAGACATTCATTCGATAAAACGGCAAATCCATGCGCACGGGAAACACGGCGCCATCGCGGTGGCGGGTCACAACGTCAAGCTTGGCCGCGGCGGCATTCGCGAGATCGAGTTCTTCGCGCAGACGCAACAGCTTATTCTTGGTGGCCGCAATCCGCATCTGCGCTCTCGCGAGACGCTGAAAGCCATCGAGGCGCTACGTGTAGCGGGTCTCGTCACCGATGACACCGCGGCCGATCTGGAACGAGCATACGACTTCCTGCGAAAGCTCGAACATCGCCTGCAAATGATTGAGGACGAACAGACCCATAGTCTGCCGAGGTCGGACCAGGAACTGGCCCATATCGCCTGCTTCATGGGTTTTGTGAACACCGCCGCATTCAGTGAAGTGCTGCTGCATCACCTTCACACGGTCCAGAACCACTATTTGAAGCTTTTTGAGAGCGAAGCGCCGTTGGCGGCGAGCGAAGGCAGCCTCGTGTTCACCGGAGTCGAGGATGATCCCGAAACCATCGAGACACTTTCCGGTATAGGCTTCCGTGACCCGCACCACATCGCGCATGCCATCCGCGGCTGGCATCATGGCCGCATTCGGGCCACGCGCAGTGCTCGTGCCCGAGAAATCCTGACCAAGCTCATGCCAGCGCTGCTGGCGTCGTTGGCGACGACGGCCGGTCCCGACGCGGCCTTCGCGCAGTTCGATCGCTTCGTCTCGCGGCTTCCGGGCGGCGTGCAACTCTTCTCACTGCTTCTGGCGAATACACATCTGCTCAGACTGATCTCCGACATTTGCGGTTCGGCGCCGCGGCTTGCAGACCATCTGTCGCGTTCGCCGGGCGTGCTCGATGCGCTGATGGACCGCGGCTTCCTCAATTCCCTACCGACGCGCGAGCAGCTTGATGCTCTTCTTGGCGCTCAGTTGGCAGCGGCTGCCGACTATGAAGCGTCGCTGGACGCGGTTCGCCGCTTTGCCAAGGAGCAGATGTTCCGGGTTGGAGTACAGATCATCGAAGGCACGCTCGACGCGCTTGCCGCCGGTTCCGCCCTGACCAACATCGCCGAATGCTCTGTCGCGGGATTGCTGGCGGCGACGGAGAATGAACTTGCGTCAAGCGCGGGCCGTATCCCGACAGGCGCTTTCGTGGTCGTCGCCTTGGGAAAACTGGGCAGCCGCGAGATGACTGCCAGTTCCGACCTTGATCTTATCTTCGTCTACGACGCTCCGAACGAGGCAGTTTCCGATGGCGCCAAATCCTTGCCGGCCAGCACGTTCTACGCCCGCCTCGCCCAGCGCCTGATTGGCGCGCTGACGGTGCCGACCGCCGAGGGTACACTCTATGAAGTCGATATGCGGCTGCGGCCCACCGGCAACAAAGGGCCCGTCGCTGTCAGCCTGGAATCCTTCTCGCGCTATCACGCGATGGAATCCTGGACCTGGGAGCGGCTGGCGCTCACGCGCGCGCGCGTCATCGCCGGATCGCAGGCGTTGGGAACGAAGGTCGCCGCAGTCATTCGCGGTGCGCTCACCGCCGTGCCTGACCGCACCAAAATCTTGGCCGACGCGGCAGA
This sequence comes from Rhizomicrobium sp., assembly GCA_036488415.1. Lineage (GTDB taxonomy): Bacteria > Pseudomonadota > Alphaproteobacteria > Micropepsales > Micropepsaceae > Rhizomicrobium. The sequence continues at coordinate 19,379 of DASXHQ010000002.1, forward strand.
CATGCGCGCAAAGCTCTTCGCGCAGTTTCCTGGCAAGGCGCCGTGGGACTTGAAGTTCGCTCGTGGCGGGTTGGTGGACATCGAGTTCATCGCCCAGACGCTTCAACTGTTAGAGGCTCACACCACCCCGATTGTCCTCCATAGCAATACGATCGGCGCGCTCGACCTTCTGGCGCAGGTCAAAGCAATCACAGCGAAGGATGCCGTGACGCTCATGGCGGCGGCTGAGCTGGAACTCGCTCTTATGCAGGTGATGCGCATCGCGGTAGATGGCGAGTTCGACGCGGCGTCGGCCACGCCGGGCCTCAAAGGACTTCTGGCGCGGGCAGGCGGCGCCGAACACTTCGACGATCTGGAGGCGAGGCTGCGCGACCTGCAAGCGCAGGTAAGGGCGATCTTCGAAAGCCGTATTGTGCCGCCGGTTTAGGGCACTAAGCGCTTGATCCACTCCGGCAGCGCGAAGCTGGCTGCATGGACCGCCGGGTTGTAGTAGTCGGTCTTCAGCTTCGCCTTCTTGAACGCCGCTGCCGCCTTCTTGATGCCTGCCGGTGTGCCGAGCTTCGCGCCTCTGCCCCTGCCAGCCCAAGAGAGCGCCATGAAGCCGCCGATATAGGTCGGCACGACGGTCAGATAGAGACCGGACGACGGGAAGAATTCGGCAAGCTCCTTCAGGGCCTCTGTGATCTCCCAGGGCTGATAGAACGGCACACCGGTCTGGAAGGTGGCGAACCCGCCGGGCTTCAGCGCACTTCTTACGCGGTCATAGAAGGTGTCGCCGAACAGCGCCTTGCCGGGCCCCACCGGATCGGGCCGGTCGGCCACGATCAGGTCGAATCGCTCCTTGCTCTCCTTACGGCCGAGATATTCGAACGCGTCCGCCACTTCGAGCTTGAGGCGCTTGTCCTTGAAGGCTTTGGCGTTGATTTCGCCGAGATGCTCCCTGCAGAGCTCGATCACGCGGCCGTCGATATCGACCAGAACGACCTCTTTCACGCCTTTGTGCTTCAGCGCCTCGTCGGCGATGGAGAGATCGCCGCCGCCCACAATCATCACGCGCTGCGCCTTGCCGTGCTCCAGTAGCGGCAAATGTGTCAGCATTTCGGCGTACGCGCTCTCGTCGCGCGTGGTGATCTGAACGATGTCGTCGAGCGTCATGACGCGCCCGTTGTTGGGCGTGTCGAAGATTTTAATGCGCTGGTAACGGCTTTTTTCATCCACGAGCGGCTTGGCGCTCAGTTCCATGACCTGCGCGTAACCGTTGTGAAGACGCTCTTTGAAGCTGCTCGTGGCCATCGTCAGGCTCCTCGGTGAGCGGTGAAACAATTTGGAAAGCGCGGCGTTTTAAGGCTGACGCGCCACGCTGGCAAGCATGGCGCCAAATCGCGCTCACAGGAGTCTCAGGCGCAGCGCGTTACAGAATGTGACAGCGCGAGAGCGTCTCTCACAGCACACCGCAGAAAGAAAATTTACGGTTGGATGACAAAATTTCTTGCATGTGCGAGCGACGGCCCTATATTCCCCCTCGTTCCGGTGACGGGACGAAGCGGCGAGGCGGCCTTCCGTCCGCCGCTTTCTTCTTGGAGACGCGTCCGGAAGTCCGTAAGGCCAAGGCGCAGGTGTCAACTCTGAAAGGGTAGGTGCCCGAAATGGCTAGACTGCAGCTTGTATCGGCAAACAAAGTCGCGAGAGCCCCTCGCATCCGCACATCGGCAACCGCTATGGCCAAGCCGATGCCCGTCGTCCTCCAGAACGACAACGAACCCGAACATAAGGACCACTTTATCACCCGCAATGGTGTGACCTTTGCGGGCAGCCACCTGATCATCGATCTGTGGGAAGCCGAAGGACTCGGCGACCGTGATCGGATCGAGCAGGCGCTGATCGACGCGGTGAAAGCGGCGGGCGCGACCCTGCTGCATATTCATCTGCATACCTTCTCGGACGGTGGCGGCGTCTCCGGCGTGGCGGTGCTGGCCGAAAGCCACATCAGCGTCCACACCTGGCCGGAGAAGGGCTATGCGGCGTTCGACGTGTTCATGTGCGGCGATGCCGAGCCTCGCAAGGCGATGGACGTATTCAAGGCGGCCTTCAATCCCGGCCGCATCGTCGTCGGCGAGCACAAGCGCGGCGTTCTGTAAGAACGGCCTGAAAGCGCATTAACCAAAGGGCGGAAATGGCACCAAAAGCCGTTTCCGCCTTTCGTCTTTGCAACAACTCTTTTCCGTTTGACCCTTAATATCCGTTTACCGCCCGGCTGAGCGACGCGGCGGATGGAGGGGTGTTGTTGTTGCGGTACGACGCGGCGATCATTGGCGCGGGCGCGGACGGTTTGGCCGCGGCGATAACGCTTGCCAGGTCGGGCCTGAAGGTCATCGTGCTGGAGCGCAACGAGAAGCCCGGCGGCCGCTGCATCACGCGCGAATTTCATCCCGGCTTTCATGCTTCGCCATTCTGCGATGAGGTGCCGCCGATCCCGGCGGAGATTTTCTGGGCCCTCGACCTCGCGCGGCACGGCGCCGTGTTCATACCGTCGCTGGTTTCGACGGCGCTATGGCCGGATCGCGCCAGGAGCATTCGTTCAGATCAGAATCGCGAACAAGAGCAAGCCGCTGCTGTGACCAAAGCCGCATTGGCGCGCGCCGGAGCTGACGCGGCATTTCAAAAAAGGTCCCCTTTCTGGCGCGCGCATCCTCTTTCCGATTCATGGCCGGGCGAGACATGGGCGACGCAGTCTTTGGCCGATGTGCTGGTTTCGGATGCCGGCGATGACGATGCTTTGGCTTTGGCAATGGCGCGTGCGCTCGAAGGCCGTCTGGCACATCCTGATCTCGCCGGCACCGCGCTCCATCTGCTGGCATTGGCTTGCTCCGGACAGGCGGTCGGCGGCTTGCAGAGCCTTACGGAATCCCTTCTGTCGGTGCTTCAAAGCGCTGGCAGTGAAATCTTGTGCGGCCTTGAAGTCACCGACATCCTCCGCCGCGATGGCCGGACGTCTGGCTTGCGCCTCGCCGATGGAACGGAAATCGCGGCGCGGGCCGTCATCTCGACGCTCGATCTGAAACGCACCTTTCTGTCGCTTTTCGCTTGGAACGATCTGCCCGCTGAAACCTCGCGCCGCGTGGCATCATTTCGGATGAATGGCAGTACGGCGCGGCTTCTTTTCGCGCTGGACGGCCTGCCGGAGCGGCCTGCTTTCGTGGATATCGATCTGTTTGCCGGGCCGATCCATATCGCGCCGAGCACCACCGGATTTGGACCGGCTTATGCTGCCTGGCGCGGCGGAACTGTCGCGGAGCATCCGCCTATCACGTTGCGCTTCACGTCCGTGCGCGATCCGCGATTATGTCCCGCGGGCACAGCCACGCTGACGGCAACCGTCGGTGCTGTGCCGGCCCGGTTGTTTAACGGCGCCTGGACACATGAGAAGCGCGATGCTCTCAGCGAACAGGTGCTGGATGCCATCGAAAGCGTTCTTCCGGGAACTGGGGCGCGGGTACGCGCCAGCGAATTGATCGTGCCGCCGGACATCGAGCAGGCTTTGGGCTGCACCGATGGCGATCTGTGGGGCGGTGAGATCGCGCCTGATCAAATGCTGGCGCTTCGCCCGTGGCTCGATAGCGTCGCACCGCGAACGTCAATCGATGGCCTCTATCTTGCCGGACGATCGACAGCCGCCGGTGTTCTCGGAACATGCGTCTCCGGCGTTTTCGCTGCCCAAGCCGTCATGGCCGACCTCAAAGCGGGGCATCTCAAATGAGCGGTCCCGAATCCAACGACGCGATTGTGATCGGCGGCGGCACAAGCGGTCTTGTTGCTGCGGCTTATCTGGCCAAGACGGGCAAGAAAGTCCTCTTGTTGGAAGCGAAGGACAAACTTGGCGGGCTTTGCGCGCCGGGAAATCTGGCCGAGGGCTTCAAGATCGCAGCCGGTGCTCAGACACTCTATGCACTCGATCCGGTTGTCGTGCGCGAGTTGAAGCTGCCGAAAAAAGGATTGCGTTTTGCAAGCCGCGAGTTGGCGCTGACGGGCCTGAGAAGCGATGGAAAGCATGTCGTCATTTCCGGGGATGTCCATGACACGGCCTCCAGCATCGCGCTTCATTCTCAGCGCGACGCGGACACATGGCCTCGGTTTCGCAAGGAACTCTTCGAAATGGCGCGCGCCATGCGTCCGCTGTGGTGGGAATCCCAAGGCGCATTTCCAACGGGGATTGAAGGGCAAAAAATCGAGCGCCTTGCCCGGATGAGTAGCGGTGCATGGCTGGACTCCTGGTTTGAAAGTGACGCCATCAAGGCGACGCTCTGCTTCGATTCCACTGCTGGAGGCCATTCAGTCTTAGAGCCCGGTTCGGCTTTGTCTCTCGTTTGGCGGGCGGCGCAAGAGATGTCTGGACTCCAAGGCGCGGTCGCGATTCCCCGAGGCGGCTTGGCGGCGCTGACTGAGGCGCTCATAGCTGCCGCCCAGGATGCCGGATGCGAAATTCGCAGTGGCGTGGAGGTGGTCCGTGTGATTCTCGATGGCGAGCGCGCGGCGGGTGTGCAAATGCGGTCGGGTGAGACTTGTTTCGCGCCCCTCGTGTTTTCCGCCATAGGTTCATTTCGCTTGTTTTCGCGGCTGCTTTTGCCGGGCACTCTCGGTATTGCTCGCACGGAAGCATCGCGGCGGAGGCCGTCTGTGGCACAGGCGCGGGTTGTGATGACCTTGCGCAGGGTGCCGCAAATCTCCAGCGACGCCATACTGCCCGCGAGCCGCTTTATTCTTGCCGAACGACTTGAAACCTACGTGGCGGCGGATCTGGCAGCGCGGAACGGAGACCTTTCAGACGAACTGCCCATGGAATTTGTCATCCCCACAACGGCCGATGCGTCTCTCGCGCCACCCGGCCAGCACATTTTGTCGGCGCGTGTCCGGCCCGTTCCGCGGTATCCAGCGGAAGGCTGGGCGGCACTCTCCACCCGGCTGGGTGGGCAAGTGGTAGCGTCACTCGAAAGATTGGTACCCGGTCTCTCCCGCGATATTGCCCACATTGAGATTTCGCGCCCCGATCTGTTGGAAAATGCATTACCGCTCAATGTGCCTCACATGCTGACCACGGCAGCGCGCCGCGTCGAAACGCCGATAGCAGGCTTGTTCCTGTGCGGCGCGGATGCAGAGCCGGTTCCCGCGGTTTCGGGCCGAGCGGCGCGTATCGCGGTGGCGTCCGCGCTGGCGGTGCGGCGATGAGCAATTCACCACAAATCCGCGCCACGCCTTTTCACGCGCGCGCCGCCCGCGCCAATCCTTTCAATCGCTGGGTAGCGCACAACGGCTTCACGCTCACGCAGGACTACGGCGACGCGCAGGCGGAGGCGCTTGCCGCGAGAACGAACGTCGTCATCGCCGATATCTCCTGGCGTTGGCGGCTATATCTCGAGGGCACAAATGCCGCTGGCTGTCTTTCGCGGCTGATGACCAAGAATGCGAGTTCCTTGTCGTCCGGCCAATCGCTCAAGGTGCTTTGGCTTAACGATGGTGGCGCTGTGCGCGGCGCGGGTGTGGTCGCGCGCTATGCAAGCGATCAATTTCTCCTGGTGTCGGCGGCGACCGACGCCGGATGGTTTGCCGAAGCGGCACGCCAATTCGGAGTCTCTCTTCGTGACGCTACCGAAGAAGATGGCGGACTGGCATTGATCGGACCGTACGCGGAAGCGGTACTAAAAGCGGCCGGGCTGGAGGCGGATCTCGCTCCTTTGGAGTTCCACAAACTCTTCTGGCGCGGACTGGATGTGACGGTGTCGCGCTGGGGCGAACAGGACGGCTATGAAATCTGGTGCAAGGCGGATGACTGCCTCATCCTGTGGGACCGCTTGATGCGTGCCGGCGCGGCATTTGGCATCCGGCCCGCCGGAATCGCCGCCGGCGATATCTTGGATATAGAGACGGGCGTACCGCGTCCCGGCCGCGATTATCATCCCGCAGGTGACGGCTTCGCGCGCGATCCGACGCCGGAGACGCTCGGTCTTGAGAGCTTGATCGATGAACAGAGCGTCTTCAATGGCCGCAATGCCTGGCTCGCGGCGCGCGGTTCGGAGAAATCCACGTTGGCCGGAATTGAAATTGATTCAGAGACACCCGCCAACTTCGTGCCGTTGCGTTCTTCCGGAACGGTCGCCGGACACACGCTAACATCCGTCCACTCACCTGTGTTGCGCCGCGCCATCGCGCTGGCGCAGGTCGAGAAATCTCTCGCGGCAGTGGGAACGCAATTTGAACTGACGCTACCCACTTCTCTCGAAAGTCCAATCGCACAACCCGTCGCCGCGCGCGTCGTTGATTTGCCTTTCGTCAAACCAGCGACGGCGCCGTGAGGGGCGCGGCGAAAAGAACGCCAAGTGAACCTGTTAACGGAAAGACCATGTTCGACATGGGGTGTTTTCCTTTTGACCCTCTCTTTATGATTGCGGATCAGAATTGGGGGCTTTCGAGATCGCATCATGAACAAGGTCACGCCTATTCCCGGCTTTGCACCCCCCACCTTTGTTGAATCCGCGCGGGTGGAATTCGAGGTTTTCCGGAAAGCGAACCCCGATCTCAAATATATCGACGTCGTCCTGGCGGACATCATTGGAATCCTGCGCGGCAAGCGCATGCCGGTGGCCGAAGCCGCCAAGTTGTTCATGTCCGGCATGCAGATTCCGCACTCCATCTACCTGATGGATGCCAATGGCGAGATGACCAACCCGCTGGGCCGCGGCTATGGCGACGGCGATCCCGACGGAACGGCGTGGCCGATCCCGAAAACCTTGTCCCGTGTTTGGGACCAGGGCGCGCCCCGCGCGCAGATGCTGATGACGCTGCGGGACGAAAACGGCGTCGCTGACCCGGCCGAGCCGCGCGCCGCGCTGGAACGCGTGCTCGAGCGTTTTGCTGCGCTCAAGCTCACGCCGGTTTGCGCGCTGGAGCTGGAATTCTATCTGATCGACCGTGAGCGCGATGTGGCGGGTGCGCCGCAGCCGCCGCTCGATCCGCGTTCGGGCGCGCGCGAAACGACGGCGTCGGTCTATGGCATCGACGATCTCGACCGTTACGACATCTTCCTTACCGCACTGTCGGAAGCGGCGGAAACGCAGAACGTGCCGATGAGCGCCACCAGCAAGGAATATGCGCCGGGCCAGTTCGAGGCGAATCTGCGCCATCAGGCCGACGCGCGCGCCGCCGCCGACCACGCCGTGTTCCTGAAGCAGATTGTGAAGGCTGCCGCGCGTTCCGCCGGGTTCGAAGCCAGCTTCATGGCGAAGCCTTATGTCGATCGCGCAGGAACCGGTCTGCACATCCATTTGAGTCTGCTTGACGAAAAAGGTCGCAACATTTTCGACAACGGCACGCCGGAGGGATCGGAATCCCTGCGCCATGCCATCGCCGGTCTGCAGACGCTGATGCCGGAATCGATGGCGATGTTTGCGCCGAACGTGAATTCCTACCGGCGTTTCCAGCCGGACATGTTCGCGCCGGTGAACCGCCGTTGGGGCGTCAACAACCGCTCCACCGGATTGCGCGTGCCGGTCGGCCCTGGTGAGGCGCGCCGTGTGGAGCATCGCGTCGCGGGTGCCGATGCCAATCCCTATTTTGCGCTGGCCGCTGTTCTGGCCGGTGTTCATTACGGCCTGACAGTGAAACGCGATCCGGGTCCGCCCGCGACCGGCAATGTTTCGCGCGAACCGGACATGGCGCTGCCGTTTTCCATTGACGATGCGCTGAACCGGCTTGAAGCCGCGCCGGCTCTGACGTCCTATCTCGGCGAGGAAACGGTCACGCTCTATCGCGAGACCAAGCGCATCGAAGCACAGCGCCTGCGCCGCATCATCACGACGCCAGAATACAACTGGTATCTATAGGCTGTTGTTCGTGCCGGATCGATCGTCCACGCCGAACGCGCCGCGCAGGCCTTCGCGTTGGAGACCGTCGATCTCGCCGCCGGCGTCCGCTGTGTCGCCGCGCAGAGAATCCGTTTCCACTGAAACTGTTGCTGCCGCTACTGGCGCGGCATTCGCTACGACGCGCGGCTTGAGGATCAGATCGAAGCCGTCGGCCTCCGGCGTCGTGGAAAACTCCACCTCCTTGCTCGCCACGATGGTCGCGGTGTCGTCCTTTGCCTGCGTTCCGGCGATCCAATCCGGCGCGCTGCGCTGGATGTCGGCGATCACGGCGGGATCGGCGTTGCCGGTAAAATGCAGCGTGATCTCGTTCGATCCGGGATCGACGCTCGAGTCCTTCAACGCAAGCTTGTGAATCCGAAGCGTGAGATCGGGTTCGCGCTGAACGACGTCAATCGATGCGGTTTGCGTCGTTCCGTGATTGCCGTCGAACCAGCCGGATAAATCAATGCTCGGCATATCCGGAAGGCTGTCGCAGCCCGACGCAAAGGCCGTGGCGGCAAAAGCGGCTGCAAGGAAAGCGGCGCGGGAACGCATGGTGGCTCGCATCTTTTCAATGCCAGTGTGGTTAACCTCGGTTAACCGCCGGTTAAGCTCTCAGGCCCGTGGCAGACGAAGCTCGGCGATCGTGCCTTCGCCGTGGCGGCTGCTGATCTGCACGACGCCGTGCATCCGCCGCGCAAGCGCGTTGCAGATGGCCAGGCCCAATCCGTTGCCGGTGACGGCGCCAGCGCGGTCGAAGCGCAGGAAGGCGTTGCCGGCCTTCTCCATTTCGCCGGGCGAGAAACCCAATCCGTTGTCGCGCACAGTGACGATGACGGCCTCGCCCTGACTGCGTAGCTGGATGCGCACGGCGCCATCGTCCTGCGTGTATTGCAAAGCGTTGCTCAGCAGGTTCGCGACGATCCGCTTCACGGCGGATGCGTCGGCGAGCGCATGGGCGCTTTCCGGCAGCGCGACCGTCAACTTAACGCGTCGCAGGAGCGCGCGGCCCGCCATATCGGTCACCACATTGCGCACAACGCCGGCGATATCGACAATGCCAATGTTAAGCGCGTGCCGTCCCGCTTCCATATCCGCGAAGTCGAGGATGTCGCCGATCTTGTCGTGCAGCGCACGGCCGGCGGCACTGATGTCCCGCGCATACTCGACATATTTCGGATGGCCCGGCGGGCCGAACACGCCGCGCTCGATCACCTCCGAAAATCCGATGATCGCGTTCAGCGGCGTGCGCAGTTCATGACTCATGTGGCCGATAAACGCGGTCTTGGCGCGATTGGCCTCGATGGCGCGGCGCTCGGCTTCGGCGAGGCGGATCCGCAGCTTTGCTTCGTCCGGTTTTACCGACCGCAGGTTCTTCATCGCTTCGGCGGTCTTGGCGCGTTTCTCGAATTCGCGCACGAAGACGACGGCGAGACCGGCGCCTGCCAGTGACGGGCCGAAGATCAAGAAGAAATAAAGCGGCAGCGCGCCATACCAGGCGCCGAGTGCTTCTCCCGTTTCCACCGAAGCGCCGACGCTGGCCGACCAGTTCGGCACCGGCGATAGCGCGACAAGGCGATTCTCGTCCGGCAGATCGACCACGCGGGCCTGCGGCGAGTCCGTCGCCAGCGCGGCCATCGGCGGCACATCTTTCCAGCCGCTGCCGAGCGCCAGCAACTGTCCGTCGCGGGTAGCGATCACGGTTTCTTCCATGCTCGCCGGTTGCACGATGGCGCGCATGTCGAGTTGCATGGCGACCATCTTGTCGCCGGTGGCGAAGGCGATGATCGTCGTCGCGCCATCGCGGCTGGGCAGAATCGCGCGATGGCGCAGCGCATCCGCCCATGCCGTCGCGGGCAAGGGCAGGAAGGCGCTGGGATTGCTCTTCATCTCGTACTGTAGCTGGCCGTCCCGCGAGAGGATGGCGATGTTGCGAAGCGCCGTGCCGCCGACTTCCGACAGCGCGGCCGATGTTTCCGCCGTTTCCGTTGAATTGGCGAAGGCAGCGCCAAGCGCAACATAGCGCTCCAGCGTCGCTGCAAAGTCGGTGGCGACTTGCGCGGCGCGTCGGGATTCCAAATAGGCAGCCTGATCGAGTGCGCGGCTACGGTCGAGCCGCATCTGGATGGCGGCGGCGGAGGCGAAGCTCCCGGTTATGAGAACGACCGACAGGACAACGATCACGCGGACATTGCGCGTCAGTCTTCCGAGAGCGCCGGACACGGGACGTGTCAGGGTTCCGGATGATCCGTGGGCTGCCCGCGCTTGCGCCATGATATGCGCTACTAACGCACCCCGACTGATTCGTTTCACACCGATGATACGAATCGCGGAGTCCGTGTCGAATATTATCCCAACATCTTCGAGGCGACCTCGAACAGGTTGGGCGACACGTTGGGCAGCTTCAGCGCAGCTTCCAGCTCGGCTTTCATAAGTTTTTGGCGGTTTTCGTCGTAGCGCCGCCAGTTTTCGAAGGCGCCGGCCATGCGGGCGGCGACTTGCGGGTTGATCGAGTCCAAAGCGCGAACGGTCTCGCCGACAACGCGATACCCCGAACCGTCGGCGGCATTGAAGCGCAGATGATTGCCGGCGAAGGCGCCCACCAGCGCGCGCACGCGATTGGGATTCTTGATGTCGATCTTGCCCAACAATGTGCGCACGCGATCCGGCGTGTGCGGCAGGGGCGAGCCCGCCTGCAGGCTCAGCCACTTGTCGGCAACCAGCGGATTGTTGGGGAAGCGATCGTGGAAATGCGTGAACGCCGCTCTGCGCTTTTCGGATTCGTTGCGCGACAGGGCTGCAAGGCCCGCAACCATGTCCGTCATGTTGGTCGCTTTGCGATAGTGCACGTCGGCGAGTTCTGCCGCGGCTTCATCGTCTGCAGACGTCAGATAGCGCAGAAGCACATTGCGCAGCGCGCGACGGCCGGCGGATTCCGCATCCGGCGAGAATTCACCGGCGCTGTCGAGAGAATGATAGAGTCGCTCGATGGTGTTGGCGTGAACGGCCTGCACCGAACGGATGAGCGCGACGCGGGCGATGTTGATGGCATCGGGATCGGCGGGCGTCATCTTGAGCGCGATTTCGCTTTCCAGCGGTGGCACCAGCATCTGCGCGGCGAAGGCGTGATCGTCGTCGGCGTGGATGAGGACTTCGCCGACCGCTTCCAGATAGATCGGATCGGCTTTCGGCGTTGCGCCGGATTTCGCGGCGCCCGACATCTCCAGCAGCAATTCGGTGGCGAGCGCCTGGCCGGCTTCCCAGCGGTTGAAGGCGTCGGCGTCGTGGCCCATCAGTTCGGCGCGCGACTGGCGATTCATTGGCGCTTTGAAATGGGCCGGCGCGGAGAAGCGGCGGCCCATCGACAGCAGCGGCGGCTCGGGCACATCGACGAAGGTGAAGGTCTGTTGCGCGTTGGTAAGTTCGACCACGCGCTCTTCCGGACCGGTGGCGTTTTCGCCTTCGAGTGTCAGCGGCAGTGAACGTCCGCTCTGGCCGACAAGGCCCAAGCGCACGGGAATGTGCATCGGCTTCTTCTCCGGCTGACCTGGCGTTGGGTAGAGCGACTGTTTTAAATTTAGCGTATAGGTCTTCTTCGCCGCATCGTAGTGACCATCGGCTTCGACAGTGGGCGTGCCCGCCTGGCGGTACCAGAGGCGGAATTGCGAAAGATCGCGGCCGGAAGAGTCCTCGAAGCACTCCACCCAATCTTCGACGGTCGCGGCCCGCCCATCATGGCGGTCGAAATAAAGATTGGTCGCCTTGCGATAGCCTTCGTCACCGACCAGCGTTTTCAGCATGCCGATGACTTCGGAACCTTTCTCGTAAATCGTAGCAGTATAGAAATTGTCGATTTCGATATAGCTCTGCGGCTGCACAGGGTGGGCGAGGGGACCGGCGTCTTCCACGAATTGCCGCATGCGGAGCATCTTCACGTCCTCGATGCGCTTGACGGGCCGCGAGCGCATATCGGCGGAGAATGCCTGATCGCGAAAGACGGTGAGGCCTTCCTTCAGCGAAAGCTGGAACCAGTCGCGGCAGGTAATGCGGTTGCCGGTCCAGTTGTGGAAATACTCATGCGCCACAACGCTTTCGATGCGGCCATAGTCATCATCGGTCGCGGTTTGCGGCGAGGCGAGCAACAGCTTGTCGTTGAAGATGTTGAGGCCCTTGTTCTCCATCGCGCCCATGTTGAAGGTGGAGACGGCAACGATCATGAAGATGTCCAGATCGTATTCGCGGCCATAAGCCTCTTCGTCCCACCGCATCGCGCGCTTGAGCGAATCCATCGCGTAGGTAACGTTTGGCTCGTTGCCATGCTCGACATAGATGGCCAGATCCACTTTGCGGCCGGACATCGTGGTGAAGCTGTCGCGCAGAACGCCCAGATCGCCCGCGACCAGCGCGAAGAGATAGCAGGGCTTCTTGAACGGATCGTTCCACACCGCGAAATGCCGGCCATTCGGCAGATCGCCGCTTTCGACGAGATTGCCGTTCGACAGCAGCACCGGATATTTCGCTTTGTCGGCTTCGATGCGCGTGGTGTAGATCGCCAGATTGTCGGGCCGGTCGAGGAAATAGGTGATGCGGCGGAAACCTTCGGCCTCGCATTGCGTGCAGAAGATATCGCCCGCCTTGTACAGGCCGGACAGCGCCGTGTTGGCGCCGGGCGAGAACTCCGTGACGATGTTGAGCGTGAAGCGTTCCGGCACATTGGGAATCGTCAGCGTCGTGTCGTCTTTCTTGTAGTCGGATTCCGCGAGTGTCTTTCCGTTCAGCGTGACCGACACGAGCGCAAGATGCTCGCCGTTCAGAACCAGCGGCGCGCCATCCGTGCCCTGACGCTGCACCTCGCTGATCGCGCTGACGCGGGTCTTTTCCATATCGAGGTCGAAGGTCAGCGCGATCTCGTCGATGCGGTAATCGTTCGGGCGGTAGTCCTTGAGGTGAATGGCGTGCGGTTCTTCGGTGCGCATGATCTGTCCTGAACAGGGCGAAAGCCGGTATAGCGCCTTGTATGGCGCTTTCGGATTTCAATTTTTGGAAAATTTCCGGAACCAACTGCCGTTTGGGCGCAATTCCAGAGTTGGAAAGAATGTACGCAGCCACCGTCACGGTGTCAAGGCAATTATCCTATTATTTTTCCATGATGCACGAAATATTCTTATCTACTAGGAAATAAAGATAACCCATTCAATCACTTAAAACAAACTGGCTTGCGCGGAAATTTTTTTGGGTGGCTCGGTTTTCTTTGCTTGCGCCATGTCCCAATCACCTTCGGCCGCAACAAGAAGTGCCTTCAGCTCTTCCGCCGTCGCCGGTTCCTCGCCGAGCCATTTGGCCCAATATTCGGGCGGCAGCACGGCGGGCATGCGGTCGGTGATTTTGCCGATCAGGGCATTGGCTGGCGTCGTCACCATCGCAAAAGAAAGAAGAGGCACCGGCCCGTGCATCCAGGCTTCCCAGATCACGGCAATGGCGAGCGGCTTCCCGTCTTTTGGCGAGATCACATATTGAATCGTCTTCGAGGGCGAAATCTCCTCGCCTTCGTTGAAGGTTTCGACCGCGATCAAGCCGCGCCGTTTGAGGAAGGCGTCGCGATAAGTCGGTTTCTGATCGATGGTCTCCGCGCGGGCGTGAATGAATTTGGTGCCGACATTCGCATCGTCCGCCGACGACGGCACGAAGCCCCAGCGCATCCGCGCCGTTTCGCGCTTGCCCGCCGCGTTCAACCGGATCACTTCGGCCGCGCGCATCGGCGTGATCGTTTCCACCGGCCGCGCGCCGCTTTCCGCGCCCGCGATCAATTCCTCGAGCGTGGTGACGCCCGACCATTCCGGCTTTTGCGTGAATTTCCCGCACATGGCGGGAGTAAAACAGATTCGCGCCCAATCACCTCCTCGTAAGGAGGCGATTTGAACTACTCGCCTTCGTTGACGGCGGTGAGGAGGTCCTGCGCGGAATGCGCCAGTTCGACCAGCGCGGTCGGCATCTCTTCGCCGGATTTGCGCGCCCACTCGACAAGGCTGTTTGCGAATTCCACGAGACGCGGGGCGTTGGCGATCATGCGGGCCTGGCGCTCCACCTTCGTGGGGTCGAGATCGTATTCGGCGCCTGGCACGCGCCAGCCGCCCCATTCCGCATCGCCGGTGATGACGACAGGGAAGGTGCCTGGCACCGGATGGCGCGCGCAGTCTTCCGCGGGCTGCCATTTGTTGCGGGCGCGAACGATGCGCCAGTTCTCGCTGCCGATATTCTTGTCTTCCGCAACCGGCGTCTCGGCCTGCAGTTCTTCGGCTGCGAATTCGCGTCCCAGACCAACGTCGTAGAAGACGCGCAGGGGCTCATCGAGACCCTTGGTCCAATGCGGGAGTACACGCTCCACAAGCGCCCATGTTCCTACCGGCCTCACATAGACGCGCTGGTTCTTATGAAATTGTGCCTTGGCCATTGGCCCATCCTGAAACGGCTCGCGCAACCGTACCGGCATGCGCTTAAACAGCGGTTAAGAAACGGG
>DASXHQ010000023.1:0-11163 GCA_036488415.1 Rhizomicrobium sp.
CAGACACCGAGCGCAGCAAGCCGGAATATGAAGCGGCGATCCTCGAAGATCTCACATGGCTCGGCCTGACGCACGACATCTTCGCCCGCCAGATCGAGCGCGCCGATGCCCATGTCCGCGCGGTCGAAGCGCTCAAAGCCAGCGGCCATCTTTATCCCGCCTATGAAACCGCCGACGAACTGGATCGCCGCCGCAAGCGCCAGATCGCGATGCACAAGCCGCCGGTTTACGACCGCGCCGCGCTGAAGCTCACCGCCGAGGATCGCGCGAAGCTGGAGAAGGAGGGCCGCAAGCCGCATTGGCGCTTCAAGCTCTCGCAAAGCAAAGTGAAATGGCACGACCTGATGCGCGGCGATGTCGAGATCGACACCGCGCATCTCTCCGATCCGGTGCTCATCCGCGAGGATGGCCGCTTCCTCTACACGCCGACATCGGTGGTGGACGATATCGATTTTAAGATCACCCATATCATCCGCGGCGAGGATCACGTCACCAACACCGCCGCGCAGATCGAAATCTTCGAAGCCCTCGGCGCCAAGGTGCCGGCCTTCGCGCATTTCCCGCTGCTCATCGGCGCGGGCGGCGAGGCGCTCTCCAAGCGCATCGGCTCGCTGTCGCTGCGCGAAATCCGCGAAAACGGAATCGAGCCGCTGGCGCTCGCCTCCTATCTCGCCAAAACCGGAACCTCCGACGCCATCGAATTGCGTCCGTCGCTGGATGTGCTGGCGGAAGAATTCGATTTCTCCAAGATCGGCCGCGCGCCCGCGCATTTCGATCCCAAGGAGCTGGACGGCCTCAACGCCAAGCTGCTGCACGCGCTGCCTTACGCGGCGGTGGCCGATCGCCTCGCCGCACTCGGCATCGACAGCGAAGCCTTGTGGGATGCGATCAAGCACAACGTCACCCGCCTCGCCGACGCCGCCGATCTCGCCACGCTCGTCACCGGCAGCGTGACGCCGGTGATCGAAGACGCAGCATTTGCCGCCAAAGCCGCAGAGCTTCTCCCCACCGAACCGTGGGACGAAAACACCTGGGGGCAGTGGACCAAATCCGTTTCCGCCGCGACCGCCAAGAAAGGCCGCGACCTTTTCCATCCGCTCCGCCTGGCGCTCACCGCCCGCGAAAGTGGACCGGAAATGAAGAAGCTGCTGCCGCTGATCGGGCGGGAGAAAGTGTTGGCGCGGCTCAACGGCGAGACGGCTTAGCTGGGATTCGCTTTGGGCTGTACCAACGGATCGGGTCCGTAACGATTGGCTCCGGACGTACCGGGCAACGCCAAGATAACCCAAAAACCAATAATGAGTGCGACGTCAAAAGCGAGACCAGAGAGCGCCCAATATCCAATGTGGAGGGCGGCAAAAATGGTAATCGCCGCGATCGCAATGTAGAGGCAAAAATAGCCAACGATCCACCAACCCGAACGGCTAGTATCGTGCAATCTGCGAGTTACTGCCGCTAAACCGGGTAGCAAAAGTACGAGCAGTTCGATTCCCGTAACAGGCCCGGTAAATCTCAGCCTCAGGGCATGCATAGTGGCAGGAAAGAAGATCGCATCCGATATGCGGGCGGCGATTTGAAGAAGAACCGCGAAGAGAAAGAAATACCAATACTCGGAACGTCGAGCGCGCCCGGTGAAATCTGCAAACTTAGAGAAGCAGGTTCTCACGGCTTCAAAAAAGCTCATTTCGACTTCCCCCGGCCAGACTGATCAAAGCAGAGTTGTTCAGAATAGTGCGCAAATAAACCCTTGAAGTGGACTTAGGGTGAAGAAGTTGCTACCAACTATGGGCCGCGCGAAAACCCTCGCGCGCCTCGAAGGGAAAACGGCGTGAGTTTTGTCCGCCAGATTTGTCCGATTTCGATTTGCGGCTGACCGCCGCGAAAACCCTGTTGCTCATCCACATCGCTAGTTCCCCCCACCCGGCTCGCTTCGCTCGCCGACCTCCCCGCGAGGGGGAGGTTAAACGAAGCGCCATTTTTCACCTCCCCCTTGCGGGGAGGTCGAAGCACGAAGTGCTTCGGGTGGGGGTAAGCCGCAAATCACGCTAAGAAGACCGCCATGACCACGCTTCGCCTCTACAACACGCTCACCCGCACCAAGGAGGACTTTGCGCCTCTCGATCCCACGAACGTGCGCATGTATGTGTGCGGGCCGACGGTTTACGACTACGCCCATATCGGCAATGCGCGCCCGGCCATCGTGTTCGATGTGCTGTTCCGGCTGCTGCGCCATGTCTATGGACCGGATCACGTCACTTACGTCCGCAACATCACGGACATCGACGACAAGATCAACGCGCGCGCGCTGGAGCGGCGCGGCGACCGCAACGTGCCGATCCTCGATGTGGTGCGCGAACTCACCGAAGAAACCTATGGCGTCTATCGCGACGACGTGACAGCGCTTGGCTGCTTGGCCCCGAGCGCCATGCCGCGCGCGACCGAGAACATCGCACCGATGATCGCGATGACGAAGACGCTGATCGGAAACGGCCACGCCTATGAAGCGGCGGGGCATGTGCTGTTCGATGTCTCGTCCAAGCCCGACTACGGCAAGCTTTCGCGCCGCTCGACCGACGACATGATCGCCGGCGCGCGCGTGGACGTGGCGCCCTACAAGAAGAACCCGATGGATTTCGTGTTGTGGAAACCGTCGGATGCCAACACGCCAGGCTGGGATAGCCCGTGGGGCCGCGGCCGTCCCGGCTGGCATCTGGAATGCTCGGCGATGATTCAATCGACGTTCCCGAAGACCGACACCATCGACATTCACGGCGGCGGCATCGATCTGGTCTTCCCGCACCACGAAAACGAGATCGCGCAAAGCGAAGGCGCGCATCACGATCACCCGCTCGCGAAAGTGTGGATGCACAACGGCTTCCTGAACGTGGAAGGCGAAAAGATGTCCAAGAGCCTCGGCAACTTCGTCACGATACGTGAGCTTTTGGATAGCTGGCCTGGCGATGCATTACGATTGAACATGCTGCGTACGAATTACAATCAACCAATGGATTGGACGCATGACGGCATGGTTCGAGCCATGACTGATCTAAGATCTTGGTCTGAGCTAATTGCTCTTGAGTTGGGCGAAGACGTCGACCTTTTGAAACTCAACGGTTCAGTCGACTCCAAATTGGTAGAGGAGCTTTCGGATAATTTGAATACGCACATGGCTCTTTCCCGCTTAGATGTGCTGTATCAACAATCCAAAGCAGGAAAATATCCTGTTGAAGATTTCGCGGCGACAGGCGTTTTTCTCGGATTTAGAAACTTGAACAAACCCGGCTATTTCGATCTGGGATTTGCTGCAAATACTTATGAAAGTGGCCCGCAAATTAGTGATGTGGAAGAGAAAGAGGTTATCTCCTATCGCGCCGCTGTTGCTAACGCCGCTCCTAGCTCAACGTCCTTTGAAGTACGATCATCCAAGTTACTCGATGACCTCGCAAAAAAAGGATTTGTTATTAAGATAAATGAAGCAGGCGTAGTTTTCGTTGGAAACAAGACCGGTGCGGATGTCGAGGCAGACTTGACAGCTCGTGTTGAAGCCAAGATTGCCGCCCGCAACGCCGCGCGCAAGGCGAAGGACTTCAAGGAGAGCGACCGCATCCGCGACGAACTTCTCGCCCAAGGCATCGTGCTGAAGGACGGCCCACAAGGCACGACGTGGGAGGTGAAGAGGTGAGTTCGCCTTTCCCACCCCCTCACCCAACCCTCTCCCCCACATTCGTGGGGGCGAGGGCTTCTAATGGATTCACCCTCGCCCCCTTTAGGGGGGCGCATAGCGACAGCGTATGCGCGCAGGGTGAGGGGGCCTCTCCACACATTCAGGCCTCACAGGGTTTTTCTAACCCATTGAAATTACAGACTCCTACCCCTCAAAATAGTTCTTGCTATGTTCCAATTTTGGGCTTATCCTCCCAAAATGCCCCAAATCGCCCCCATTTCAGACTTCCTGCCCGACGCGCTTCGCGCGGCGGCTTTGTGCGCCTTCGCCGCCAGGGAGGAGAGGGGGGAGGGGGGGTACCCTGCTATTTTGAAAAAAAACTCTCAACATCTTGGGCCTGGCTGGCCACCGCCCCATACACGGAGATAAGAAACCAAACCCCAAAAACTTTACTTCAATTCGGCGAGGCGGCGTCATGAGCCGCGAACGCCTCTTTCTCTTCGACACGACCCTCCGGGATGGCGCGCAGACGCTGGGCGTGGACTTCTCGGTGGAGGACAAGCGCCAGATCGCGCTGTCGCTGGACAGACTGGGGCTGGATTACATCGAGGGCGGCTGGCCGGGCGCGAACCCGACAGACACCGCCTTCTTCGCCGAGCGCCCGCCGCTCGCCCACGCGAAGTTCGTCGCCTTCGGGATGACGAAACGCTCCGGCCGCAGCGCCGGGAACGATCCGTCGCTGGCGGCGGTGTTGGACGCGAAGGCGGATGCGATCTGCCTTGTCGGCAAGACCTGGGATTTCCACGTCGATGTGGCGCTGGAGATTCCGCGCGGCGAGAACATCGACAATATCGCGCAAAGCATCGCCGCGGTGCGCGCGAAAGGCCGCGAGCCCCTCTTCGACGCCGAACATTTCTTCGACGGCTACAAGGCGAACGCCGATTACGCGCTGCAATGCCTGAAAGCCGCAGCGGACAATGGCGCGGCATGGCTGGTGCTGTGCGACACCAATGGCGGCACCATGCCGGAGGATGTCTATCGCATCGTCTCCGAAGTGAAAGCGAAGCTGCCGAACGCGGCGCTCGGCATCCATGCCCACAACGACACCGAACAGGCCGTCGCGGTCAGCCTCGCGGCGATCCGTGGCGGCGCGCGGCAGATCCAGGGCACGCTCAACGGCTTGGGCGAGCGCTGCGGTAACGCCAATCTCTGCTCGCTGCTGCCGAACCTGTTGCTGAAAGAACCTTACGCCGCGCAGTTCGAAATCGGTGTCTGCGCCGAACAACTCACGCATCTGGTTTCGGTGTCGCGGCTTCTGGATGAGATATTGAATCGCGCACCCAACCGTCACGCCGCTTACGTCGGACCGTCGGCCTTCGCGCACAAAGGCGGGCTGCATTCTTCGGCGGTGGCGAAAGACCCGCGCACCTATGAGCATGTGAAGCCGGAGTCGGTGGGCAATGCGCGCAAGATCCTGGTGTCCGATCAGGCCGGCCGCTCCAATCTCATGGTCCGCCTCGCCGATGCCGGGATCGACGTCGAAGCCAACGATCCGCGCGTCTCGCGCCTTCTGGAAGACGTGAAGCAACGCGAATTTCTGGGCTATGCCTACGACGGCGCCGAAGCCTCGTTCGAATTGCTGGCCCGCCGCGCGCTGGGCGATGTGCCGGATTATTTCGATGTCGAAAGCTTCCGCGTGATTGTCGAGCGCCGCCACGATGCGCGCGGCGATCTCGTCACCGTTTCCGAAGCGGTGGTGAAGCTGAAGATCGACGGCGAGATCTTCCACAATGTCGGCACCGGCAACGGCCCCGTAAACGCGCTGGACGATGCGCTGCGCAAGGACCTCGGCAAGTATTCCGCCGCGCTCAGCGATCTGGGCCTGGTGGATTACAAGGTGCGCATCCTCACGAGCGGCACCGAAGCGGTAACGCGCGTGATGGTGGAAAGCGCGGACGGCAAGGGTAACCGCTGGTCCACCGTCGGCGTCTCGCCCAACATCGTGGATGCGAGCTTCGAGGCGCTGACGGACTCGATTTGTTACAAACTATTTCGTGACCACGCGCGCTAGATGCATGGCCGTTACGATGTTTGTCTCCGGTGCTTTTGGCGCGCGACCCGCTAAATAGAAATTCATGAGCGCGCCACATCACACCAAAGACGATACCGCCGGCATTTTGTTCGCCGCGTTCTCTTACGCATTCTGGGGAATCATGCCGCTCTATTGGCGGCTGCTGGATGCGGTGCCGCCGTTCCAGCTCACCGTTCATCGGATTTTCTGGTGTGCCTTGATCGTGGGCCTTCTCGCTTTGGCGCGTGGCCGGCTTCCGGAGTTGATGCATATCGTCCGTTCACCGCGCCTGTTCGCGACCTTGGCGCTGACCAGCGTCCTCATCAGCATCAACTGGGGCGTTTACATCTATTGCGTCGCCACGCGGCAATTGGTGGAAGCCAGCCTCGGCTATTACATCAACCCGCTGATCTCAATTGCGCTGGGTGTCACGCTTTTCGGCGAACACATCTCGCGGATGCGCATGGTGGCCATCGGATTGGCGACGATTGCGGTGGTGATCCAGTCTTTCGAGTTGGGTCACTTCCCGTGGATCGCGCCGGTGTTGGCGCTGTCGTTCGGCTTCTACGGTTACTTCCGCAAGCTGACGCCGGTGGATTCGTTGGATGGCCTCACCATCGAGACCTGGGTGCTGCTGCCGATCACGGCAGGGTTGATCTGGTACTGGTCGGGCCACGGCGGCGCGTTCCCATCGCCGAATATCAAGCGCGATGCGTTGCTGATCTTCGGCGGTCCGCTCACCGCATTACCGTTGGCCTTGTTCGCCGCCGGCGCGCGGCGCATCCGGCTCTCGACTTTGGGCTTCCTGCAATATCTCTCGCCGTCGATCACGCTGCTGCTGGCGATCTTTGGCTTCGGCGAAACCTTCTCGAAGGTGGACATGATCACCTTCGGCTTCGTCTGGATCGCGCTTCTGATCGTCTCGCTGGACAGTTATCTCAGCCGCACCAAAGAGCCGATCACGAATCCAGAGCCTGCGTGATCATCGTGATGGCTTCTTCGGGTGTCGCCGCCACGCGATAGAGTTCCAGCGAAGCAGGCTTGGCGAAGCCTTCGCGCACCACATGCTCTATCAGCGCGATCAGCGGCGCGTAATAGCCGTTGGTGTTGATTAGGACGATCGGCTTGCGGTGAACGCTAAGCTGGGCCGAGGTGACGACCTCGAAGAACTCATCCAGCGTTCCCATTCCGCCGGGCAGGATGATGAACGCATCGGACGAGGCCATCATGTCGTCCTTGCGGCGGAAAAGGTCTGGCACCACGCGCACCGTTTCGCCCTGCGCCAGCGGCGGCTCCAGATGGCGCAGGAAGTCCGGCAGAATTCCCGTCACCGGCGCGCCGCCATCGCGCGCCGCCCGCGCGGTGATCCCCATGAGGCCAAGCCCGCCGCCGCCGAACAGCAGCACATGGCCCCGCGCCGCAATCAGCCGTCCGGTTTCCCGCGCTGCCTCGGCAAAGGCCTCACTGCTTCCCATCGAGGAACCGCAGAAAACGCATATGGTTCGCTTGGTCTTGTCCATGTCTGATCCAGGGTTATGTCAGGAGCATAACGCACCATCCGCCGAAGGGATTGCAGGCGGGCGCAGGCATACCTAAACAGTTTTCTATCCTATGCGTTCCCGTGAGGCATTTCCGTGAAGCGTCCGCTTGTCATTCTTGCCCTGATCGCGGCCGCCGCGCTGCTTCTGGGCTTCCTCGTCTTCGGCGGCGCAAATATGGGTAACTGATTCTATGGCCGGAAATAGCCTCGTGGAGGAAAAAGGCGAAGGCGGGCTGACACTGCGCCCGCTGTGGATGCTGCTGCCCTATCTGTGGCCGACGGGACGGCCCGATCTGAAGCTCCGCGTCTTCCTCGCATCGATCTGCCTGGTCCTCGCAATCGTGGCGACAACGGCCTTTCCTCTGTTCATGGGCTGGATCACCAACCAGCTCGCACAGAAGCCTGCCTACACCATTGCCGTGATGTCGACCTTGGCGCTGGTCGGAGGCTATGTGCTGTCGCGCATCCTCATGCAAGCCTTTGCCCAGCTTCGCGACGGCATCTTCGCAAAAGTGCAATATCATGCGCTGCGCGATGTTGGCGTCTCCACATTCGCCCATGTCCACACGCTGAGCCTGCGCTTTCATCTGGAGCGCAAGACAGGCGGGCTGTCGCGGATCATCGAGCGCGGCACCAAGGGGATCGATACGCTGCTCTCCTTCGCGGCGTTCAATATCTTTCCGACATTATTCCAGCTCATCATCTTCAGCGTCATCATGGTGCTGAAACTGGATCTGGCGATCACCCTGGTCACGCTGGCCATGGTTGGCGCTTATTCCTGGTTCACCTATGCCGTGACGCGCTGGCGCATTCAATTCCGCCGCGACATGAACCAGTCCGATCAGGATGCGAACACCAAGGCGGTGGACAGCCTGCTCAACTATGAGACAGTGAAATATTTCAACAACGAAGCGCACGAAACCAAGCGCTTCGACAAATCGATGGAGAAATTTTCCCGCGCCTCGATCCAGGCGCAGTTGTCGCTGTCGGTCCTCAACACCGGGCAGGCCGTGATTGTGGCCGTGGGCATGGGCATCGTGATGATGCTGACCGTGATCGGCATCCATGCCGGGCGCTTCCAGATCGGCGATTTCGTGATGGCAAACGCGATCTTGATGCAGCTCTATGTGCCGCTGAACTTCCTGGGCACTGTGTTCCGCGAGATCACGCAGGCGATGGTGGACATGGACGCCATGTTCCGCCTTTTGCATCAGCCGCAGGAAGTGAAAGACAAGCCGGATGCCAAGCCGCTTGTCGTCACCGGCGGTGAGATCAAGTTCGAGAACGTCGTGTTCGCCTATGAGCCGGCGCGCATCGTGCTCAAGGGCATCAGCTTCACGGTGCCGGCAGGAAAGACGGTCGCAGTCGTGGGGCCATCCGGCGCTGGAAAATCCACCATCAGCCGCATCCTCTACCGCTTCTACGACATCAAGAGCGGTTCGGTGACGATAGACGGTCAGGACATCCGCGATGTTACGCAGGCGTCGTTGCGCGAAAAAATTGGCATCGTTCCGCAGGACACGGTGCTGTTTAACGACACGGTCCGCTACAACATTGCCTATGGCCGCATCGGCGCTACGGAAGCCGAAATCAAGGATGCGGCGCGCATGGCGCAGATCGATCCGTTCATCCGCGAACTTCCGCTGAGTTACGAGTCGATGGTTGGCGAACGCGGGCTGAAGCTTTCCGGTGGCGAAAAGCAGCGCGTCGCCATCGCCCGCACCATTCTCAAGAACCCGCCGATCCTGTTGCTGGACGAAGCCACCAGCGCGCTCGACACCGGCACGGAACGGGAAATTCAGGGCGCCTTGCAGGAAGTCTCCCGCAATCGCACCTCGCTCGTCATCGCGCATCGGCTGTCCACGGTGATCGACGCCGATGAGATCCTGGTGCTGGATCACGGCGAGATCATCGAGCGCGGACGGCATGCGCAACTGCTGGCACTGGGCGGCCATTACGCGTCGATGTGGAACAAGCAGAAGGAAGCAGCAGCCGCGCGCGAGAAGCTCAAGGAAGTCGAGAGCGATCCGGATGTGGCCCCCGGCGTGGCGCGCACCACATCCGCTGCTGCCGAATAGTTATTCGGCGGCTTCGCGTTCGGCGCGGCGGCGGTTCATGGCTTCCACCACATTGTCGGAAATCCCATGACCGCCCGTGCCGCCATGCTTGCGCGCGCGGCGCTCGCGCCAGCGATAGGGCAGCGCCAGCATCGCCGGCACCAGTCCCAGCGTGATCATCTTGGAGAAGCCCAGGCCGAACACGATGGCGGTGGAAAGCTGAACCCACATCATGCCGTTCGGGCCGCCGATGGTGACCTGACGCGTCCAGAAATTGATCTCGACCGCCGCCATCATCGGGATCAATCCCCCGATGGCCGTGACGGTGGTCAGAAACACCGGACGCAGACGCTGCGCACTGGAGCGGATGACCGCTTCGATCGGCTCCATCCCGGCGTCGCGCAAGCGATGGAAGGTGTCGATGAGCACGATGTTGTGGTTCACCACGATGCCCGCCAGCGCCAACATGCCGGTGCCGGTCATGATGATGGAGAACGACTGGCCCATCACCACCATGCCCAGCAGCGATCCGATCATCGCTAGCACGACGGCAATCAGGATCAGGCCGGTATGATAGAAGCTGTTGAACAACGCCAGAAGGACAATGCCGATCAGGAACAGCGCTAGGAACGCGGCCTCGACCAGGAAGTTGCCGGACTCGTTCTGCTGCTCATCTGCGCCCTTGAACTTCACGAACACGCTGGGCGGGAAGTTCTGCGTGGGCAGCCATTCCTTCAGCTTTGCCACTTCCGCGCTCGCCAGAACGGGCTTAGCCACGCACTCAGTTTTCACCTTGTCGGTGCACTGCACCTTCATGTTCGCGCGCACGTGATAGACGCGGTGTGCATCCACGCGTTCGATGGAGTTGACCTGCTGCGCAGGCACGACTTTCACGAAGGTGCTGGCCGGCACCAGGCCGGCGAGCGTCGGTATGCGCACAGTGTCGAGTGCATGGATACCGCGCGCGTCTTGCGGATAGCGGACGCGGATATCGACCTGTTGGTCGGAATCGTCCGGCCGGTATTCGCCGACGAGGACGCCATCGGTCACAAGCTGCACCGCCGTGCCGATGGTTTGCGCGTTGGCGCCGAACCGGCTGGCGACCGTGCGATCGATCTGCAAATCCCACTCGATGCCCGGCAGTGGCCGTGTGTCTTCAACGTCGCGCAGTTCCGGCAGCGTATCCAGATGCTTGCGGATGGCAGCCGTGACGCTCGCCAGCGACGCATAGTCGTCAGACGACACGTCGATCATAACGTCCTTGCCGGTTGGCGGGCCGTTCTGTGGCACGCGCACCTCCACATGCACACCCGGAATGTTCGCCGTGCGCTCGCGGACGGTTTGCAGGATGTCGCTTCCCTTGCGGCGTTCGCGATAATCCTTCAGCTGGATCGTGACGCGGCCGATATTATCGACCGGCACGCCGCCGTCGTTATTCAGGCTCTGGTTGGAGCCGCCGGAGGTCGCATAGATCGAGTCGATGCCATCCACCCCGGCGACAATCTTCTCGACGCGCATGACGATGTCGCGCTTTTCGTTCGCAGAAAGGTTGCCGCGCGCCGAAACCAGCACGTTGGCGAAGTCCGGATCGGTGTTCACGAAAAACTCGACGCCGTGATTGAACGCGATGAAAAGCCCCACCACCACGACGACGATTGCGGCGGCGCCTGCGATCACGCGGCCCGGATAGCGCGTCAGACGCTCGGCCAAGTGAGCATACCAGCCAGTGATGCCGCCGATCTCGCGCCAGTCGCCAGTCTCGGAGGCTTCGATGGCTTTCTCGTGTGCCTCATCGCGCGGCGGTGGCTTGCCGAACACCCCACCCAGAACC
>DASXHQ010000038.1:0-16298 GCA_036488415.1 Rhizomicrobium sp.
GGAAGCACAGGCCGAACGCGAAGATCAGCGCGGTGACGAAATCCAGATAGTCGCTGACCTTGGCCTGAAGCTGGATGCCGAGCCCGCCGGGGCCGTTGTCGGTCTGATAGCCGAGGAAGAAATGAATGGCGAAGGGCAGCATCACGAAGAACACGAACGATCCGCCGATCACGAACAGCACCGGCGATGCGATGAGGAACGGCAGGAACGCCTTGCGCTCGTTCTTGTAGAGGCCGGGCGCGATGAAGAGATAAAGCTGCGTCGCCACCACGGGGAACGCCAGGCACAGCCCGCCGAACATGCCCACCTTCACATAGGTGAAGAAGGTCTCGTAGAGCGCGGTGTAGATCAGATGATCGTTGGGCTGGCCTTTCAGCGCATTCGCCAGCGGCCATGTGAGAAAGGCATAGATGTATTTGGCGAAGGCAAAGCAGACGATAAAGCACAACACGAACGTGACCAGCGACCAGATGATGCGCTTGCGCAGTTCGACCAGATGATCGAGCAGCGGCGCCTTGCTCGCTTCGATATGGGCTTCGTCCTCGGCGGTGCTCATTGTTTGGCTTCGTGCGCCACAGGCGGTTCGGCAACTTCCGGCGGCGCTTCTTCCACAGCGTGATTGTGTTCGTCCATCGCCGGCCCCGGATCGAGCGGGCGCATCAGGGGCGCGGGCTCGACCGGCTTGTTCATCTCGGCTTCGAGTTCGGAGAGCGGGCGCTCGCGGCGCAGATTTTCGATTTCCTGACGCAACTCATCCAACTCGGATTGCCGCGCCATCTCGTCGAAGCTTTTGCGGAATTCGTTGGCCATCGCGCGCGCCTTGCCGACCCATTGGCCGACCATGCGCAGCAGGCGGGGCATATCCTTCGGCCCGACCACGACCAGGGCCACGACCAGAAAGATGAGGATATGGCTCCAGCTGAGGTCGAACATCGCTGCGGCTTAGCGGCCGACCTGATCCTTGTCGCGATCCGCCGTGATGGTCGGCGGCGGGCGATGATCGTCGTGATCGTTCTCACTATCGCGCAAACCCTTGCGGAAGCTGGTGATGCCTTTGGCCACATCGCCCATCAGGTCGGACAGCTTGCCGCGCCCGCCGAACAGAAGCAGGGCCACGATCACGAGGATGAGAATGTGCCAGATGCTGAGCGTGCCCATGAGATTCTCCTGCGGCGTCCGGCTCTTATATAGGATGCCGATGCCTTGCGCGGGGTTAAAGCGCCTTACCCCTGCGGCGACAAGGCCTTAGCCGATCAAAATCTCGCCTTTGCGCTCCACCAAAGTCGCCAAAGCGCCCAGGCGCTTCTGCACGGGGTCCCCGGCAATGCGGTGGCGGCGGGATGGAACGTCCAGCAGAAGGCGGGTCGGCGTCATGCGCAGCGGATAATAAGACAATTCCCGCTCGGCCGAGGCCGACAGGGAGAACGCCAGCCGTGCCGCCAAGCCGACGCGGCGGGCAAGCGCGTCGTCTTCCTCGCTTAGAAGATCATGCGCGTGTATGTCGCGCGGGAAATCCTCGTCGCCGGAATAGCGGTGGAAGATCGCGGTGGCGATGAGCGCGCGCTCGCGATGGGTGGCGCCGGCGAAGGGCGCAGTCACCACCTGGTTGAACGTGCCGACGGCGCGGTCGTCCGGATGGCGGCGCCAGCCGATGTCGGAAAACAGGCAAATGGCTTCGCGGATGCGGCGCTCCGGCTCCTTTTCGCCGGGAAACAGCGGCGACATCCATTCGTACATCTCTTCGGCGTGGCCGGGCGCGCGGCTGATGCGCGCGTTGGTGGCGGCGGCGAATTCGATCAGCGGGTCCTTCTCGCGCTCTTCCTGCGGAAGCCCTGCGAACAACAGACCCTCGCGCACGCCGAAGGCGGAGACGACGACATCTTTCAATCCCGTCGCCAGCATGAGCCGTTCCAGAACGACCGCACCGTAAGGCAGCGCTTCGGAGCGGCGGCGCGAGACGACCTTCATCAGATCGAGCGATTTTTTCGACTGGCGGCTCAGGATGTCGCACAGATCGAGCACGCGGCCGCGCGGGATCGCGTAGTCATGCAGCACGTGCAGCGGATAGTTGCGGTTCTCCATGTCGATGCGCGCGAAGCTTCGCCATGCGCCGCCGACGGCATAGAGCGAACGGCCGGTAAGATCGCCAAGCCGCGACAAACCTTCGAGGCCGCGATCGACAAGCTTGCGCGCCTTGTCCGGATCGTCCTTGGACTGGTCCATCAGGCGTAGTGGGCCGAACGGGAACGTCATCGCCGCCCCGGTCTTGCCTTTGCGCACCGTGACGACATCGAGGCTGCCGCCGCCCAGATCGGCGACGAGGCCGTCGGCATCGGGCGTTCCGGCGAGCACGCCTTCCGCGGCGAGGCGCGCTTCCTCCTCGCCGGAGAGAATGCGGATCGGCCCGCCCCACAAGCTTTCCGCCTTGCGCACAAACTCGCCGCCATTGGCGGCATCGCGCGCGGCGGCGGTGGCGACGGCGTCGCGCATTTCCGCCTTATGCGCGTCGGCCAGCATGCGAAAACGGCCCAAGGCTTCCAGCGCCAGTCCGATGCCATCCTCATTCAGCCGCCCGGTCGTGACCATGTTGCGACCGATGGCGCAGATCGCTTTCTCGTTGTGAACGACGGCGGGCGTGCGCGAAAAATTCTCGTAGATGACGAGGCGGACGGAATTGGATCCGATGTCGACGATGGCGACGGGGCCGCGGATCTTGCGGCCATAGGCAAAGGATGGCCCACGAAGGTCGGCCGTTACTGTCGCCGGCGCCGCCATGATTCTAGTCTCGCTTCGCGATGGAAACAGGTTTCTTGTCGCCCATCTTGAGCGCGCGGCCGCGGCCGGACAGCGAAGGGTTCGTCATGAAATAAGTATGCGCGGAAAACGCATCTTCGGCCATCGCCTTGGGGTCGCGGACATAAGTGTTATCCGGCCCCATGATCCAGCTTTGTGCCTGATCCTTGAGCAGGGCAATCATGATCTGATCCAGGATTTGCTCGTGCACGGTGGGATTCTCGATGGGCACCAGCGATTCAACGCGCCGGTCGAGATTGCGTGGCATCCAATCGGCGGAAGAAATGAAAACTTTCGCCTTTGGCGACGGCAACCCATGCCCATTGCCGAAGCAAACGATGCGGCCATGTTCCAGAAACCGGCCGACAATGCTTTTCACGCGAATGTTGTCGGAAAGGCCCGGAACCCCGGGACGCAGGCAGCAGATACCACGCACGACAAGATCGACCTGGACCCCGGCCTGGCTGGCCTTGTAGAGCGCGTCAATGAGATGGGAATCGACCAGCGAATTGAGTTTCGCCCAGATCGCGGCAGGCTTGCCGGCCTGCGCATGCACGATCTCCTCCTGTATGGAGTCGACGATGCGGCCGCGCAGAGTGATCGGCGAGATCGCGATTTTCTCCAGGCTCGTCGGCTCGGCATAGCCGGTGATGTAGTTGAAGAGTTGCGCGGCGTCACGGCCCAGCGCCGGATCGGCACTGAACAGCGAAAGATCGGTGTAAACCTTCGCCGTCTGCGGGTGATAGTTGCCGGTGCCGAAATGCACATAGGTGCGCAATTGGCCGCTCTCGCGGCGCACGACAAGGCTGACTTTGGCGTGGGTCTTGAGCTCGATGAAGCCATAGACCACCTGCACGCCCGCGCGCTCCAGATCGCGCGCCCATTTGATGTTCGCCGCTTCGTCGAAGCGCGCCTTCAGCTCCACTAGCGCGGTGACGGACTTGCCCGCCTCCGCCGCTTCGATGAGCGCGGATACGATCGGGCTGTCGGACGAAGTGCGATAGAGCGTCTGTTTAATGGCGACGACGTTGGGATCGGCGGCGGCCTGGCGCAGGAACTGCACCACCACATCGAAGCTCTCGAAGGGATGATGGACGATAATGTCCTTGGCCCGGATCGCCGCGAAGCAGTCGCCGCCGTGATCGCGGATGCGTTCGGGGAAGCGCGCATTGTAGGGCTTGAACTGCAGGTCGGGCCGCTCCGGCACGATGAGCTGCTTCATGTCCGAGATGCCCATCATGTGATCCACGATGACGAGCTCGGATTGCTTGAGCGAGAGCTGGTCGGCGATGAAATTGCGTAACGCTTCCGGCATGGCGGCGGCGCATTTCATATGGATGACGGAGCCGCGGCGACGACGCTTGAGTAGCGTCTCGAACAGGCGGACGAGATCTTCCGCCTCTTCTTCCACTTCCACATCGCTGTCGCGCAGGATGCGGAAGAGGCCCGCGCCGTTCGAGGTGTAGCCGGGAAAGATTTTGTTCAGAAACAGCGTGAAAACATCTTCCAGCGCGATGAAGCGCACATGGCCGTTGCTGCCGGGCAGCTTGATGAAGCGCTGAAGCTGAGTAGGTACCGGCAGCAGCGCATTGACCGTCTTGCCGTCCTTCTTGCGCGTGAGTTGCAGCGCCAGCGTGAAGCCAAGATTGGGGATGAAGGGGAACGGATGCGCCGGATCGAGCGCCAGCGGCGTCAGCACCGGGTAAATCTGTTCGCGAAATTCCTTTTCGAGCCATGCGCGTTCGTCGTCGGTCAGTTCATCGGGTGAAATGACAGCAATGCCGGCGTCGCGCAATTCGACGCGCAGCTTCGGCCACATGGCTTGCTGATCGGCGATTAGCTTGCCCGCAACTTCTTCCACGCGCGCGAGCTGTTGCGCGGGCGTGTGCCCGTCATCGCTCGGCGTGGCGACTCCGGCGGCGACCATGCCTTTGAGGCCCGCGACGCGGACCATGTAGAACTCGTCGAGATTGGAGGCGGAGATCGACAAAAAGCGCAGCCGCTCCAAAAGCGGATGGCGCGCATTCTGCGCCTCTTCCAGAACGCGGCGGTTGAAGGCGAGCCAAGACAGCTCCCGGTTCACAAAGCGGTCCGGCGAGGTGAGGTCGATGGCCGGAGCCGGCGCGGCTTCAGCAATGTCCAAGGGCAAATCGCCGAGGGCCGGAGAAGCCGATTCTTCCATGTGTAACCGAGGTTTAGCCATGTTCCATACTGCGGGAGACGCGGAATCCTAAAGGATATTCATTACCGTGTCATGGCAGTGGATCGGCCTCGGCCAGCATCTCCCGGACTAGGGCCAGATTGATCGCCCTACCCTCGGCCAGCGCGCGATCGTCGGCCTTGGCCACGAAATCGCGTATCGCGGCGGGGCTTCGTTCCAGCGATTTCACCATCCGTTCGATAACGGTATCGGGCACGGTCAGTTGGCGGTCGTTGAACAGCTTGCGTGCGATGGCGGCGAGCAGTTCGTCGTCCGGCGCCCAAAGCGGAAAGGCCAGCAGCGCGGAAAAGCGCGACGCAAGATCGGGCAGCGATGTTTTCCAGGCCGATGGCGGTTCGTGCCCCGTGAGCAGAACAGGCGCGGTTGCTTGCGCGCGTTCGAGCAGGCCGAACAGCGCCGCATCGCGCGTGGGACTGACATGCGATGTGTCCACGTCTTCGACGATCACCGGCAGCGCTGGATTACGCGCGAAGCCGCCGCTCAATTCCCTCGCGGAAACGATCTGTGCATTCGATTGCGCATGCCAGATGGCGGCGAGATGCGACTTACCCGAACCGGACGGGCCATGCAGCGCCGCGGCCGTCACCGGCCATGACGGCCAGCTATCGATGAACGCCAGTGCCGGCGCGCTCGCCAGCGATGGCACGAAATCCTCGCGCGTGAAGACAACGCGGGAACCGAGCGGCAAGGGAAGCTGCCTGGGCAAGATCAGGCCGTGCGGCGCGCATGCGTCGCGGCCCGCAACCACAACTGCGCATACCCAAGGCCCGACGCCAAAGTGAACGCCGCCACCGCGATCTCGCCGAAATTGATCAGAACGCGCGCGTTGATATCGAAGGTCAGCAGCACCAACATCAGACCGACATAGATCACCTGCACGGCGGTGCTGCATTTGCCGAGGAAACTCGGCGTCACCCGCACCGGCAGCGCCCACAGATGCGCAAGGCCGATGCCGATGACGATACAAACATCGCGCGTGATCACCAGCGCGGTGAGCCACACGGGCGTTACGCCAAGAACGGTGAGCGCAACGAAAGATGTGAGCATAAGAAGCTTGTCGGCGGCGGGATCAAGATAACGGCCGAAGCTCGTCTCCAGGCTGAACCGCTTGGCGAGAAAACCATCCAGCGCGTCGGTGATCCCCGCGATAACGAACACGATCAGCGCCTCATAGTCATGGCCATGCCAAAGCAGCACCACAAGCGCGGGCGACGCGGCAAGGCGCAGCGCAGTCAGGAGGTTGGGGATATTGCGCAGAAGAGCGTTCACTGCCCTGCCGTCGCGGTAGAGTCGCCATCCTGCAGCGCCAGCGTATAGGTGCCGCCCGCCGACTTCTGCGTGAGATCGACCTTCTGCTGCGCCAAGCTGTCGTGAAGCTGGTCGGCTGTGCCGACATAAGTGAGCGTAAGGCGCGCCATGCCCATATCCATCGCGTTCACGGCGACATCGGTGAGTGTTGGGATCGCGCCCAGGTGGGAAAGAAGCGTTCCCCATGCCGTCAGCGAGTCGATGGTCACCTCGGCGGTGAGGCGATTGCGATGGCCGTAATCGACGGCCGTGCGCGATTTCCAATACGACGTGATCGCGGCGGCAGTTGCAGCGGCGACCGCTTTCAGATTTCCCGGCGGCGTTCCCGGCACGGTGACGTCGGGAATCGGCGGGGACGTGCCAAGACCTAGCCGCTTCAGCTTCACGATCGTCTGCCCGCCCGCGGCATTGATCTGCGCGATCACGGCTTCTTGGGCTTTCACCCGCGAAGCCGAGGGCTCGACGTCCTGCCATGTCGTGGTGTTCATGTCGGTGTCGGCCAACGTGTTCTGATCCAGCGTATCGCCATAAGGCAGCACCAGCGGCAATGCTGCATGGGAATAGAGCGGCGTCGCCCAAGCTGCGGCCCAAGGGGAGCGGCCGGCCCAGCGCGGGGACAGCGCCAGAATCAGGATCGGATGGGCCTGCGCGTCTGAATAAGCGATATTCACGGAGCGCAGCAGATGGCGCACTGCCGCCGGATTGAATGCATAGGTCATCTTGGCGACATAGCGCGTGGTCGACCGTTTCACGTCCTGCGGCAGGTAGCTGGCAATCAGTCGGGTCAGCGCGACATCGTCCAGCGCCGGAACCTTGGCGACGTCTTCCGGCTTCAGAAGCCTCTTGAGGACCATCTGCCAGGCGCGCGCCTTGCCCGAATTGATGGCGATGGTCTGGGCTTCGGTCGCCGAAGCCGCCGTCGCATCCACGGGAATATTGGTGACGGTGAACGCATCGGCGGGCTCAGCCACCGCCGAAACGGGGACGAAAGCCAGAAGAGCCAAGGTGGCAGCAAGAAGAGCGTGGCGCATGGAAACCCTCAGAACGGACGCAATATAGGTGGACCGGCGTTTTGGCGAAAGCGCTGGAAAGCCACAGGAAACGACGCTCCTGTGCCAAGTTTGTGCCTTGTCATGCCGCGGTGGCCTGCTTAAACGGAGCGGTCGCGCACCCTTGAGATTCCATGACCTCCGGCCGCAACGGCACCACCTATAAGGACTCCGGCGTCGATATCGATGCCGGCGACGCGCTGGTGGACCGCATTGCACCAGCAGCTAAGGCGACGCGCCGCAAGGGTGCGGATGCTGACCTCGGTGGCTTCGGCGGGCTGTTCGACCTGAAGGCGGCGGGGTTCAAGGACCCCATCCTCGTTTCCTCGACCGATGGGGTGGGGACCAAGCTCAAGATCGCCATCGACACCAAGCTGTTCGCCGGCATCGGGCAGGACCTGGTGGCGATGTGCGTAAACGACATCATCGTGCAGGGCGCGGAACCACTGTTCTTTCTCGACTATTACGCGACGGGAAAACTTGAGGTCGATGACGCGGCGGTTGTGATCGAAGGCATCGCGCGCGCTTGCAAGGAGAGCGGATGCGCGCTCATCGGCGGCGAGACAGCGGAAATGCCGGGCCTCTACGCCAAGGGTGATTTCGATCTGGCGGGCTTTGCGGTGGGCGCGGTGGAGCGCCATGCGATTCTGCCGAAGACGCGGGACATGGTGGCGGGCGACGTACTCATCGGTGTGGCCTCCAGCGGTGTGCACTCCAATGGCTATTCTCTGGTGCGCAAGGTGGTGAGCGATGCGGGACTGACGTGGGACGCGCCCGCGCCGTTCGATGCTTCGCGCAAGCTGGGCGAGGCGCTGCTGACGCCGACGCGTCTTTATATAAAGAGCGGGTTGGAAGCGATCCGCGCCGGCGGCGTGAAAGGTTTCGCCCATATCACGGGCGGCGGCATCACCGAAAACCTGCCGCGCGCGCTGCCGGATGGTTTGGATGCCGAGGTTGACCTGTCGTCATGGACGCCCTCGGCGGTGTTCGGTTGGCTGTCGCGGTCTGCTGGCATCGAAGAGCATGAGATGCTGCGCACCTTTAACTGCGGATTGGGATTGATCGCGATTGTTTCGGAAAAATGCGCCGGTCGCGTGATCGACGCGTTTCAGGAAAGCGGCGAGCGGGCAATGCGCATTGGCACGCTCGTCTCCAATAAAAAAGATGGGGGCGACGGCGAGGCGAAGGTGCGTTATCGCGGTGCGCTGAAGCTGTGACCCGCGTTCGCGTCGCCGTTCTCATCTCCGGGCGTGGCAGCAATCTCCAATCGCTGATCGACGCCGCGAAGGCACCGGACTATCCGGCCGAGATTGCGCTGGTCGTTTCCAACAAGGAAGACGCCGCCGGACTGGACGTCGCGCGCGCGGCCGGCATTCCCACCAGAATTATCTCGCACAAGCTATTCGGCTCACGCGAAGAGTTCGACGCCGCCATCGACGCGGCATTGCGCGGGGCCAAGATCGATCTCGTCGCCGAGGCCGGTTTCATGCGCATCCATTCCGAATGGTTCGCGAAGCGCTGGGAAGGCAAGTTGCTCAACATCCACCCTTCCCTTCTGCCGCTCTTCCCCGGTATCCGCGTACACCAGCAGGCGCTGGACGCGGGCGTGAAAGAGAGCGGCTGCACGGTGCATTTCATTGTGCCGGAGCTGGATAGCGGCCCGATCATCGCGCAGGCCGCCGTGCCGGTGCTTCCCGGCGATACCGTAGAAACGCTCACCGCGCGCATTCTCATTGAAGAGCACAAACTCTATCCCGAGGCGCTGAAGCTGGTGGTGGAGGGAAAAGTGAGGCTAGAGAACGGTCGCGCGAGTTCGGTTAGAATAAGAGAAAGCCGATGAAACCCATAAGCCGCACTCTGTTAAAGTGGACGTCTCTCGGATGGGCGATTTCGGCTCTCGGGATTGTTTGGTTTCTTCTGGCATATCGCGGTTGGTGGTGACGCCACAACCCTTGCGGCAGAACCTTAGCCAGCCAGCTTTTGCGCACCGAACTTCTTGCGCCACACCGCTTCGCGCTCTTTCAGCAATTCGCCGATGATGAGGGCGTTGTCGTCTTTCACTTCTTCGAGAACTTCATAGATGAAGGCGGCTTCGCCTTGCGCGTTCCACGCTTTCTGCAGTTCCGGGTTGGGATAATTGCCCATGCGCAGCTGGAACCAGAGCGAGTTCTGCTGCTTGTCGAGATTGCGGGTGGTGCCGATCCAGCGTGCGTCGCCGCACGCAACCGCGAACACGCCCGCGCGTTGCGGCGTTTCCTTGTATTCGCGCA
Organism: Rhizomicrobium sp.; assembly: GCA_036488415.1. Classification (GTDB taxonomy): domain Bacteria; phylum Pseudomonadota; class Alphaproteobacteria; order Micropepsales; family Micropepsaceae; genus Rhizomicrobium. The sequence goes on from DASXHQ010000038.1 coordinate 9,642, forward strand.
ACAACTCCTTCTTGCGAGCGTTGCTCATCAGAAGCCCACGCCCGCGATTTTGGCGGAAATATCCCACAGCCGCTTCGCATCGGCGTCGTTCTGCGCCGCGCGCGATGGCGCGATGAGCTGCTTCTTGTCGTAATAACCGCCGGACTTGCCTTCGACGGTATCGGACGATGCCAGATAGATGATCGTTTCGGCGCCCTGCTCCGGCGTCAGCGCGAAATTCTTCGCCACCTTGATCGCCATCGCCATCAGGCCGCCGGCCTGATCGCCAAAGCGTGTGCCGACAAAGCCCGGATGCAGGCAGTTCGCGGTAACGCCCGTTCCCGCCAGCCGCTTCGCCAGCTCGCGCGTGAACAGGATGTTCATCAGTTTGGAACGGCCATAGACGGCAAAGGACGAATAACTTTTCTCCGACTGCAGATCGTCGAAATCGAGCTTGTTACCTTTGTGCGCGTCCGATGCGGTGGAGACGATGCGCGCGCCGGGCGAGGCCTTCAGCCGGTCGAGCAGGATGTTGGTGACGGTGAAATACGACATATGATTCAGGGCGAAGGTCTTCTCCAGACTGTCTTCCGTCACCTGCCGCGTGCCGAACATCGCGCCGGCATTGTTGATCAGCACGTCGATCTGCGGCTCGCTGTCCGCGATCTCGTGTCCCACGCGCTTCTGATCGGCGAGCTTGGTGAGATCGGCGTAATGCACCGTGTGGTCGGACTGACCGGCGATGGCGCGGAAGTGCTTGCGTGCCGCCTCGCCGCGCTCGCGATCGCGCGCAACGAAAACGATGCGCGCGCCCTTCTGCGCCAGCCTGTCGGCCGCGACTTCCCCGATCCCCGACGTGGCTCCTGTGACGACGACGACTTTGTCTTTCATCGCGAAATCCATCGTTCGAGGGCCTTTAGGGCATTTTCTTATCCGACGATTTCCAGATCGGCGAAGAAGAAGCGGATTTCGTTATGTGCGGTTTCCGGCGCGTCGGAGCCGTGCACCGAATTGGCTTCGATGCTCTCGGCGAAGTCCTTGCGGATGGTGCCCGGCGCGGCTTTCGCCGGATCGGTGGCGCCCATGACTTCGCGGTTCTTCGCGATGGCGTTGTCGCCTTCCAGAACCTGCACAACCACCGGACCGGAGGTCATGAACTCGCACAGGTTTTTGAAGAATGGGCGGGCCTTGTGCACGTTGTAGAACGCTTCGGCCTGCGCCATGGAAAGCTGCATGCGCTTGGAGGCGATGACTCTGAGGCCCGCCTTCTCGAAACGGTCGATGATGGCGCCGGTGTGGTTGCGCTTGGTGGCGTCCGGCTTGATGATGGAAAGCGTGCGCTCAACGGCCATTTCTCTGCTCCGAGTGTGGAATTTGCGGGCCTTATAGGGGTGCCCCGGCGCAAGGGCAAGCCGCGCCGAAATCCTGTTAGATATATGTCGCTTAGAGGGAGGATCACATGGTTCGCGTCGCGGTCGTGCAGGCAGGCTCGGTGCTGTTCGATACCGAAGCCACGCTTGCGAAGCTGGAGCGGTTCGCGCGCGACGCCGCGGCGAAGGACGCCGAGCTTGTTCTCTTTCCGGAGGCCTTTGTCGGCGGTTATCCGAAAGGTATCGATTTCGGCGCCCGGGTGGGCTCACGCAGCGAAGGTGGGCGCGATCAGTTCCAGCGCTATTACAACGCTGCCATCACGCTTGACGGTCCCGAAGCCGGACGCATCTCCGCGCTCGCGGCGAAACTCAAGCTGCATCTCGTCGTGGGCGTCATCGAACGCGACGGCGGAACGCTCTATTGCGCGGTATTGCACTTCGCTTCGGACGGACAACTCGTGGGACGACGCCGCAAGCTCATGCCGACCGCGATGGAGCGGCTGGTGTGGGGCATGGGCGACGGCTCGACATTGTCGGTGACGCAAACTTCGCTCGGCCGTGTGGGCGCTATCATCTGCTGGGAGAACTACATGCCGATGCTGCGCATGGCAATGTATGCGCAAGGCGTGGAGATCTATTGCGCGCCGACCGTGGACGATCGCGACAACTGGCAAGCCTCCATGCGCCATATCGCATTGGAAGGACGCTGCTACGTTCTTTCCGCGGTACAATATCTGACGCGCGCGGATTGCCCGCCCGACTACGCGCCCATCCAGGGCGATGCGCCCGACACCGTCCTTATTCGCGGCGGCAGCGCGATCTATGGACCATTGGGCGAAGAAATTGCCGCGCCCGTTTATGGCTGCGAGACGATCCTCACGGCGGATATTGATCTGGGACGACTGGGACGCGGTAAATACGACTTCGATGTCGTGGGCCACTATTCGCGCCCGGATATCTTCGCGCTGAACGTCGACCGCCGTCCGAAGCTCGCGGTGAACATGATCGGGGACGATCCGCCGGAAGATTGAGATCGGCCTCAGTTAATCGGGCCAGCCATCATATCGCCGGTCTTCGCATCTAGAAGATAGTTGAAGTGCGTTCCCGACCCAGCGAGAATATAGTGCCCCCGTAATAGCTGACTTCCGAAGTCGTGGTCGATCAAATGCGTCTCACAATCCGAAGCAATACCGATCCGGTCGATAGACAGCCTACGCATAGTCGCATGCATCTGAAGTTTGCGTTGTTCGCCTGAGGGGAGCGGTTCACCGGGAATTGATATGAGCGGAGGGGTGATCATCTCGCCCAGCCTCGGGTCGTCGAACAAATTCCTTTCCCATGCGATTTTCCCACCACGAGTTATAGCGGCCATGTGCCTTCCGTCGCTTTCCACGTAGAGCATTAACCCGCTACGCGGATCGTTGAGCAAAAGGGGCTGATGCTCGGGAATGAGCTTGAGCGGGGCACTCTGACATTGCTTCATTTCGGTATCGCCCGCGCGGGCAGCGCAAACCTCGTCCCACAGGACAGATCCGTAGAACGCAAGGGCTATAAAAACCTTACATATCGCGCCTGAAGCTGCCCTGCTGAATATCTTCACTAGCGTTCTCCCCGAGGCGCATTACAGACCTTCCTCCAAAAGGAGGGTTGAAAAAAGTGCGCCATGCTGTACGCACCCCCCGCCATGCTGGTTATCGACGACATCACCGTCCGCATTGCGGGCCGGGAAATTCTTGAGGGCGCGAGCGCTTCGCTGCCCGCCGGTCGGCGCGTGGGCCTGGTCGGCCGCAACGGCGCGGGCAAATCGACGCTGCTGAAGGTTATTCTGGATCAGCTTCATCCCGATCTGGGCGAAGTCACAAAACCGTCAGGCTGGCGTATCGGCAGCGTGGCGCAGGAAGCCCCTTCCTCGAATGTGAGCCTGCTGGATACGGTGCTCGCCGCGGACAAGGAGCGCATCGAGCTTCTGGGGCGCGCGGAAACCGAACATGACGGCCACGCGCTGGGCGACATTCACGCGCGGCTGGATGCCATCGACGCTTATTCCGCACCGGCGCGCGCGGCGTCCATTCTCGCCGGTCTCGGATTCAATGCCGAGGAACAGTTGCGCCCCTGTTCGGAATTCTCCGGCGGCTGGCGCATGCGCGTGGCGCTGGCGGCGATTTTGTTCTCCGCGCCCGATCTGCTGTTGCTGGACGAGCCGACGAACTACCTCGATCTGGAAGGCGTGCTGTGGCTGGAGGATTACCTCAAGCGCTATCGCGGCACGGTGCTGATCGTCAGTCACGACCGCGATCTGCTCAACAGCGTGGCCGAGTTCATCCTGCATCTCGAATACAAGAAGCTGACGCTCTACACCGGCGACTACGACACCTTCGTCACCACGCGCGCGATGCGCCGCTCCAACGATCTGGCCTTCGCGAAGAAGCAGGACGCGGCGCGGGCGCACATGCAGGCGTTCGTCGACCGCTTCAAAGCCAAGGCTTCTAAGGCGCGGCAAGCGCAGAGCCGCATGAAGATGCTGGAGCGGTTGCAGAAGGTGGAAGTGCCGCCGGACGAATATATCGCGCCGATCAAGCTGCCCTCGCCCAACAATGTCAGCCCGCCGCTGGTGACGATGGAGAAGGTCGCCGTCGGCTATGACGGACGCCCGGTTCTCACCAACATCTCGCTGCGCTTCGATCCTGACGACCGGATCGCTCTCTTGGGCAAGAACGGCAACGGCAAATCCACGCTGGCGAAGCTGCTCGCCGGACGCCTCGACGCGATGGGCGGCGATGCGGTGTTCTCGCGCAAGCTGACGGTCGGTTATTTTGCGCAGCACCAGCTCGATGAGATCGATCCCACGATCACGCCGGTGCAAACACTGGCACGTTATCGCCCGAAGATGACGGAAACCGAACTGCGCACGCGGCTGGGCTCGATGGGACTTGTCGGCGACAAAGCGCTGACCTTGGTGGGCAAGCTCTCCGGCGGCGAGCGCGCGCGGCTGATGCTGACCTTAGCGACGCTAGACAAGCCGAATTTGCTGATCCTCGATGAGCCGACCAACCATCTGGACATCGATGCGCGCGAGGAATTGCTGATGGCGCTCAACGATTTCGAAGGCGCGGTGATCCTCGTCAGCCATGACCGCCGCCTGATCGAGGCGACGATGGACCGGCTCTTTCTCGTCGCCGATGGCGGCGTGCATCCCTTCGACGGCGACCTGGACGATTATCGCCGCTTCCTTCTGACCGGAAAGAATGCGCCCGCGCGCCGCGCGGAACCGGAGCCGAAGGTGAGCAAGGAAGACACGCGCCGGCAGGAAGCCGAGAAGCGCAAGGCGCTGAAGCCGCTCAAGGAAAAAGTTGACTTAGCGGAAGGACAGATCGCGGAACTGAACAGAGAGATCGCCAAATACGACAAGACGCTTTCCGATCCGCTGCTGTTCACCAACGACCGCGCGAAGGCGACGGCTGTTTCCAAGAAGCGGGCCGAAGCCCAGCGCAAGCTGGATGCCGCCGAAGCGCGATGGGTTGCGGTGAACGAGGAATATGAATCCGCAATGGCGGAGGCTTAAGCTTTCAGCGCCGCGCGGGCGATGTTGCCCCATTCCTTTTGCGAGCTTCGATAGCGGCCCGGCGCACCGTCGAGGTTCTTGACGACCTGCGCATAAAGATCGCGCGCTTCCTGCACGCGGCCCATTTTCTCCAGCAACTGCGCATAACGCGTGCGCGCTTCTTCGCCCGCGAAATAAGGAACGAGGCGCTTGTATTCCTCCGCCGCTTCCTCGTTCTTGCCCTGAAGCTCGAGCGCGCGGGCATAGATCAGATGCGCCTCTTCCGAAGTGAATTTGGGATCGGCGGCCTGTAGCGCGTCGAGAGACGCCTGCGCGCCGGCGCCGTCGCCGTTCAGGAACTGCGCGCGAGCCAAGCCGAACAGAAGGGCGGTGTCGGTCGCGAACTGGCCTTGCGCCGCGCTGCGATACATCTCAGCGGCATCGGCATATTGCCCGCGCTGCATAAGCTGTTCGGCGAAGCTGCGCTTGGCATCGACGGAGCCAACCATCTCCACATCGCGCATCGCGGAGCGATAGTCCTTATTGGGATCGATGACACGCGCGGCGCCGCTTCGGAACTGCCGCGCGCCGCGGCTGCGCATCATCCCCGGCAGGATCACCATGAAGAAATAGATCGCCGGCCCGATGGCGGGCAGGAACACCAGAACATATATCCAGGGAAAAATGTTGTCGGTGCGGATGGCATGCACCACGCACACGACCAGCAGCCCCAGCAGAACAAGGCCGAGCGGCGACGAAAGCATAGAGAGGATGCTGAACACGCTTCTATTATCCCTGCTTCTCGAACTTTCCGTTCGGCATTTCTTTCCAGTAAGTCGCGTCGTGACCAGCGGCTTTCGCCTCTTTCCACGCCGCGCGGGCGCGGGAGAGCGAATCCGCGTCGCGGCCATCGAACATCAGCACGATACGGGTGAACGCTTCCGCGGCGTTCCATGCCGGAGGCTCCGCGCCACCGACAAGGAAGAGAACATTCGCGTCATTGGCGTTCGCGTCTTCGGTGGTGATGAGCACCGGCTGGCGTTTGGCGTCGCCGTCGCCGATCTGTGCATGCGGCAGGAAACTCTGGTCGTCATAGGTCCACAGCAGATTGTCGAGCGCCGAAGCGCGATCCGCCGACTCCGCCTTGATCAGCGCGCGCCACCCGCGCTCCAGCGTGCGCTCGACGAGGCCCGGAAGCACATCGTCGAGCGAACGGCGTTCGAGATGATAGAACAGCGCTTCAGTCATTGCGCTTTTCATCGCGAATGGCTCGATATTTTTTTATGTCACTAAAAATCAAAAACGAAAATGTGGGTATATTAGGAACTATAATGCCAACCCATATCCAAAAAAGACCGATCTGCGGCATCAACATAAGCGAGATATAGGTCCAGGCCATACTTAGGATAATGCCAACTATCAAAAATCTTTTGGCCCAGACTTCCCGCGCTTTGATCGAGGGATTTTCGGCGAAAATTCTCTGCTCTCGTGCCTCGTTTCGTTGCTGAACACTAACGTATCGATCCCACGCGCTATCGGGAAGCAGGACGATCAGAAGTCCGGGGATAAAGACAGCGATGGCGCTAATATTTATATGCGTTGGCCAAGACATGGCGAAAGTCACCAGCGCAAACAAGCACAGCACAACTCCCCATAGTCGCCTTGTTTGGATTTTTGTCATCACTTCTCGTAATTATCCGCCACAAGCCGATCCAGCACGCGCACGCCCCAGCCGACGCCCCAGCCGGGGGAGAGCGGCTTCTGTTC
>DASXHQ010000102.1:0-63274 GCA_036488415.1 Rhizomicrobium sp.
CTCCAGCACCGCCGTCCGGTGTTGGTGCGCCGCCTGCGCCTCCGGCCCCGCCTGCACCGCCGAAGCATCATCGTCAAGGCGATGACGATTGAATCACTCGTGCCGTAGCGCCTCGATCGGATCGAGGCGCGCGGCGCGGCGTGCCGGGAAATAGCCGAAGGCCACGCCCACACCCGCCGAGAACAGCACCGCGATCAGGATGATCGCGGGCTGGAACACGAAAGGCAGCTTTAGGAAAGTCGCGGCCGTCGCCGATCCCGACAGGCCGATGACGATCCCGATGATGCCGCCCAAGGCGCTCATCACCACTGCTTCGATCAGGAATTGCAGCAGCACATCACGCTCGCGGGCGCCGATGGCGAGACGGATGCCGATCTCGCGCGTGCGTTCGGTCACCGACACCAGCATCACATTCATGATGCCGATGCCGCCGACGAGAAGGCTGACGGCGGCGACAGCGGAAAGAAAGGCGGTGAGGATCGCGGTGGTGGATTCCACCGTGCGCGCAATCTCCTGCATGTCGTTGACGTCAAAATTGTCCGCCTCGCCGGCGACGAGGTGACGGCGCTCGCGCATCAGCAGTTCGAGCTGGCCCTTGATGTGCGCGACGTCGTTGGCGTTCTGGGCCGAAATCAGGATGACATTGACATTGGTGTTGCCGGCCAGCCGCCGCTGCACCGCCGACAGCGGCATGGCGACGATGTCGTCCTGATCCTGCCCGAAGGTGGACTGTCCCTTGGACTGCAGGATTCCGATGATGTCGCAGGAGATCTTGTTCACCCGCATTTTCTCGCCGATGGGATTGGCCGCGCCGAACAGCTCCTTGCGCACGGTTTCGCCGATCACGCAGACCGCTTTGCCGCTGCGCATCTCGCCCAGAGTAAACTGACGGCCCGACGACAGATGCCAGTCGCGCGCGACAAATACCGCATTGGTCGATCCGGTCACTTGGGTTGAATGGTTCTTGCTGCCGTTGACGGCGATGGCCGATTGCTCCGCTTCAGGCGCGACGGCGGCAAGGCCCGGAATCTCGCGCGCGATGGCGTCGGCATCGGCGACGGTGAAAGGTGTCGAGCCCATTGGCGGCCCGCGGCGCGAGCCGGGAATGATCACCAGTAGGTTGCGGCCCATATTGGCGATTTCGTTCGTCACGCCCTTCGTCGCCGCCGTGCCCAGGGAAACCATTGCGATCACCGCCGCCACGCCGATGATGATACCCAAAGTGGTAAGCGCCGCGCGCATCAGATTGTTGCGGATCTCGCGCAGCGCCAGAAGAAATGCGTTTGCGATCATGCGGTGCCTTTCGCCGTATCGGACACGATCCTGCCGTCATGAAAGCGCACCTGCCGCTTGGCATAGGCGGCAACGTCTTCTTCATGGGTGACGAGAACGATGGTGATGCCGCTCTCATCATTCAGCTTGCGCAGCAGAGCCATGATCTCATGGCTCTTCTGGCTGTCGAGATTGCCCGTCGGCCCGTCCGCGAACACGACGGATGGATGGGTGACCAACGCGCGCGCGATGGCAACGCGCTGCTGCTGGCCGCCGGATAGTTCCGCCGATGTGTGATCGGCACGATTTGACAGGCCGACTTGCTCTAGCACCTTCAGCGCCTGTGCATGCCGCTCGGCCTTGGGCACGCCGCGATAGACCAGCGGCAATTCGAGATTTTCGACAGCCGTTGTGCGTTTCAAGAGATTGAAGCCCTGGAACACGAAGCCGATGTAGTAGCGGCGCAGCAGCGCCAGTTGGTCGCGTGATAGCGAGCCGACATCGGTGCCGCGAAAAAAATAGTGCCCACTGGTGGGCGTATCCAGGCAACCCAGAATATTCATCGCCGTCGATTTGCCGGAGCCGGACGGTCCCATCACGGCCACGAACTCGCCATCGTCGATGGAAAGATCGATACCGGCCAGCGCGGTCACCTGGGCTTCGCCGGTGCCGTAAATCTTGGTGACGCCGCGAAGCTCGATGAGCGGTTGGCTCATTTTTTGTCGGGCTGCTTGATGTCGGTGACGACTTTGTCGCCCACCTTCAAATCGCCGGAGAGGATCTGGGTGAAGCGGCCGTCCGTCGGGCCAAGCTTCAGATCGTGTTGCTTCAACGTCCGGCCATCTTCGGTCCACACCCGGCCTTCACTGGCTTCGCTAGGCGGCGGAGGCGCCTTGCTGGAGATTTCCTCCGGCGCGATGAAGCGCAGCGCCGCATTCGGCACCATCAAGGTATCGGCGATCCTGGCGGCCTGGATGGATGCGGTGGCGGTCATGCCTGGCTTGAGCAGCAGACCTTTGTTGCGGACCAGCAGCACGCCTCGGTAAGTGACGACATTGTTGGTCGTCTGCGGCGCATTGTGGACGGAGATCAACGTCGCTTCGAAATTGCGGTTGGGATAGGCATCCACGGTGAAGGTCGCGTGCTCGCCCGGGTGCACGGCGCCGACATCGGCTTCGTCGATATCGACATCCAGCTCCATCTGCGAAAGATCGCTCGCTAGTGTGAAGAGCACGGGCGTCGTCATCGCGGCAACCAGCGTTTGACCGACGGCGACTTTCTTGTCGAGCACCACACCATCGATCGGCGAGAAGATGGTAGCCTTGGTGAGCAAGGTCTCGTCGGCTTTCACCTGCGCTTCGGCCAGCGCCACGCCGGCTTTGGCGCGGCCATAGTCACCGATGGCAACGTCATATTCCTGCGGCGACACGGCATTGCTTTTGCGCAGCTTGGCGTAGCGCGAGATCGTCTGCTGGTCCTGCTGCAAGGTGGCGCGCGATTGCGCCAGCGTGGCGCGCGCCTGATCGAGCTGCGCCCGAATCTGGTCGGTGTTGATCTTGGCGAGGGTTTGGCCCTTCTTCACATGGTCGTTGTAATCGGCATAGAGCGCATCAATGCGACCCGACACTTCCGAGCCGACATCCACCTGATCGCGCGGCGCCAGCGTGCCGGTCGCGCTGACGGTGATCGACAGCGGCCCGCGCGTAACCTCGGCAGTGACATATTGCTCCGGCTTGGAGCCGCCGAAGATGAAGAACAGAAAGATAATGACGGCGAGCGCGCCGCCGGCAGCAAAGCCGATCTGCTTGCGCGAAATGCGGGCAAGGCGGGTGTTGAGGCCCAGCCTGCTGATCATGTCGGCATCCGGGGCGGGCGGCGATGTTTGCTCGTTCAAGAAACCGGCTTTCAAAAACCCCGGCCCTTATCTCTGTATACCCGGGGACAACGTCAAGGCCCGGAGCAGCGGCCCTTCTGAATTAAAGCGTAATTCATGGTATCGCGGCGCGTTTTGCTAGTCAGCAGGGCGGCGTTTACATCGCCGCGGGTAGCCGCGTCTTTGATTGTCGCGTCGTAATTGGCGGCCAGATAGTCGGTGAGGTCCTTCGATGGTGGGCGGTCACCCTCCCAGACGAGAAGGCACGGCCCCGCAACCGACGGCCCGAACACCTGCACTGGATAGCCGGGCGTCACCACCCGGGCCTGCGGAAACACAGCGCGTAAGTTTCCGCCCAGATCGTAGGTCTCGGCCAGGATCGTTCCGTGATCGAAACCCACGCGCTGGAAGGCGCGCGCATAGCTCTGCATCGGCCAATATTCTCGGCACTCTTTGCAGTCCTTCGCGTGGGTCTCATAGATATAAACGCGCGCACCGACAACGAGGAGCGCGAAGACCAATGCGATAGCGGCGAAGATCTTGTTGGCGCGCTCGTTCACCCCGGCGATGCGCGCGCGCAGAAAGAGATAGATCGGCAGTGGCATCGCCACCTGATGCATCCACCGCGCCTTGAACGCCTCGGTGCCAATGAAGAACACCGCGATCAGCATCATGAAGGCGCCGGCGATCATGGTGATCTCGTAGAGGCGCAGCCAATCGCGGTCATCGGGATCGGCGACAGCGAGCTTTTTACAGGCAGGCCAGTAGAGCAGTGGGAAGACCAGCACGAAGGGTAGGCCGAAGCTGATCAATGCCCAGACGAGATCGCCGGTGCCGACAAGCCATTTGACGGGCGAGAATTCCGGTCCCTGTCCTTTGGTGATCGTCTTGGCAAGGGTGAAGAACGAATATTCGTTGGCATAAGACCACCACACATAAGGCGCGATGATTGCCAGCGTGAGAATGAGTGCGAGGATCAACGGGCCGATCTTGATGCGGGCGCGAAAGCGCGGCGTCAGTACGACTCCGATGGCGAATGCGACGGGCAGAACTAGAAAGACATATTTGGAAAGAATACCGAGCCCCGTGATTGCTGCCAGCAGCAGATAATCGCGCGGGCTTCCTCTCGTGACGATACGCTCGCCGATCCACAGGAACGCGGCCAACATCGTGGCCAGCAGGACCGTGTGCATCAGATCGACAAGGGGCAGCCACCCCATCACAAACGTGGTGAGCAGACCGAAGGTGGCCAGCGCCGCCATGCGGACGTCACGAATGACGATGCGCGCCGCCGCGAAGTAAGCAATGAGACCGCCCGCCATGATGAGATATTTCAAAAGGAAAAAAGCCGCGCGGCTGTTGCCTGTCGCCGTCAGCGTGCTCCAGGTCAGCCAAGTGATGAGCGGCGGGTGGCGAAAGCGATAGCCCCATTCGAGACTTTGTCCGAACAGCATCTGTTCGGATTCATCCAGCGTAAAATTGGGCGAGAGCAGATAGCGCACCAAAAAATGAACGGCGCAATAAAGAGCGAGAAAGGCGATGACCTTCGACGGCTCGGCCAAATCGGCCCAGATGTCGCGGCGTTTGCGCTGTCCGGCAGCACTCATGCGCGAGGCAATTCTTCGGCTTGCGCGGGCGTGCCACGGCGCATCAGCCAGAACACGCCGAAGAGATCGAAGATGCCGGCGAAGAGTCGGTCGAAGAAACCGTATTTCGAAACACCGGCAACGCGCGCGCGGTCTTCGATGTCGATTTGCAAGATGGTGTAGTCGCTCCGCCGCGTCAGCGCGGGGAGGAAACGGTGCATGCCATCGAAGAACGGGAAGCGTTGTGCCACGGAGGTGCGGATCAGCTTGAAGCCGCAACCGGTATCCTTCGTGTCGTCGCGCAGCATGTTGCGGCGGATGAAATTGGCGGTGCGCGACGACAGCCACTTGACGAAGCCATCATTGCGCCGTTTGCGCACGCCCGCGACGATGCCGAGCTTCGGATCGGGCAACGGCGCGTGAATGATCTTCCATACCCGCGCGACATCCTGCGGATCGTTCTGGCGATCGCCATCCAGCGTCTGCACCCAGGGCGCGCGCGCGGCAAAGAATCCGGTGACGAGCCCTGCGCTTTTTCCCGAGCGCTTCAAATGATGAAACAGGCGGATGTTGGGATCGGCGGCAGCGGCCTGTTTCATCTCGGCGGGCGAAGAATCCGAAGAGCCGTCGTCGATGAAGATGAGCTCGTAGCGGCACACGCCGGTCAAGGCCACACGCACTTCCTCGGCCAGGGGGAGGATATTTCCGGCCTCGTTGAAGACCGGCACGATAACGGAAAGTTCGGGCGCTGAATCGGCAGCCACAAGATGTGCCCTTCGGTCGAGGAGGGGCGTCCATATCGTGGATGAGCGCCCCTGTGCAAGTTTGGGATGTTTAACGCCTGTTAACCCTCTGGGCCTAGAAAAATCGCGGCTTTCCAATCCTGGCGAGCGCGGGGCCGATGGCGAAGAAGAAGCAATCCAAGCGCAAAGTCGAGCCCCGCTTCGAGCGGCGCGTCAAGACGATCGCCGAACGCGAGCCGCCGGAATCCGGCTACGACTATGACGATGAAGACGATTACGAGCCGCCACAGCGCAGCGCTCGCAGCGAAGATGATTCCGGCGGGCCAAAACGCAGCTGGCCCTATGTGCTGGCACTGCTTATCGCGTGGGGCCTGATTGGCGGCGCGGTGTTCTTGTCGCACTGGATCTCGGAACTGCCGGATACGCGCGGGCTTCTCGCGAAAGGCCCGTCTCATGACATCACCGTTCTGGACGTGCATGGCCGGCAGATCGCGCGCCGGGGACTCACACAAGGCACGATGGTGGATGTTTCTAATCTGCCGTCCTATGTGCCGAACGCCTTCATCGCCATCGAGGACCGGCGCTTCCGCGATCATTTCGGCCTTGATCCCATCGGTCTTTCGCGCGCCGCGCTGGAGAACATGATCGCGGGCCACGTCCTGCAGGGCGGCTCGACGCTGACCCAGCAGCTGGCGAAAAATCTCTTTCTCGATCCCAAGCGGACCTTCGAACGCAAATCGCAGGAGGCGTTCCTCGCGCTCTATCTGGAGTCGCGGTACTCGAAGGATCAGATTCTCACGCTCTATCTGAATCGCGTCTATTTCGGCGCCGGCGTGTTCGGCATCGAAGCGGCGGCGGAACGCTTCTTCAGCAAGCCGGCCGCGCAGCTCACCTTGCCGGAAGCCGCGATGCTCGCGGGCTCGGTGAAAGCACCCGCGCGCTACAATCCGATGGCGGACGCCGATGCTTCGATGAAACGCGGTCAGGTCGTGCTGCGCGCAATGGAAGATGCGGGTTTCATCACCGACGGCCAGCGTGCCGCGGCGCAAGCGACGCGCCCGCGCGTCGTGCGCGACACGGCCACACCCGGCTCCGGCTATTTCGCGGATTGGGTGATCGACCAGATTCAGTCCTATGTTGGCGGAATCAGCGAACCGATGATCGTGCACACGACATTCGATCTCGCCACGCAGGAGCTTGCCGAACGCGCGGTGGCGCAGAACTTCGCGCAATACGCCGCGAAGTATCATGCCGGGCAGGCGGCGCTTGTCGCAATGACGCCGGACGGCGCGATCCGCGCCATGGTCGGCGGACGCACCTATGGACAGAGTCCGTTCAATCGTGCCGCGATGGCGCTGCGCCAGCCAGGCTCGGCGTTCAAGCCGTTCGTCTATCTCACCGCCTTCGAGCATGGCCACAAACCGTCCGACCTGATGAACGACGGTCCCATCGACATCCACGGCTGGAAGCCCGGCGACTATGAAGGACATTTCGAAGGCGAGATCAGGTTGACGCGCGCCTTCGCGAAATCCTCCAACGTCGTGGCGGCGCAGCTTACAGCGGAAGTCGGCCCCAGGGCCGTCGTGCAGACCGCACACCGCCTCGGCATCAATTCGTATCTTCTCGCCGTGCCTTCGCTGGCCTTGGGCTCGTCGGCGGTGACGCCGCTGGAATTGACGGCGGCCTACGCGCCCTTTGCCAATGGCGGCGACGCGGTCATCCCGCATGGCATCATCGACATCGAAACGCGCAAAGGCGCGGTGATATGGCAACGCAAAGGCTCCGGCACCGGCCGGGTAATGTCGCCGCAGAACGCCGCGGAAGTCGTGAGCATGATGACCGAAGTCATGACCAGCGGCACCGGCAAGGCGGCGCGCCTCGATGAGCGCCCCAGCGCTGGCAAGACCGGTACGACGCAGGATTTCCGCGACGCATGGTTTGTCGGCTTCTCCGCCGATCTGGTGACGGGCGTTTGGGTCGGCAACGACGACAATTCGCCCATGGCACATGCGACGGGCGGCACATTGCCCGCGCACGTATTCCACAGCTTCATGGAAGACGCAGAAAAGGGACTGCCGGTAAAGCCGCTACCCGCGCTGGCCGCGATGCCGGTCGCGGATGCGACGCCGGCCGAAGCGCCTGCCGCACCGGTTCCCGCAGCTACTGAGAAGCCGCCGGCCAACATCGAGGACATTCTCAACCGTCTCGCGGGCAATACGAGTTCGTCATTGGCCGCGCCGCAGTAAGTTGCGGTCCGGCCCGGCGCTCAATAGGTTGCGCGCCATGCGCTCGCGCAGCCGAGATTCTATACAACTTTCACTGGATCGTTCCTGGCAAAGCCGCGCGCTCTGCACAGGCCTATGTGCAATTCCCGGAGCGTAAGCGATGCTTCCCGCATCGAAGCTAACGATCATGGATGGCATGTTTCTGTGGCCACGCGCGCTCGATGCCAAGGCGCAGGCCGATCTACTCGCGGAGGTTCTCGCGAAGACAGAGGCTGTGCCGTTCTATCGGCCGGTCATGCCGGGATCTGGAAAGGCGTTCTCAGTGGAAGAAACCAATTTCGGTTCGCTGGGGTGGATCTCCGATCGCAGCGGCTATCGCTACGAAGCGACACATCCGGTGACGAAAGAACCGTGGCCCGCGATACCCAAAACGCTGCTCGACTTGTGGAGCGAGGCGACTGCCTACGGCGCGCCGCCGGAATGCTGCCTGGTCAATCTCTATCGCGGCCCGGCGAAGATGGGGCTTCATCAGGACAAGGACGAAGCCGCGTTGGGTGCGCCCGTGCTTTCGGTATCGCTCGGCGACGATGCGATGTTCCGGATCGGGGGCGCCAGCCGCAAGGGAGCGACGAAAAGCGTGAAGCTCACCTCTGGTGATATTCTCACATTCGGCGGCCCGGCGAGGCTCGCCTATCACGGTATCGATCGGGTTCTCGCGGGAACGTCCCGGCTAATTCCCGGCGGCGGACGGGTCAATCTGACGCTTCGCCGGGTAAACGCCAAATCCCGATACCCTGAGCCCAAATAAAAAGGCGCCCGGTCGGGGGGCCGACCGGGCGCCGTGCGCCGTTACGCGCGGGTACCGGGAGGGGATGACCGGTACCTTCGAAAGAACGAAACCCAGCGTGCGAGCGGGGGGGCAGTGCCTGCTGGGTTGTGTCCGCTCTTCCTAGAGCAAATCTATGCATTAAAGCCACAGTTTGCAAGAAATCTTTTCGGAAAAGGATTTAATGAAATTTTCCGGATGACAGTCGCACTTTTACCACGGCGATTTCCGAATCAACCTTGGCGTGTGGCTAGGCGCCGCTCGACGGCCGAACGCCAATTCTCGGCCAATCCGGGCGCCGCCAAGACCTGCTTCATGCGTTCGATCTCCGGTTTTCCGAGGACCGCAAAGAACGCGTCGCGCACAGGGACTGCGCCACTCGCATGGATTCGCTCCAGCGTTGCATTCTCGACCGGTGCAAAACCTTCGCTGAGGACACGCAGGTAGAATCCGCAGCGTCCGGAAAGCGTCATCAACTGCGCGGCATCGTCGCGCTGGGTGTGGATCGTGAATTTGAAGCAGGGCGCACGAGGTTGCGCCACCTCCATTTCCACATCGCCCCAGCGGAAACGATCACCGATGCAAATCTCGGTCTCATCGCCGGATTCCAGCGTGAGGTTTTCCCCAAATGTCCCGGGCGCGCAGGCGAGATGATGCTCCGTTTCCCACCAGGGCCAATGTGAGGCGGAATAGGCATAAACGGCTTTATCGACGCCGCCATGCACCGAAAGATCGGCTTGGGCGTCACCGTCGATATTGAGATTGCTGACGAAAAGCCGATCCTGCGTAACAAGGCGCTTTTTGATTCCGGAAAGCACCGGCGCGCCATCTATCATCGCGATAATCCGCGGCCGGTCAACGTTGACGGAAAGAACGCGAAGTCTCATCAAACGCAGCCTAGACGCGACGCCGACAAACACAATCGCCGGATCCCGCATGCCCGCCAACCGCCGCTCTTTCGACCCGCGCCTGCTGGAAGGACCGATCGTCAGCTCGCTCGTTCTGCTCGCGGTGCCGATTATGGGCGCAAACATCCTGCAGGTGGCATATCAGCTGGTCGATGCGTTCTGGGTGGGACGGTTGGGAGCCTCGGCCGTCGCGGCCGTCTCACTCACGATGCCGCTCATGTTCGTGCTCGTCGCGGCCGGCATGGGTTTCGCCATAGCGGGAACCACACTCATCGCCCAATATACTGGCGCGCGTGATCATACGATGGTCGATCACGTGGCGGCCCAGACGTTGCTTACGATCCTCGCCGTTTCGATTGTACTGGGCGCTCTCGGCTTTGCGCTGGCGCCATGGCTTCTGCATCTGATGGGCGTGACGCCCGAGGTGTTCCGCAACGCACTTTCGTTTATTCGCGTGATATTCATCGCGCTGCCTTTTACATTTCTCTATGCGATGGCGCAGGCGCTGATGCGCGGCGTTGGCGAAGTGAAGGTTCCGCTCTACATCGTAGCGGGCACGGTGGTGGTGAACTTCTTTCTCGATCCGATCCTGATTTTCGGCCGCTTCGGTGTGCCCGCGATGGGGGTGACGGGTGCAGCGATCGCCACGCTGATTGCACAGCTGATGGCGGCGTGCGCCGCTCTGTGGCTGCTGTTCGGCGGACGATATGGCATTCACGTGCGCTGGCGCGACTTCAAGCCGGATTTTGCGTTCGTGAAACGCGCGTTTCTCCTGGGCTATCCCGCATCCATCGAACAATCGGCACGCGGCGTCGGCATGACGGTCATGACATTTCTTATCGTCAGCTTCGGAACCGTCGTGACGGCCAGCTTCGGCGTCGCCACCAATGTGATCAATGTGATCGTCATTCCGGCGATGGGATTCTCGATGGCTACGTCCACACTGGTGGGCCAGAATATCGGCGCCGGAAACATCCCACGCGCGGAAGAGACGGCGCGTCTCTCCGCGCTGGTCACATTTGTCTCGCTAAGTGTGCTCGGGATTCTGTGCCATTTCCTGGCGACGCCGATTGTCGCGTTCTTCGTTCCGCAATCGCCGGAAGTAATTTCCGAAGGGGCGCATCTGCTGCGCATCGTGTCCTGGAGCTTTGGCTTCGTTGGTCTGCAGTTCGCGCTGCTGGGCGTGTTGCGCGCGGCAGGCGAGATGCTGTCGGCCATGTCCACCAGCCTTATTTCGCAATGGGTTCTGCAGCTGCCCTTGGCCTATTTTCTGTCCAAACACACGGCGCTTGGCGCGGACGGCCTGTGGTGGGCGCTCCCGGCATCCAATGTCGCGACCGCAATCATCGCAGGGGCGCTATTCCTGTGGGGTCCGTGGAAGACGCGCAAACTGACGGGCCGTCCGCCTCTGGCGGTCCAGCAGGAGGAAGTTGAGGAACAGGCGCAGATGTGAGGCTCACATCTTTTTATAGTCGCGCGCAGTGTTGTCGATCGCCGCTTTCAGTTTGGCGATGATCTCTTCCACTTCGCTTTCCGAGACGATGAAGGGCGGCGCCAGAACCATCGTGTCGCGAATGGCGCGGCTGATGAGGCCGGAATTGAAGCAATAATTGCGGCAATGCGTGCCGACATTGCCGATGTCCGGGAAGAATTCGCGGTTCTTCTTGTCTGCAACAAGCTCGATGGCCGCGATCAGGCCGATGCCGCGCACTTCGCCCACAATGGGATGGCCCTCGAACGTCTCGCGCAACCGGCGCTGCATATAGGGGCCGATGTCATTCTTCACCCGCCGCACCATCTTCTCGCGCTCCATCACTTCGAGGTTCTTCAAGGCGACGGCGCTTGCGACCGGATGGCCGGAATAGGTGTAGCCATGCACCAGCTCTTCATTGGCATGCGCGATGGCATTGCCCATGCGTTCGCCCAGCGAGATGGCACTGATCGGCTGATAGCCCGATGAAAGTCCTTTTGCCATCGTCATGATATCCGGCTTGACGCCGTAGGTAAGCGAGCCGAACCATTCGCCCGTGCGGCCGAAACCAGTGATCACCTCATCGGTGTGCAGCAACACGTCGTATTTCTTGCAGATGCGGTTGATCTCATCCCAATAGCCTGGCGGCGGGAAGATCACGCCGCCCGCGCCGTGCACCGGCTCGGCGGAGAAGGACGCGACATGATCCGCACCCAACTCCAAAATCTTTTCTTCCAGTTTCTGCGCAACCTTCTGGCCAAGCTCCTCCGGCGTGATGTCGCCATAGGCGGCTTTCGATCCATACCAGTATGGCGTCGGTACTTTCTGGAAGCCCGGCAGCGGCAGATCGAATTGCGGATGCATGGGGGTCAGGCCCGACAGCGAGGCTGCGGCCATCGTCACGCCGTGATAAGCAAGCTCGCGCGACAGATGAATCTTCTTGTGCGGCTTCTTCTTCAGGTTCCAATAGTAGCGGATCAGCTTCAACGCGCTGTCGTTCGCTTCCGAGCCGGAGCTTGCGAACAACACTCGCTCATGACCTTCCGGCAGAAGCTTCGCGAGCTTGTCGGCGAGTTCGGCGGTGTACGGGTTCGTCGTCTTGAAGAAGTGGTTGTAGTAGGGAAGCGTCTTTAGCGCTTCGTATCCGGCATCGGCCAATTCCCTGTTGCCGTAACCGACCTGCACACACCAGAGACCCGACATGCCGTCGAGTAACTTGTCGCCATTGGAGTCCCATAGGTAAACCCCATCGGCGCGCGTGATGACGCGTACGCCTTCCTTATTGAGAGCGGCAGTATCGGTGAACGGATGGATGTGATGGGCGGCGTCGATCGCCTGCCAATGCTTGGTGAGATTGTGTTCGCGCGTGTTCATTGGAATTCTCTCTGCAATTGGAGTGGGAAATGGCGGCAGAGCCGCGAAGCGCGCGGATGCGCGCTATCCCAGGCGCGGCGGATTATAGCCGATGCGGGCGCAGAGGATGAGAAGGGCATTCTTGGACGTCATGACGCGCCACCCTAGCAGCGCGCAACCTAAACGTCACGCCGCGTTGGCTTTGGGGCCTACGCCCTGTTTTGCCAGCGCGCGCTTGTAGGCCGGACGCGCATGGCAGCGCTCGCGGTAGGCGCGGATCGCGGCATGGTTCTCGAAAACCTTTGGCTCATGGGCGGCGAACTCCAGAACCGTGGTCATCAGGATGTCCGCAGGGCCGAAAGCGTTGCCGACGAGGTAGTGCTTGTCGCCCATCGCGCGCGCCAGATCGGTCAGTCTTTCGTCCGCGAAGCCCATGAGCTCCGGATAGCGCCATTCATAGCCTGGTCTCTCATTCCAGAATTTTCCCCAGCGGAAGACGTCGAGGAAGACCGGTTCCACGGTGTTTAGCGCGGCGAAACACCATTGGTTGAGCTCCGCGCGGGCATGCGCGTCCTGCGGCGCCTTGCCGGCGTTCTCGTAGAGATAAAGCACGATCGCGCCCGTTTCGAACATGCGCTGCGCGCCATCCACCATCGAGGGAATTTTGCCGAACGGATTGATCAGCCGGTTGGGATTTTCGCGATGCTCGCCCTTGGACGAATCCATCCAGTGGATGTCGTAGGGAAGGCCCAACTCCTCCAGCGCCCAATAGACACGCAGGTCGCGCACAATTCCTTTGAGGAAAGGCGGGAAGTTGTAGGAACCATAGACCGTGATCATCGCAACACCTCGATTTTCAAAATGCTAGCAGCCGGTTTGGTTTTCGTCACTTGGCGGGCGCCGGCATCGATTTGGCGTTCTCGGCAAAATATTTCAGATGCGCGACGAGATCCGCCAGCATGCCATCCGCCGCTTGAGGCCATGTGCCCATTCCGCCTTTGATGAAGCCGCCCACATTGTTGTCGAGCACCAGATCGGTGCCACCATCCTTGGCGGCCAGCGTGAAGGCAAGCGCGCCGTCCACACCCTGACCCTGGAAAGGTCCCATTGCGCCGCGAAACACGATGGCCTTGTCCGGCATCACCATGACAACCGTCAGATGCGCGACCGATCCGCCACCCGGTAGTATCTCGCACAGGCAGCCGCCCGCCTTGGCGTCGAGCGAAAGATTGGTCGCGCTGCCGGAGAAGGTGTGCTCGGAATTCCACCACTTCTCCGGATGGATCAGCGCCGCATAGACATTCGCGGGGGAAGCCGCGATGGGCGATTTCTCTTCGACGGCGAAGCCATTGGCGGTGCTTTCGACGACCGCCGCGCGCGCCGACAACACACCGGCGATCAGAAGAAGCGCGGCGAACGCAAATCCAATAGCGAACTGCTTGGCAATCATGATCAAATCTCCGCCGCTTGTTTGTAGAGTTCCAGGATGCCGGGCCAGCCACCATCGAGCTGGTCACGCATTTGCTTTCCGCCTTCTTGACCAAGGCTTTCGAAGTCGCGGTGTTCGACTTCCACGCGCGTGGCATTGGCGTCCACCGCAATGAAGCGGACTTCGACTTCCGATCCGATTGTGGAATCGGGCTTCCACATCGCGTTGATCTCCCAACCGAAGACGATGCGCGACGGCGGCTCCCAAACCCGCATGTGGCCGACCACGGCCTCCGATCCGTCTTCGTGGGTGGAATACCAGCGCCCGCCCTTGCGAGGCTCGATTACATTCGAAACCACCGGCCCGCTCCCGACGCCATGTGTCTTCGGCCACCAGCGATCGATGCCATTCGTGAACACCTCGAAAGCTTTCGCCTGTGATGCTTTCACGGTGACGACTTTGTGCACCGGCGCAATCTGAATCGTTTTCGTGCTCATTTCTTGTCCCCTTCTTTTTCCACCTCGGCGCGGAATGCATCCAGCGCCGTGTCCCAGAACTGATCGAGCCAACGACGCAATTGCCCAAGCCCCTTCGGATCGATTTCATAGATGCGGCGCGTGCCGTCGCGTTCTTCGCGCACCAGACCCGCCTCCTTCAGAACCTTCAAATGCTGCGACACCGCCGGACGGCTGACGGGCAGACCTTTCGCGATCTCACCGACAGCGCGTCCGCCGTGCTTGAGCCGCTCGAAGACCTTTCTTCGGGTGGGATCGGAAAGCGCAGCCAATGCTGTATCGTAAGCCATGTCTTACCGTAAGTAAAAACTTACATACAGTCAAGCGTCCGTGTTTTTCAGGACTTCTGCAGATTCAGGCTCGCGTGAACCTGACCGTGCGCAATGAACAGCGCCAGGAAGCCCTTGTCGGTCCAGCCCAGCGTCGGCTGCCCGAAGCCTTGCACCTCGCCATAGATGACCACGTCCTTGCCCTGCGGCTTGGCGAGCGCACGGGTGACGCTGGCTTCGAGCTTGTCCATGTCGTGTGCCACGTTGAAGACGAGATGCTGCTGGAGCTGCTCGGCGAGTTCGTCACCGGCGAGCCAATGCATCGCTTTAAGCAGCAGGTCTTCGGTGCCGGTATCGTAATGCACGCCGGTGATGCGCACGTTGTTCGCCGCCGCATCGAAGATCGGTCGGCCGCGCAGATAACCGTCACCGCAGGAATCGAACCAGCCGAACACATCCCACTTTTGCGCCACACAAAAGCGCAGTGCGACAACCACGTCGTCATGCGAGGGCAGGATTTCCAGTTTGGTGATCTTGATCTCGGTGCTGCCGACATGCGGTGGCCTCTTGGCGATCTGCGCCATCGCGAGCCTCGCCGCTTCGTCATAAGGCAACGTCACCGGAATGGTGAAAGCGAACTGGTTGGAAGGCGCAGAAAGCGGTGCGGGGCGGGGCAATGGCAACGACTTCACCGGCGGCGGCGCATCGGAAATAACGACGCGGCCGCGCACATCGGCTGCGAGAGAAGCTTGCAGCGCATTGTTCACGGTTTCGACGCGGCCTATGCGCAGAGCCTGCGGTGTCAGAAGCAACCATGCCAGTGGTTTTTTGCCGACACGGATCGGCTGCTGCACCCGCGCCCACAATTTTTCCGCCTGTGGCTTCAGCTTGATCGCGGGACCTAGGCGCTTGTCGAGCTGCTTGAAGACTGCATCCGAAAGATGCTCGTCGTTATGATTCCACAGATCGGTCACGCTCATGCTGAGCGGGCCGAGCTGCAGATGCGAATCCGAGAGCTGCACGTCGCCCGTGGTGTGCGTCTGCACCTGCCAGTCGGGCGACAGCGCGAGCGTGGAGAATGCGCGCGCCTCGCCCATGGCATTGGCGTCGCCGCCGCTCTTGAAAAAGCCGCCTTTCAGATTGATATGCGCCATCACCGCGAAAGGCAGATCGATGGCGATGCCGCCGTCGCGCGCCTGCGCCGTGATCGGCCCAGTGCGGGTCGCCACCAGATCCATTTTGCACTTGCCGATGAAGCAGCCGACCTTTCGGTCCTTCATCTCCGCGATCTGTTTTTCGGTCTTGGCGTTCAGCATTGCTGCGAGATCATTCATCGGAACCGTGAGCGATACGGAGATCGTCGAAACCGGCGGGTCCGGCGTCTGCGGGGGCGGCGTGCGCTTGGGCGCGGGTGCTTCGAAGCCGCAGCCAATCAACGAAATCAGGATCGCGCCGCAGAGCGGCCAGACGGCTTTTCGCATGGCGCGAGCATGACCGATGCGTCGTGGCAAAAAAATGGTGAGAGGATTAGGCCGCCGTAATGTGGCGGGATTTTTCACGGATCGCTTCGCCAAAAGCCGCGAAGATCGCACGGCTTTGCGGGTTCTCGCGCCAGCGCCATTCCGGATGCCATTGTACCGCGAAGAGGAATCCTTTCGCGGTCGGCATCGAGACGGCTTCGATCTGCCCATCCGGCGCGATGGCATCGGCATGCAAACCCGGCGCGAGTCTGTCGATTCCCTGACTGTGCAGCGAATTCACTTTGAACGTCTTCTCGCGCACCATTTTCGACAACAGTCCGACGTCCTGCACGATCACATCATGGGCCGGACCATATTGTGTATCGAGGTCGGCATCCTTGTTCTCGCGATGGTCGGTACGGCCCGCGACTTCCTGCACATGCTGATGCAGTGTGCCGCCGAGCGCGACGTTCAATTCCTGGAATCCGCGGCAGACGCAGAGCGTGGGCGTGCCATGTTTGATCGCGGCTTCGAGCAGCGGCAGCGTGGTCGCGTCGCGGTGCTCATCCTGCATCACGCCTTCACGCGGTGCCGGACCCCGGTAGCGCATCGGCGAAACATTCGACGGCGAGCCGGTGAAGAACAGCCCGTCCACGCTCGCCAGAATTTCGGACGATGGAATCGAATCGGGCAAGACCGGAATCAGCAGCGGCAAGGCATCGGCGCCATCGCGCACGGCCGTGATGTATTTCTCACCTACCATATGGAACGGATGATGCCCCACCATGCGGTGGTCGCAGGGAATGCCGACGATGAAAGGCCGTTTGTTCATACTTGAAAACCTCGCATGGCGCGGCGCAAATCGGCAAGGCGCGCTGGGCGCTTGGCCGTATTGCTGCAAAGACAGAGGTTATTTGTGATTGATCTTGAAGGCGGATTCCGGAAGGTCCACGCCCTGTTGAACATTGTTGATGCTGACGGTGGTGGGCAAGCCCTGCGCATCCACGATCGTCCATTGCCGCAAATCGAGCCCCGGATCGGTAAAGACGATGGTGATATTGCCCGTCGCATTTCGGTCGCTGGCGCGTGCCGTGACGATGAGTTCGCCCGGACTATGCTGAACGCCGGTGACGCTGGAACTGCGCTTCAGATCCAGATGATCCGACAGCAAAAGATTGAGCGGCGTGCCGGTAAGCGGATAGCGGTTCGCAGTGTTGAGCTTGGTGTTGTAGACCGCGATACCGACGCCGTCGCTGATCACCAGTGTGGGATTGGGCGGATTGTAATCGAAGCGAATTTTCCCAGGCTTCAGAATATAGAACTTGCCCTGATCGACCTGACCCTGCGGCCCGATCTGGGTGAAAGCCCCGCGCATGGTCTTGATGGAATTCAGATAAGCGCTGACGCGATCCAGATCTGCCGCCTGTTCCGCCGTCCATCGTGCGGCCAGCGCTGAAGGCGCAGCGATAAGCGAAAGCAGCAGGGCAAAGATCAATCGGCGCATGCCGCGTGGATAAAGAGAATTTGTGGCGGAGGCTAGGCGGCGGCGTGGGTCGTCTTGCGCTCGGCTTCGCGCTCGGCGGCGGTGCAGGGGCAAAGGCCCTGGAACATCAGATTCAGCACGCCGTCCAATTCCCGCTCCAGCTTGGGCAAAGTGAGCTTCGACCAAAGCTGCGGATAGCGGAACTTCATCGTCGCCGACTGGATCATCTCGGCGATCTCTTCCTTGTCGCCCGGCGGCATCATCTCGCCGCGCTTCTCGGCTTCTTCCATCAGCTCGACGAGAATCTTGCGCTCGTTGGCGAGCATCCAGTTCACATATTGGGGGCGCTCATGGCCGATCTGCGTGGCCATTTCCAGCACACGCGGATCCTTCTCCAGCTTCTGATAGGTGCGGCGCAGTTCCGCGAACAGAAGGTCGCGCAGCCGCTCGCGGGCATTCCTGCCCGGCGCCAGCGCGATCTTGCGGGCATGCGTCAGATGGGTTTCATAGTCTTCGCTCGCGATCGCTTCTGCGATATCGAGCTTGCCGGGAAAGAAGCGATAGAGGTTTCCGGGCGACATGCCGCAATCGGTGGCGATTTCCGCCATCGTGGTCTTGCCGTACCCGAAATGCGAAAAACGCTTTTTGGCGGCATCGACGATCTTGTCGCGCACGGTGTCCTTGGTCATTGGCGTCGCCTTCTTCCCCGGATTGTTGTTCTTCGTTCTGACACGGAATGTAGGAGGTTTTTGTAAATAATCAACAAAGCGTTCAGTCTTTCGGGTGGTGAAATCGGCCGGAATCCACATCAAATGTTAGAAAAAACAGCGACTTATAGGAATATTGCGGTTATTGGCTCCGGAGCGTGGGGAACGGCGCTCGGCGCCGTCGCGGCCGTGGCGGGGCGCAAAGTGACCCTCTGGGCGCGCGAAGAGGACGTCGTCGATTCCATCAATTCGAAACATGAGAATGTTCGTTTTCTGGCCGGCATCGCGCTGCCGCCGGCCGTTACGGCAACATCGGACATGGCTCTCGCCGCGCGGGCGGATGCGCTTCTGATCGGCGCGCCGGCGCAGCATCTGCGCAGCACGCTCGCACGGTTGAAGCCGCATCTGTCGCCGAAGACGCCGCTGGTTCTGTGCGCCAAGGGCGTCGAGCGCGACACCCACAAGCTGATGACGGAAGTGCTGGTCGAATGCGTACCCGATTGCGAGCCCGCCATCCTGTCGGGTCCCTCTTTCGCGAAAGACGTGGCGCGCAATCTTCCCACGGCCGTCACCATCGCGGCGAAGCTCGATGTCGCGCGCGCGTTGCAGGAAGCTTTCGGCCATCTCACCTTCCGCCCCTATGCGAGCGACGATCTCATCGGTGTGGCGCTCGGCGGCGCGGCGAAGAATGTCTATGCTATCGCGTGCGGGATCGTTTCGGGCATGGGATTGGGCGAGAGCGCACGTGCGGCGTTGCTGTCGCGCAGCTTTGCCGAATTGTGCCGCCTCGGCGAGGCGATGGGCGCCCGCAGCGAAACCTTGATGGGATTGTCCGGTCTTGGCGATCTTGTGCTCACCGCGACCAGCGCCTCATCCCGCAACTACGCATTCGGTCTGGATGTGGGGCGTGGTCTGCCGCGCGAAGAGCTTTACAAGTCCGGCCGTCCGCTCGCCGAAGGCATAGCGACTGCGCCTGCATTGGCCGCGCGCGCGCGTGAACATAAAGTCGAGCTTCCCATCGCGGAGACGACGGCGGAAATCCTCGAAGGCAAAATCGCATTGTCTGATGCCATCCCGCGCCTGATGTCGCGCCCCCTCAAGACGGAGTAGAAAATGCTGTTCGTGCTCACTGCCATCGATAAGGACAACGCGCTCGATCTGCGCATGAGCGTGCGCGAAGCGCATATGGCCTTCGTCAAGGAAACCGGCGTCGTGCGGCTGGGCGGTCCCTTCCTCGATGCAAGCGGCAATATGGCGGGCAGCCTCATCATCTTCGAGGCCGCCGACATGGACGCCGCGAAAGCGTGGAACGCGAAGGACCCCTATGTGAAGGCAGGCCTGTTCAAGTCCACCGACATCCGTCCCTGGAAGATGACGGTCAATTTCTGCGAGGCGAAGCTCTAATGAACCATTGGCTGTTCAAGACCGAGCCTGAGAGCTTCTCGTGGGAGATGCAGAAGAAACGCGGCGCCAAGGGCGAGCCGTGGAGCGGTGTGCGCAACTTCGCCGCCGCCAAACACATGAAGACGATGAAGAAAGGCGACCTCGGATTTTTCTATCACACTGGCGATGAGAAGCAGATCGTCGGCATCGTGGAAGTCATCGCCGAATACAAACCCGATTCCACGGACGAAACGGGCAAGTTCGGTCTTGTCGACGTCAAGGCCGTCAAAGATGTGCCCAGACCGGTGACGTTGGCCGACGTGAAAGCCGATCCCAAGATCAGGGGCATGGTGCTGGCGCGCGAGCCGCGCCTCTCCGTTCAGCCGGTGACCGAAGCGGAGTGGAAGCACATCTGCAAGCTTGGCGGCGTGAAGTAGTCAATCTTTGCTTTGGTAAAGCATGGTGCCATCGTCGCTCTTGACGCTGTGCAGCTTCATGCATCGCGGATCGACGAGCGTCCGGCAAATTAGATCGGCCTGGATTTCGTATTTGGAAACCTGCGTTGCAGCCTGGCAGCTTAGACGGCCTTTCTTTGCCGTCAGACGGGGCTGGGATTCCGCGAGCTGACCATAAGGCGGAATGACGCCCATGTTTTTCGCGCTCACCAATTCCATTGCGCAAATCATCATGCCCAGCTTCGCGTTCTCGTCGGCGCGCGCCTGGCGCATCTGCTCCGGCGTCATGGTGTGCTGTTGCTGCTGAGCGGATTGCGCCAGCGCCGCCGCCTGCTGCCGAGCGGCGATCTCATCCTGGTGGCGCTGCCAGACAAAATAGCCGGCCACCGCAACGGCGATGACAAAACCGCCGATCAGAACGACGCGCGCCCAGAACCATTCGCGCGCCGTGCCGCGCATCTTATCGTCGTAATCCGTCATTGGCCGCCCCGAATTTCCTCTAGCGCATCGTCGGAATGTTGAAGTCCGGATTCTCGCGCACGCCACCCTTGGGCCAGCGCTGCGTGACTGTCTTGATCTTGGTCCAGAAGCGCACGCCTTCGGTGCCATGCTGGTTAACATCGCCAAAGGCGGAGCGCTTCCAGCCGCCAAAGGTATGATAGGCCAGCGGCACGGGTATCGGCACGTTGATGCCGACCATGCCGACATTCACGCGTGCCGCGAATTCGCGCGCCGCGTCTCCGTCGCGCGTGAAGATGGCGACGCCGTTGCCGTAAGCGTGGTTGGACGGAAGCGAGATCGCTTCGTCGAAATCATGCGCGCGGGCGATCTGCAGCACCGGCCCGAATATTTCTTCCTGATAGCTCTTCATGTTGGGCGTCACGCGGTCGAAGAGCGAGCCACCGAGATAGAAACCCTTGTCGTAGCCCTGCATCTTGAAGCCGCGGCCGTCGACCACGAGCTCGGCGCCTTCTTTCACGCCCATCTCGATATAGTCCTTCACCTTGTCGCGCTGGGCGGCGGTGACCATCGGGCCATAATCGGATTCCGGATCGGTCGGAATGCCCACGCGCAGGGCTTCCACGCGCGGCTTCAATTTCTTCACCAGTGCGTCGGCGGTCTTCTCGCCCACCGGCACGGCGACGGAGATCGCCATGCAGCGCTCTCCGGCCGAGCCATAACCTGCGCCGATGAGTTCGTTGGTTACCTGATCGAGATCGGCGTCCGGCATGATGATGGCGTGGTTCTTCGCGCCGCCCATCGCCTGCACGCGTTTGCCGTGGGCGGTGCCGCGTGAATAGACATATTCGGCGATCGCGGTGGAGCCGACAAAGCTCACCGCTTTGATGTCAGGATCTTCAAGGATCGCATCGACGGCTTCCTTGTCGCCATTGACGACTTGCAGCACGCCCGCGGGCGCGCCGGCTTCCATCATCAATTCGGCCAGGCGCAGCGGAACCGACGGGTCCTTCTCGCTGGGCTTGTTGATGAAGCAGTTGCCGCAGGCGATGGCGACGCCGAACATCCACATCGGGATCATCGCCGGGAAGTTGAACGGCGTGATGCCGGCGACGACGCCGAGCGGCTGGCGCATGGAATAGATGTCGATGCCGGGACCCGCGCCTTCGGTGTATTCGCCTTTCTGCAGATGCGGAATGCCGCAGGAAAATTCGATGACCTCAAGACCGCGTTGCACGTCGCCGCGCGCATCGGCCAGCACTTTGCCGTGCTCGTCCGAGAGCATGCGCGCCAGCTGGTCCATGTTCTTTTCGACCAGCGACTTGAAGTTGAACATCACGCGTGCGCGGCGCTGCGGATTGACGGCGGCCCATTCGGGGAAAACCTTCAGCGCCGCATCCACCGCCTTGCGCATCTCTGCGCGGCTGGCGAGCGCGACCTTGGCCTGCACTTCGCCCGTTGCCGGATTGAACACATCGCCGAAGCGGCCGGATGTGCCCTTCACATGCTGACCGGCGATGAAATGATCGAGTTCCTTCATGGGCTTCCCACCTTGTTGTTTTTCGGGGGCCTTTGGCCGGTGGGTGGTTTAGCGAAGCGCTGCCCACGCGGCAACGGCAGCAAAGATGAACAAACAAAAAGGGCCGCACCCGAAGGTGCAGCCCTCTTTGCCCGAAGAGCCGGATTTGCGTTTAGTGGGACAGCGTAACCGTGCGGCTGTCGGCCACGCGGGTGCCCGTATAGGCGTCACCCTTGGGGTGCAGCCAAACCACGAGGTCGCCCGTGTTGGAGATCAACTGGATGCCGGTGCCGACCTGCTTGTAGTGGCCGACGCTGGTGCCGGCGCAGTCGCCATCGGAGCTGACCGAACCGCCGACATCGGATTCCGCCGTCAGCGAAACCATACAGGCAGCCTTGCTTCCGGTTGTGAGCTTCCAGTTGCCGGCGAGGCTGGCGCTGTCCGCCTGAGCCATACCGATCAGTCCGAGTGCCAATGCGCCCCCCAGGGCGATTGAGTGAAACTTGTTCATGATTGAATGCCTCCGTAAGTGTTCAGTATTCAGGAGAGTAGGAAGTGGACCCCCGATTGAGAAGAGCCAATTGCGCATAGGTTCGAAATTTTTTTGCATGGCGGCTTTTTGGACATGCAAGGCATTGAAATATAATGGATTGTAGATTTGACAGTCTGTCAGTTAAATTGCCGCACCGCATCATTTTTCTCGCACTCGCACACAAATCCTGACTTCGAGCCTTGGCGAAAAGCGCACGGAGTGATTCTTGACGGCGTGCGCCGGCCGTCCCCTGATAGGCAAAAGCCATCGAGGTTTGCCATGTCCCGCATCACCATCACTCCGCTGACCCCCTCCATTGGCGCGGTTATCGGCAATGTCGACCTGTCGACGACGCTGGACGATGAGTTGATCGCGGACATCCGTGCCGCGCTGCTCAAGCACAAGGTTGTGTTCTTCGAGGACCAGCACATCACGCCGGTCCAGCACCGCGACTTCGCCGCGCGCTTCGGCGATCTGCACACACATCCGCTGTATCCCGGCGTTCCGGAAGCGCCGGAGATGTTCATTCTCGACAACCACGCGAACAATCCGACCGACAACGACGCTTGGCACACCGATATCACCTTCATCGAGACCCCGCCCTTAGGCGCGATCCTGTATGCGAAGCTGCTGCCGGAGAACGGCGGCGACACCTGCTGGGCGAACATGCAGGCGGCCTATGAAGGCTTGTCGAAGCCGCTGCAGCGTTTCCTCTCCGAACTCGACGCCGTGCACGATTTCAATCGTGGCTTCCCGCAACAAGGCCAGGTCGCCAAGCAGGCTGGCAAGGACAAGGCGGCGAAGGCGCTGGACGAACATCCGCCGGTCATCCATCCCGTCGTGCGCACCCATCCGGAAACCGGCGCCGATGGGTTATTCGTGAATTACGGCTTCACCGACCGCATCAAGGGCCTTCGCCGCAACGAAAGCGACGCGCTGCTCAACATGTTGTTCGCGCATGTGCAGAAGCCGGAATTCCAGGTGCGCTGGAAATGGAAGCCCAACGCCATCGCCTTCTGGGACAACCGCATCACGCAACATTACGCGGTGAACGACTATCTGCCCGCCCGCCGCGTCATGCACCGCGCGACGATCCTGGGCGATCGCCCATTCAACCGCGCGCGGATGCCACTCAAAGCCGCGGCGGAATAATCAGAGCGGTTCTAGGTCGGCGGCGGGGCGTGCAGGTAGGATTGCACCAGCGAGCCTGCGATCAATCGCCAGCCATCGACTAGCACGAAGAAAATCAGCTTGAAGGGCAGGGATATGACCGTGGGCGGTAGCATCATCATGCCCATCGACATCAGGATGGAAGCCACCGCCATGTCGATGATGAGGAACGGCACGAAAATCAAGAATCCGATCTCGAAGGCGCGTTTCAGTTCCGACAGCATGAAGGCCGGTGCCAGCGTGGTCACTTCCACCTGCATTGGGTCTTTTGGCACTGGCGTCTTGCGCATGTCGAGGAAGAGCTTGAGGTCGGCATCGCGCACATGGCCCAGCATGAACTTCTTCACCGGCACGATGGCTTTGTTCATCGCGTCCTCGGTGGTCATTGTCCCGGCAATAAGCGGCTGGACGCCGGCCTGATAGGCCTCGTGCAAGGTCGGCCCCATCACGAACAGGGTGAGGAACAGCGACAGCGACACGATCACCGCATTGGGCGGCGAGGTCTGCACGCCGATGGCAGTGCGCAGCAGCGAGAGCACCACGACGATGCGCACGAAGCTCGTCATCATAATGAGGATGGATGGCGCTAGGCTCAGGATGGTGATGAGCGCGATGATTTGGACCATGCGGTCCGTGAACATGCCGCCGGAAAGATCGACCGACAGCGCGGATGAGCCTGCCCCGGCGGCCGCCGCGGGCGCAGCCGCAAAAGCGATGCTGGGGACGAGCAGAAGCATGGCCATGACGGCCAGACCGAGAAGGCGCTTGTTCATGCCGCGCTCTCCGCGATGATCATGGGCTGTTCTTGTTCTTTTTCTGGCGCGATGTGCGCGGGGATGCCGTTCTCGACAACGCTGGTGCCGTTTGGCCCGACAATCAGAAGATGCTCGACGCCGTCGCGGCGCAGAAGAAAAGCCTTGTGACGCGCATCGATCATCAATGTCTCGACGATACCCAGTCTTTTCTGCGCACCGCCCGGCAAGAAGCCGGACACGCCGTAGCGCCGGGCCATCAGCCACGCGCCGCCGAGGAGCCCGCCGACAAGAAGCAGGGAGGCGAAATATCGTCCGAGATCGAGAACATCCATGGCGCGCATTCAAAGCGCGGTAACCTTAAACGCCGGTTAAGAGCGGGAAGAAATTGCCGGGCAGAAACATCCGTGTCGTTAAGTGGCGCTTAATCGTTCGGGCGCAATCTGCCGATCCTTAAGGCTAATGCTTCGTAAAGGAGGGTCTCATGCAGATTGCCGATATCCCGCTTCTGGGAATGTTGCGCGAGCGCATGTCGTGGCTCAACGCCCGTCAGGACACGCTTTCGCAGAACGTCGCGAATGCGGATTCGCCGGGCTATCTCGCCCGCGACCTGAAGCCGATGAACTTCGAAGAGATGATGAAGAAGGTGAGCGGCGGCGGCCAGTCGTCCGGCCTGCTCACCACCGATCCCCATCACATTAATATCACCGCCTCGCAATCGAGCACTTTTGCGGGTGAAGATTCGCCCGACACGGAAGCCAGCGTCAGCGGCAACACTGTTTCGCTCGAGTCCGAAATGATCAAGGTCTCCGACACGCAGGCGCAATTCGCGGCCGCGACCAATCTTTATTCCAAAGCCATCTCGATGATGCGCACGGCTATCGGCAATCCGTAGGAGTGAACTGACATGGATCTCAACGCTTCAATGGTGATCGCCGCTTCGGGCATGCGCGCGCAATCCAACCGCATGCGCGTCATCGCGGAGAACATCGCCAACGCCAATTCAACGGCTGCGACGCCGACCGCCGATCCCTATCGGCGCAAAGTGGCGACGGTGAAGTCGGACTTCGACCGCGATCTGGGCGCCACGCTGGTCGAACCCGGCAAGCCGGTCGAAGACACGAGCGATTTCCGCTCGCAATACGATCCGGGCAATCCGGCCGCCGACAAGCAGGGCTATGTGAAGCTGCCCAACGTCAATCCGCTGATCGAAGTGATGGACATGAAAGAGGCGCAGCGTTCCTACGAGGCCGACCTCAATGTGATGGAAGCGACGAAGTCCATGCTCGCGCGCACCGTCGATCTCTTGAAGAAATAAGGAGCTAAACCATGGTCGCACCTCTCGCCGCCACCGCCGCTTATCAGGCCACCGCCAAGCTCGGCGGCTCCGCCGCTACGCAAACCGCAGGCTCCAGCTTCGGCGATTTTCTTTCCGGCGCGATGAAAGACGCCATCGGCTCGATGAAGGCCGGCGAACAGGCCGCCGCCCAGCAGGCCGCCGGCAAGGGCGACATGGTCAGTGTCGTCAATGCCGTCAATCAGGCCGAACTGACGTTGGATACCGTTGTTGCCGTCCGCGACAAGGTCATCACCGCCTATCAGTCCATCATGCAGATGCCGATCTAACGAAAGCCCGACTATGACATCCGCCGATTCAATCGATTTCGCCCGCGAAAGCATCTGGGTTCTTCTGGAGATCGCCGCGCCCGCCATGCTGGCTGCCCTCGTGGTCGGTCTTGTGGTGGGCCTGCTGCAGGCGCTGACACAGATCCAGGAGCAGACGTTGGTCTTCGTGCCCAAGATCATCGCGATCTTCCTGGTGCTCCTGATCACGCTTCCCTTCGCGGGCTCGGCGATGAATTCCTTCATGACAGATGTTGCCGCCAAGATCGCGGCCTATTAGCGGGCCACCGTGACCGTCCATATCAGCGACATCTCCGGTCAGGTTCTTCTCTACTTCCTCGTCTTCGCGCGGGTCGGCAGCATGGTGATGCTGTTGCCGGCCATCGGCGATGCGGGCGTGCCGTCGCGCGTGCGCCTCGCACTGGCGCTGGCAATCTCCTTCGCGATGGCGCCGGCGCTCGCCGGCACCTATCCGCATCTGGTATCGAACTCGCCTGCCGCGCTCGGCGTGGCGCTGATCGGGGAAGTCACCGCCGGCGTTCTTGTCGGCGGCATGGCGCGTCTCATCATGGCGGCGCTTTCCGTCGCGGGGCAGTTGATCGCAACGCAAACGGGCCTTGCCTACACCCAGACCATAGATCCGACGTTCGGCGAGCAGGGCGCCATCGTCGGCACCTTTTTCAGCATGCTCGGCGTGGTGCTCATCTTCGCGACGAACCTGCACTATCTTGCGATCGGCGCCATCCACGGCAGCTATAATATGATCCCGCCCGGCGCGCCGCTGCCCTTCGGCGACATGGCGCAGGAAGCGATCAATCTCGTCAGCGGCACCTTCGCTTTGGGGCTTGAGCTTGCCGCGCCGTTTCTGGTCTTCGGGATTGCCGTAAACACGGCCATCGGCTTGCTCGGGCGCCTGGTGCCACAGATCCAGGTCTTCTTCGTCGCACAGCCGGTCAACATCCTCTCGGGCTTCTTCCTGATGATGCTGTTGATGGGCTCGCTGATGACGCTGTTCCTCAACTACTACGCCACCGAGATGGGACGCTTTCTGAGCTGAACCCATGGCAGATAACGAAGATAAATCCTCGCAAACAGAAGAACCGACACAGCGAAGGCTAGACGAAGCCGAAAAGCACGGCGACATCGTCAAGTCCACTGAGGTGACGACATTCGTGGCGCTGCTCGGCGGCACGCTCACCATCGCCACGTTCGGCCACTCCACCGCCGTCGGTTTCATGCGCGACTTCCAGATGTTCCTGGAGCAGCCGGATCAGATTGCCGTGGATTCCTCCGGCGTCCTCTATCTCTTCCATCATCTTCTGCTGACCGTGGCCGTATTGATGGCGCCGATCTTCGCGGTGCTCGCTTCGGTGAGCGTTGCCGGTCACGTGCTGCAGCACCGTCCCTCGATTGCGCTCGACCGCATCACGCCGAAATTCTCGAAGCTTTCGCCGCTCAATGGCCTCAAGAAGATGTTCGGCACGGAAGGCATCATCAATCTCGCCAAGGGATTTGTGAAGATTGCGGTCGTCGGCACCGTGTTGTGGACGGTGCTGTGGCCCGAACGCGGCAATCTCGAAGCCGTGCTCAGCCACGGGCCGGAGCAGGTCGCGGGCGACATCGTCTACCTGCTGATGAAGCTTCTCATCGCGACGTTGTCCATTCTCGCCGTGATGGCAGTGCTCGACTATGCGTTGCAACGCTATCGCTTCTTGCAGCGCAACCGGATGTCCAAGCAGGAGATCAAGGAAGAATACCGCCAGACCGAAGGCGATCCGGCGGTTAAGGCGAAGGTCAAGCAGATCCGCATCGAGCGTTCGCGCCGCCGCATGATGGCCGCGGTGCCCGAAGCCACAGTTGTGATCATGAACCCGACCCACTACGCCGTCGCGCTCAAATATGAATCCGGCAAGATGGCGGCGCCCATCTGCGTAGCCAAGGGCGTGGACGCGCTGGCGCTCAGGATTCGCGAAGTGGCCGAGGAACACGAAGTCCCCGTGGTCGAGAACCCGCCGCTCGCCCGCGCGCTCTACGCGACGGTCGAGCTCGACGAGCCGGTCCCGGCGGAGCAGTACAAGGCCGTGGCCCAGGTCATCGGCTACGTCATGAAACTGACGGGCAAAATCCGGCCGAACTAGCGCCTTGCCGCTGCCCCAAAACGGGGCGAAAAAGCCCGGCCTTTCGCGTAATATCGATTCGTGACCGTCCGCGCGCTTGCTCTTGGAAATTATGGCTTGCCCGCCGGCGCCTGGCGCTGGGCGGCGTTGGGCTTTGTCATCCTCGCGCTCGCGGCTGGCGGTCTTGCTGTCGGTGCGCCGGACGCCGCGCGCTGGGCGGGCGTCGCGCTTCTCGCGGGTATCGGCGCCGTCGCGTCCATCTTCCTCTATGCAATCTGGCCGCGCGAAGCGGTGAGCGCGGATGAAGCGCGCCTCATCGCCGAAGCTGCCGGGCGCGCCAACGTCGCCTGGGCCGTGACAGGCGCGGACGGCGCAATCATCGATTGCAACGACATCTATCGCGGTATGTCCGGCACGCCCAAAGGCGAAGCGCCGCCGCCGCCGGAACTGGCGCTCGGCAACGAAGCTTCCGCTGCCACACTCTATCGTTTGACCAAAAGCGCGAACGAGCGCGAGGCGCGCGAGGAAGCGTTTTCCATCGGCGGCGGTATTGAGATCACCGCTGCCGTGCGTCCACTGGCGAATGGCACGTCCGCCTGGTGGTTCGCGCCGCGTCTGGTCCTGCACGATGTTGCGCCGCGCGCGGCCGCCACTGCGCCCACGGTCTCGCCGCAGCTTGCCACGGCCGTCTTCCGCGATGCGCCGGTTGGCGTCGCCATCGCGGATGCAGACGGGCACATTGTCGAAGCGAATAACGCTTTTGTGGAATTTCTGAATGCCGGCGCCGGCCGCAATATCGGCGATCTCGTCGAGCCCGCCGACAAGGCGACGGTTCTGGATCTGCTGCTCAAGGCGAAAGACACCGCGCATGGTAATGCCGCGGAGCTTCGTCCGGTCGGTCAGCCCGAGCGCATGGCGGAATTGTATGCCGCGCCCGCCAATGGCGGCCAGTCTTCAAATTCCGGGCGCGTCATTCTTTATCTCGTCGACGTTTCCGAACAGAAGGCGCTAGAGACGAAGTTCGCGCAGTCGCAGAAGATGCAGGCGGTGGGCAAACTCGCTGGCGGTGTGGCGCACGACTTCAACAACATCCTGACCGTCATCATCGGCAATTCCGAATTCCTGTTGATGCGCCACACCGCCGGCGATCCGTCGTTCAACGAGATCAATCTCATCCATCAGGATGCATTACGCGCCGCCAATCTCGTCAAGCAGCTCTTGGCCTTCAGCCGCGAACAAACGATGCAGCCCAAGGTGCTGGCGCTGAACGGCGCCATCGCCGAGATGCATCAATTGCTGAACCGCCTCGTCGGTGAGGACATCGAAATAAAACTGGAGAACGCGCCGGACCTGTGGCCGATCAATGCCGACGAATCTCAGCTCACCAATGCGATCATGAATCTGGTGGTGAACGCGCGTGACGCCATGCCCAAAGGCGGCGCGATCACCATCCGCACCGCGAACCAGAGCGTGCCGCAGGCCATGCCGCTCGGCACTGCCATCATGCCGGCGGACGATTATGTCCGCATCGACGTCGCCGATCAGGGCACCGGCATCGCCAAAGAACATATCGGCAAGATCTTCGATCCCTTCTTCACCACGAAACCCGTGGGCCAGGGGACAGGGCTGGGGCTTGCCACCGTCTATGGCATCGTCAAGCAGACGGGCGGCTACATCACCGTCGACAGCGAACTGAATAAAGGCACGACGTTCTCCATCTTCCTGCCGCGCTTTAAAGGCGAGATGCCGGTGGCTGCACCGGAAAATGCGCCTGCGCGCGACATCACGGGACAGGACACGGTTCTGCTGGTGGAAGATGAAGAGGCGGTGCGCAGCTTCGCGGCGCGGGCCTTGCGCGTGCGCGGCTATAAGGTTTTGGAAGCGCCGGGTGGCGAGGAAGCGCTGGAGCTAGTGCGCAACCATCCGGCCCCGATCCATCTTCTCATCACCGACGTGGTGATGCCCAACATGGACGGCCCGACCTTGGTGCGAAACCTGAAGCGCATCCGGCCGGAGATCGCGGTGATCTTCATGTCTGGCTATGCCGAAGAAGCCTTCCGCCGCAACGATCAGAATACCGCCGACATGCACTTCGTGCCCAAGCCCTTCGGCCTCAAGCAGCTGGCCGCGAAGGTGAAGGACGTTTTGTCCGCTACGCCCGCACCGAAGAACTGATTTTGCACTGCACCTAACGTGAATGTGTCTGCGTGGCGGCACGATGCCCGGCTAGGCTTGCCCGTCTTTCGGAGGGCTTTTCATGAAAAAGATTTTCTTGGGCGCGGCGCTCGCGCTCGCGCTCAGCGGAGCAGCGCTGGCCGCATCCATGCCAGACTATGTGACCAACGCCGTGTCCGATACGATGCGCCCGAAAGCGGATACCGACCGCGACGCCTTGCGTCTTCCTGCGGAAACCATTGCCTTCGCCGGCGTGAAGCCTGGCATGAAGGTGGCAGAGCTTGCCCCCGGCGGCGGCTATTTCACCCGAATGCTGAGCGGCGTCGTAGGACCCACGGGACATGTCTATGGCGTTGAGAACAAGCAGTGGGATGACGGCACGAACGCGAAGGTCGCTGACGCTTACAAGAACGTTTCCATGCAGGACGGCCAGTTCGGCGACATCCATCTTCCGGAGAAAGTTGATCTCTTCTGGATCACGCAAAACTACCACGACATGCATATCGCCAAATACAATCCCGTCGCGATCGCCACCTTCAACAAAAGCGTGTTCGATGCGCTCAAGCCTGGCGGCACCTATTTCATCCTCGATCATCAGGCCAACCCCGGCACGACCGAAGAGCAGATCGCGGTGCTGCACCGTATCGAGAAGATGCAGGTCATCCGCGAAGTCACCGCCGCCGGTTTCAAGCTTGTGGGTGAGGGCGATGCATTGCATCGGCCAGATGACGATCACACCAAGACGATCTTCGATAAATCCATCCAGGGCCACACCGATCAATACATGCTGAAATTCCGGAAGGTCTGACTGGCCCGCATCGGCGGAGCGTGACAAGCTGAAGCGATGAAAGCGGTCACGCTCTGCGCCGTTCTTTGCCTTGCGCCAATCGCACAGGCGTTCGCAGCGTCCTGCCCGGCGCCCGCATCGCAGATGGCGCGCACCGAATTGCTGTTCGGCGCGGGGCATGTGAGCAGCGCGCAGTGGAAAGCGTTTCTGTCAAAAGAAGTGACGCCGCGTTTTCCCTATGGCCTTACCGTTCTCGACGGCTATGGCCAATGGCAGGGCCCGGGCGGACATATCGCGAAAGAAAAATCGCATGTGCTTCTGATCTGGCACGGCTTGGACCAGAGCTCCAAGATCGACGCCATCCGCGACGCCTACAAACAACGCTTCCACCAGCAATCGGTGATGCGCGTGGACAGCGAGGATTGTGTATCGTTCTGAGGGCCGAGTGGGCGCGAAAGAGGGCGAATCTCCCGAAGAATCGGGGCCCGATTCTGGCCCGTTCGCCCGCCGCCAGGCTTTCAGAACGTCTCCAGAACAACATCCGGTATTTCTAAGCCGAATCAGCACCTTGTCTAGTGGCTTGCCAAAGAGAACAAAAGCGATACATTCCCCTTCGTTGCGCGCCGGTGGGCGGCGTGTAAAGAAGGAGAGACCAGCTATGGCAGCCTCGAAGGAAGCGGTTTTGCGCGTTGTGGGCAAAGACAAAGACGACAACAGCGAGCGCAAGCGGGCCCTCGAAGCCGCGCTGAGCCAGATCGACCGCGCCTTCGGCAAGGGCAGCGTGATGAAACTGGGCGCCCGCGAGGCGGCGGCCGACGTTCAGGACGCGGTGTCCACCGGATCGCTGGGCCTCGATATCGCGCTCGGCATCGGCGGATTGCCCCGCGGCCGCGTGATCGAAGTTTACGGTCCTGAGTCCTCCGGCAAGACGACCCTGGCGCTGCATGTCGTGGCGGAGATTCAGAAGAAGGGCGGCATCGCGGCCTATGTGGACGCGGAACATGCGCTCGATCCGATTTATGCCCGCAAACTCGGCGTCGATATCGACGAGATGCTGATCTCCCAGCCGGACACCGGCGAGCAGGCGCTGGAAATCACCGATACGCTGGTGCGCTCCGGCGGCGTGGACATCGTGGTCATCGACTCGGTCGCGGCGTTGACGCCCAAGGCCGAGCTCGAAGGCGAGATGGGCGATTCCCTTCCCGGCCTTCAGGCCCGCCTGATGAGCCAGGCGCTGCGCAAGCTCACCGGCTCCATTTCGAAGTCGAACACCATCGTTCTCTTCATCAACCAGATCCGCATGAAGATCGGCATCATGTTCGGCAATCCCGAAACGACGACCGGCGGCAATGCGCTGAAATTCTACGCCTCGGTGCGCCTGGACATCCGCCGCATCGGCGCCATCAAGGATCGCGACGAAGTGGTCGGCAACCAGACGCGCGTGAAGGTGGTCAAGAACAAGGTCGCGCCGCCCTTCAAGCAGGTCGAGTTCGACATCATGTACGGCCAGGGCATTTCCAAGACCGGCGAGCTTCTGGATCTCGGCGTGAAAGCCAACATCGTGGAGAAATCCGGATCGTGGTTCTCCTATGACGGCGAGCGCATCGGCCAGGGCCGCGAATCCGCCAAGACCTTCCTGAAAGAGCATCCGGAAACCGCTGACAAGATCGAAGCCGCCATCCGTGGCAGCATGGGTCTGATCGGCGAAGTTCTGGCCCATGGCGACGACAAGGACGACACTGAGGACGAGTGATTTGCCGCCGGAACGGGCGGGCTGAAAATCGAGGTTTGCCTGTTCCCTACTGGCATGGGGGACGGCTCCCGAAGGGGCGGTTCGATAAGAGCCGCCCCTTCATCCTTTTCCGTGTGTTTTGGCTGTTTTGCCACTCAAAATGCCGCTTGCGGCGCGGCTTCTATCCTTGGAGGCCATGCTCTAGAACACCGGCACGAGGGGCTTATGTAAGAAGGCTTTCGCGAGGTCCGCCATGTTCAAGCTCAAGGACGAAACCCTCTTCAAATCCGACGCCTATGTGAATGGCGCTTGGACCAAAGGCGCCAAGACCTTCGCCGTCACCAATCCCTCGACCGGCGAGAAACTCGCCGATGTCGCCGATCTCACCCCCGCCGATACCCGCGCCGCTATCGATGCCGCGCACGAAGCCTTCCCGGCATGGAAAAAGAAAACCGCAAAAGAGCGTGCCGCGCTGATGCGCAAATGGTTCGATCTCATCATGGCCAACCAGGACGATCTCGCCGCCATCATGACGGCCGAACAGGGAAAGCCGCTCGCGGAAACGCGCGGCGAAGTGGCTTACGGCGCATCCTTCATCGAATGGTTCGCCGAAGAGGGCAAACGGGTCTATGGCGATGTGATCCCCACCAACCAGTCCGGCCGCCGGCTTCTCGTCTTGAAGCAGCCCATCGGCGTCGTCGCCGCGATCACGCCATGGAATTTCCCCAACGCGATGATCACGCGCAAATGCGCGCCCGCGCTCGCCGCCGGATGCACCTTCGTCATCAAACCCGCCGGCGAGACACCGCTCTCCGCTCTGGCGCTCGCCGAACTGGCGCACCGCGCAGGCATCCCCAAGGGCGTGTTCAACGTCGTGACGACGAGCAAGTCGTCGGAGATCGGCCTCGAACTCACGCAAAATCCCAAAGTCGCGAAATTCTCGTTCACCGGATCGACCGAAATCGGCAAGCTATTGATGAAACAATGCGCCAGCACGGTGAAGAAGGTTTCGCTGGAGTTGGGCGGCAATGCGCCGTTCATCGTGTTCGACGACGCCAATCTCGATGCCGCCGCCGATGGCGCGATGGCCTCCAAATTCCGCAACATGGGCCAGACCTGCGTCTGCGCGAACCGCATCCTGGTGC
The DNA here is from genome assembly GCA_036488415.1 of Rhizomicrobium sp. GTDB lineage: Bacteria > Pseudomonadota > Alphaproteobacteria > Micropepsales > Micropepsaceae > Rhizomicrobium. The sequence goes on from DASXHQ010000102.1 coordinate 33,970, forward strand.
AGGACAAGGTCTATGACGCCTTCGCCGAAAAGCTTTCCACCCGCATTGCCAAGCTGAAAGTCGGCGACGGCTTTGAGGACGGCGTGACGCAAGGCCCGCTCATCACCGAAGACGCGGTCGAGAAAGTCGAACGCCTGCTGAAAGACGCCACCGCCCATGGCGCGAAAATCGCAATGGGCGGCAAGCGCGTAAAAGGCCAGTTCTTCGAGCCGACGTTGGTGAAGGATGTCACCCCCGCGATGGACATCGCCAAAACCGAAATCTTCGGTCCGGTCGCCACGCTCTTTCGTTTCAAGACAGATGACGAAGCCATCCGCATCTCCAATGACACCGAATTCGGCCTTGCCGCCTATTTTTACGCCCGCGATGTCGGCCGCATCTTCCGCGTCGCCGAAGCCTTGGAATACGGCATCCTCGGCATCAATGAAGGCATCATCTCCACCGAAGTGGCGCCGTTCGGTGGCGTAAAGGAATCCGGCATCGGCCGCGAAGGGTCGAAATACGGCATCGAAGATTATGTCGAGATCAAATATCTGGCCCTCGGCGGCCTTGGAGACATCTGAATGATTCCGCGTTATTCGCGCCCGGAGATGGTTTCGATCTGGTCGGACGAAACCAAATACCGCATCCATTTCGAGATCGAAGCCCATGCCGCCGACGCGATGTCGGAACTCGGCATTATCCCGAAAGAAGCCGCCGCGGAAATCTGGAAGAAGGGCAACGCCGCAACCATCGATCCGGCGCGTATCGTCGAGATCGAAAAGGAAACGCGGCACGAGACCATCGCCTTCACCACGCATCTGGCGGAACTGATCGGGCCAGCCGCGCGCTTCGTGCATCAGGGTATGACGTCGTCGGATGTGCTGGACACCACGACCGCGGTGCAGTTGACGCGCGCGACGGATATCCTGATTGCGGATGTCGATCTGCTGCTGGCAGCGCTGAAGAAGCGCGCGCTGGAGCACAAATACACGCCGACCATCGGCCGTAGTCACGGCATCCACGGCGAGCCCACGACATTCGGGCTGAAGCTCGCGGGCTTTTACGCCGAATTCCTGCGCAACAAGGAACGGCTGAAGACGGCACGCACGGAAGTGGCGACGACCATGATCTCCGGCGCGATGGGTACGTTCGCCAATGTCGATCCGCGCGTCGAAGCCCATGTCGCAGAAAAGCTGGGCCTGCGCGTCGAGCCGGTTTCCACGCAAGTGATCCCGCGAGATCATCATGCAGCCTACTTTGCGGCGCTGGCCGTGGTGGCGAGTTCTTTGGAGCGTCTGGCAACCGAGGTGCGCCACCTGCAGCGCACTGAAGTGGTGGAAGCGCAGGAATTCTTCGCGGAAGGGCAGAAGGGTTCCTCTGCGATGCCGCACAAGCGCAATCCGATCCTTTCCGAGAACGTGGTCGGCCTGGCGCGCATGGTGCGGTCTTATGCCATGCCGGCGTTCGAGAACGTTGCGCTCTGGCACGAGCGAGACATGTCGCATTCCTCGGTCGAACGGTTCATCGCGCCGGATGCAACCATCACGCTGGATTTCGCGCTGGTGCGCACGGCGGGCATCATCGACAAGCTTCTGATCCGTGCCGATCGCATGCAGAAGAATCTGGACCTGACGCAAGGCATTGTGCATTCGCAGCGCGCGCTATTGGCGTTGACGCAGGCAGGCATCGAGCGCGAGGTGGCCTACAAGCTGGTGCAACTGAATGCGATGCGGGCGTGGGCGGGCGAAGGCACGCTGCTCGAATTGCTGAAGGCCGATCCGGTGGTCTCGAAAGCGGTGCCGCCAAAATCGCTCGAAGCGATGTTCGATAACGACTATCACTTCAAGCACGTCGACACGATCTTCAGCCGCGTCTTCGGCTGAGATTCCACCCTCCCCTTGAGGGAGGGTCGAAATGCGAAGCATTTCGGGGAGGGGCACTTTCCGCCCGGACCCCTCCCCGAAAAATTCTGCGCTCCGCTTGAATTTTGTCGGCCCTCCCTCAAGGGGAGGGCGGCTCTTCTTGTTTTCGCCAATTCCCTCTCTACCTAATGGAGATGCGCGGCGCTCCGCGCCTTGGGGAGATGGCTATGAATTTCGCGATTTTCGCGCCGAAAAAGCTTGGTTCTTTTGGCGCTGTCATACTCTGCGCCGTGGGCCTGTCCGGCTGCTTCGACCTCGGCCAGAAGGTGGCCATCGGGCGCGACGGCTCCGGCGGCTATGCAATCTCGGTCGCGGCGGATGGGATCGTCGGCGATGGCCTGCGCAAGCATCACGCCGATATCGACATCGATGACGATATGCCGCTGCACACGCGCATCGCGGTGGTCGACGGCAAAACGGTGCAGACCAGCGGCACCGCCTTCCACGATCTATCCAATCTCAAGCTCTCGGATGAGACGATCAGCCTGCATGTGAAAGGCCAGAAACTTCTTGGCCTCGCCGGAACGCAGGTAAATTTCCACCGCTCCTTCAACATCGAGCGCGCCCGCCATCATCACGATGAGGATTCAGACGATGACCATATCGGACGGGACATCCTCACCTCGATGTTCGGCGATCATACTTACACCTTCAGCGTCTGGCTGCCGGGCAGCATCGATCACATCAATCCGATCTATGTCGGCAATCAGGAAGTGAAGCCGGTCATCACGAACGACGGCGACGGCCACACCGTCACCTGGCGCATGAAGCTGACCGATATGTTCCTCGCTGACACGCTCGACTTCGACGTCGATTTCACCGCGCATGGCAACTTCCACGACACCCAGACGCAATTCGTCGAGCACCACCGTCACCATCACGACGAGACCTGATCGTTAGTTGGGCAAGGCGTACGCAATCACTTGGTCGCCGCGCTTGGTATCGAGCTTGGAATGTCCGCCGGCCGCGATGACGACATATTGCTTGCCTTTCCACATATAGGTCATCGGCGTCGCCTGTCCCCCGGCGGGCAGGCGGCCGCGCCATAGCTCCTTGCCGGTCCTGGCGTCGAAGGCGCGAATGTAATTGTCCATCGCGGCGCCGATGAAGACGAGGCCGCTCGCTGTTGCCATCGGCCCGCCGAGATTGGGCGTGCCGGTCTTGCCGAGGATGTATTCGCTGAACGGCGCCATATCCACCGTCGTGCCCAGCGGTACGGACCACAAAATCTTGCCGGTGTGCATATCGATGGCATGCAGCTGTCCCCAGGGCGGCGGATTGCAGGGCATGCCGATGGGCGACAAGATCGTTTCGCGCATCATGCCAAACGGCGCGCCTTCGTTGGGCGAGACTTCCTTGCCGACGAGCTTTTCACGCGCGGTGGAAAAATCCTTCTGCAAGATCAGCTTCACCAGATGCATCGCGTTCGATGTGTTCACATAGACGATGTCATGCGCCTGATCGAAAGCGAGGCCGCCCCAATTCGTGCCGCCGCCGGTGAAGGGATAGATGATCGTGCCTTTGAGGCTCGGCGGCGTGTAAAGGCCGTCATGCCGCGCGGCAGCGATCAAGTCCCGGCATTTGCCGCGATCCCAGAAGGTCAGGCCGAACGCGTCGCTTGGCGCGATGTGATTGGCCGCGAGCGGCGCGGGCGCGACGGGAATGGGCTGTGTCGGTGAAAGCTTTTCGCCGGGCGCGCCGCCTTGCGGCACCTTGCGCTCCACCACCGGGATCAGCGGCCCGCCGTTCGTTCGATCGATCGTGAACAGTAGTCCCTGTTTCGTAGGCTGCAACACGGCGGGAACGGTCTTACCCTTGTAGGTCACCATGCCCAGAGTCGGTTGTGCGGGAATGTCGTAGTCCCACACATCGTGATGCGTCGTCTGAAACGACCACGCCACGCTGCCGTCGCTCACATGCAAGGCGACAATCGAGTTCGCATATTTGCCGCTGCCCGCGCGCAAGCCGCCCCAGAAATCCGTGCTGGCGCTCGACACCGGCAGGATCACAAGGCCCTGTGCTTCGTCCACGCTCATCGGCGCCCACACATTCGCGGCGCCTGCGCGAAACGGCGGCTTCTGATCGGCCAGCGGATCGAAACTCCATTTCAGTGCGCCGGTCACCGCATCGAAGGCGTGCACGGTGCCGCGCAGCTCGTCGACCTTCTGGTTGTCGTCGATGGACGAACCGACGATCACCACGCCATGCGTCACCACCGGTGCCGAGGTGGTGTGGATGCGTCCGAAATGCGGGCCGTCGAGTTGCTGGCCCGGCGGGATGATGACCGTGCCGTTGCTGCCGAAACCGGGGCAGGGTTTGCCGCTCGCTGCATCCAGCGCAATCAGCCGCCGGTCCGCCGTGTTCATGAAGATGCGATTGGCGCACATGCCCTTGATGCCGGGCGTGGGCGCGTAAGCGACGCCGCGGCAGATGTAATCGTTGGGATAGCGCAAATTGATGTTGAGCTTGGGATCGAAACGCCACAGCTGTTTGCCGGTGCCGGGATCGAGCGCACTCACCTCATTGAACGGCGAGCAGACATAGAGCCGCCCGTCCGCCAGGATCGGCGTGTTCTCGAAGGAGGCGCGCTTCATCGCGGCCGCCTTCGTCACCATGTCGCGGGTCGAGAAGCTCCAGGCCTGCTTCAGCTCTGTCACATTGGCGGGCGTGATCTGGCTGGCGGAGGAGAACCGCTGCCCGCCCTCATCGCCGCCGTAATAACCCCAACCGGTCTCCGCCTTCGCGCAGGTGCCGGCGAGGATCAGCATCCCCGCTGCCACAACCGCTTTCACCACATCGCCCCTGCGCATCGGCCTCTCCCTTATCGTGTGCCGGCCATCCTATATTCATGGGATGTCCGGCGTTCCGTCCGATCCCCAATCTGTGTTGCCTGCATCCCGCCCGAAAGAGGCTGGGGGCGGATCGCGCCGGATAGGTGATGTTTGGCAATGGCTTGGGATCAGCGGCGATGCTGTAGGGACGAGCGGAACGCTGCGGCGGACGTTCCTCTATGCTTTCGCAGCGTCCGCCACGATGGTCGCGGCCGTCAACGCGATCAACGTCATCACCATCCAGCACGAAGAGCCGGGCAACGGCCTCTTGGGGCCGGTGATCTGGGAAGGCTCCAGCTGGCTCATGCTGATGCTGCTCTTCTGGATTCCCTGGATCGCTTATCGGCTGGCGCCGCCCTTCGTGCGGCCCCGTTGGAAACTGCTGATCCATATTCCCGTGGCGCTCGTTTACTCGTTCCTGCACGTCGCGGGTTTCGTCGCGCTTCGCAAGCTCGTCTATTGGATGCTTGGCTATCACTATGAGTTCGGCGCGTTCGTCCCGCATTTTCTGTACGAGTTGCGCAAGGACGTGCTCGGTTACGGCTTGTTCATCGGCGGCTTCACACTGTTCGAGCATCTGCTCCGCCAGCAGCAGTTGATCGACACGCCGGGACAAACGCTGACCTTCGACATCCGCGACGGCGCCAGGCTCAACCGCGTGCGGCTGGAGGAAGTGCTCGCCATCGCTTCGGCGGGAAACTATGTGGAATTCGTGCTGCGCGACGGCCGCAAGCTTCTGATGCGCTCGCCGCTGTCGGCGCTGGAAACCGAGCTTTCCCCGCGCGGCTTTCTGCGCACCCACCGCTCATGGCTCATCAACGCCGCACAGATGACGGCGCTCAAGCCCGAAGGCTCCGGCGATTACACGGTGGAATTGGGTAACGTGGAAGCGCCGCTCTCACGGCGCTTTCCTGAAGCTTTGGCGAAACTGCGCGGCGGCTGACTATTTCGTCTCCGCCATCACCTGGTCGCCCGCGATGGCCAGAAGCTCCTGCATCTTGGCTCGGATGGCGGTGTCGCTGGCCGCGATCTTCTTCGCGTCGAAATCCTTGCGGATTTTGCGGAATACGTCCTCGTCGCCCGCTTCCTCGAAATCGGCTACGACGACGGCCTTGGCATAGGCCTCCGAGTCGGTCCCGGAAATGCCCATTTCGCCTGCCGCCCACTGGCCCAGAAGCTTGTTCCGGCGCGCCATCACCTTGAAGCGCAGCTCCTCGTCATGCGCCCACTTGCCTTCCGCCGCCTTCTTGCGATCCTCAAATCCGCTAGCCATGCCCAACCTCTTGAAAAACATCCCGAAAACCGCCATTTGCAGGCGGAGCGATCCACCATAGACCATCAACAGGAATGGCTCCATCGCGGGCCGTCTGCAACCTTTGGGCGCGTTGCCGCCAATGACCACCGTCGCTAAATTGGCTTCCTAGCGGGGGCTGGAAAGCCCCCTTTCCTATTTTGGCCCGACTGGAAAAACCATGTCCATGAAACGCCGCCGCCAGATCTACGAAGGCAAGGCCAAGATTCTCTATGAAGGGCCGGAGCCGGGCACCCTCATCACCTATTTCAAGGACGACACCACCGCGTTCGACGCCACCAAGAAGGCGGTGCTGGACGGCAAGGGCGTGCTCAACAATCGCATCAGCGAATATCTGATGACGCAGCTGACGCAGATCGGCGTGCCGACCCACTTCATCAAGCGCCTCAACATGCGCGAGCAACTGGTGAAGGAGGTGGAGATCATTCCGCTGGAAGTGATCGTGCGCAATGTCGCCGCCGGTTCGCTCTCCAAGCGCCTTGGCATCGAGGAAGGCACGGTGCTGCCGCGCTCGATCATCGAATATTGCTACAAGAACGATGCGCTGCACGATCCCTTGGTGAGTGAAGAGCACATCACCGCGTTCGGCTGGGCATCCCCGCAGGATCTGGACGACATCGTGAATTTGACGATCCGCATCAACGATTTCCTCTCCGGGCTTTTCCTCGGCGTCGGCATCAAGCTGGTGGACTTCAAGGTGGAGTTCGGCCGGCTATGGGAAAACGATTACATGCGCATCGTCCTGGCCGACGAGATCAGCCCGGATTCGTGCCGTCTGTGGGACGCGCAATCCAACGAGAAGATGGACAAAGACCGCTTCCGCCGCGATCTCGGCGATGTGGTCGAAGCTTATTCCGAAGTGGCGCGGCGTTTGGGCATCATGCCGGAGAATGTGCAGGGCGAGAATAAAGGCCCGGTGCTGGTGCGGTGAAATGACTCGCGCATAAGTCGTCTGCGCGAACGGTTATGGATTTCCACCCTCCCCTTGAGGGAGGGTCGGAGAGCGAAGCGATCCGGGGAGGGGTGCGCGCAGCGCCCTGACCCCTCCCCGAAAAATTCTTCGCTGCGCTTGAATTTGTCGGCCCTCCCTCAAGGGGAGGGCGGTTACGGAGAGAACTTTGAAAGCCCGCGTATTTGTGACTCTCAAAAACGGCGTTCTCGATCCGCAGGGAAAGGCGATCGGCAATGCACTGCATGGCCTCGGCTTCGGCGCCGTCGGCGATGTGCGCCAGGGCAAGGTCATTGATCTGGAACTGAAAGAGAGCGACGAAGCCAAGGCCCGCACAGCGCTCAAAGACATGTGCGAGAAACTCCTCGCCAACACCGTGATCGAGAAATACGAGATTGAGTTGAAATGAAACGGTTGTCCGCTGCCGTACTAATATTCTCGTTATGGGGAGTGCCGGCCGTCGCCCATTCCGATTTGCCTTCGCCAGATCCGGAAAAAGTGGCCATTGGCGGCGAGATTTACGACCTATATGCTGACAAGCAAGATATCCAAGGGCGTACGCGAGCAATTGCTCAAGCTGCCCTGAAAATGGAGTCTGACTCATTAAAAAATAAACCCGACTCTATAACCACATCAGCTGATTCTGCGACCGCGAACTTAATTATGGGTAGCGTCGCGAAGGTGGTTGAGGATATGCGTCCTACAATGCGCCGCGCTTATGCTGAAGCTTATGCACGACATTTTTCCATGGACGAGTTGAAAGAAATCAAAGCATTTTATCAGAGCGCCGCTGGCCAAGAGCTTTTGACCGAGCAGCCCAAAATCTCCCGAGAAGTAATTCCCGAAATCACCCCCGAAATCATTTCGCGTCTTGGGCCGATCATAAATCAGAACGCTCACTCAACCACGGAGCCTGGGAAGTGAAATCCGCCGTCATCGTTTTTCCGGCTTCCAATTGCGATCGCGATGCGCAGACGGCGCTGAAGCAGCTCACCGGCAAAGAGCCGCATATGGTATGGCATCAGGACAGTGCGCTGCCGGATGTCGATCTGGTCGTGCTGCCGGGCGGGTTCTCCTATGGCGATTACCTGCGTTGCGGCGCGATGGCGAGCCAGTCTTCGGTGATGAAGGCGGTGAAGGCGCATGCGGAGAAGGGCGGTGCGGTCATCGGCATCTGCAACGGCTTTCAGGTGCTGACCGAAACCCACATGCTGCCCGGCGCGCTGATGCGCAATGCCGATCTGAAATTCGTCTGCCGCCCGGTGAAATTGACGGTGGAGGAAACGCAATCCGCTTTCACTCGCAAATATTCCAAGGGCCAGCAGATCACCGTTCCGGTCGCGCATGGCGAAGGCAATTATTTCGCGGACGATGAAACGCTGAACCGCCTCGAAGGCGAGAACCGCGTCGCGTTCCGCTATGCCGAAGGCGACAACCCCAACGGCTCCACCCGCAACATCGCCGGCATCCTGAACGAGATGCGCAATGTGCTGGGCCTCATGCCGCATCCGGAACGCGTCGTCGATCCGCTCCTCGGTGGCGAAGACGGCAAGGCGCTGTTCCAGAGCTTGATCGAGACGTTGTCGTAATGCGAAGCGAGGGTTAGTGGTCGGACTCTTGGTGCTTATGACCTGTGTGATCTTGGTGCTTCTCGCGATCACGTTTGCGATAATTGCCGCTCTTCATGGTCTTGCCTATGTCGTGGCCAAGAAGCGAGGCGAGCCGACAAGGCGTAATTTGCAGGCCCGAAATGCCGCTCTTATTTCGCTGGGACTCATAGGGCTGGTAGTTCTAATAAACTTCATTCCGGTGCCAGATCGCCTACTCTGGCCCTAAAAGTTGAAACGAAATGACCACCATCACCCCCGAACTCGTCAAAGAACACGGCCTCACCGAGGGCGAGTACGCGCATATCAAGCGGTTGCTCAATCGCGAGCCGTCCTTCGTGGAGCTGGGCATCTTCAGCGTGATGTGGAGCGAGCATTGCTCCTACAAATCCACGCGCTTTCATCTGCGCCGGCTGCCGACCAAGGCGCCGTGGGTGCTGCAAGGCCCCGGCGAGAATGCGGGCGTGATCGACATCGGCGATGGCGACGCCTGCATCTTCAAGATGGAAAGCCACAACCACCCCTCCTTCATCGAGCCTTATCAGGGCGCGGCGACGGGTGTGGGCGGCATCATGCGCGATGTCTTCACCATGGGCGCGCGGCCCATCGCGATGATGAACGCGCTGCGCTTCGGCGATCCCTCCCATCCCAAGACGCGCCATCTCGTCGAAGGCGTGGTGCATGGCATCGGCGGTTACGGCAATTGCATGGGCGTGCCCACCGTCGGCGGCGAAGTGAACTTCCATCACAGCTACAACGGCAACATCCTCGTCAATGCGATGTGTGTGGGGCTGGCGAAAGCGAACAACATTTTCCTCTCCGCCGCCAAGGGCGCGGGCAATCCCGTCGTCTATATCGGCTCCAAGACGGGCCGCGATGGCATTCACGGCGCCACGATGGCGAGCGCGGAGTTCGACGATGCATCGGACGAGAAGCGCCCCACCGTGCAGGTCGGCGATCCCTTCACCGAGAAACTGCTGCAGGAAGCGTGCCTGGAATTGATGGCGACGGATGCGATCATCGCCATTCAGGACATTGGCGCGGCAGGTCTTACATCTTCTTCCGCCGAAATGGGCGACAAGGGCGGCAGCGGCATCGAACTCAATCTCGATCATGTGCCGCAACGCGAAGCCAATATGACGGCTTATGAGATGATGCTGTCGGAGTCGCAGGAGCGCATGCTCGCGGTGCTGAAACCTGGCCGCGAGAAAGAAGCCGAAGCCATCTTCAGGAAGTGGGAGCTGGATTTCGCCGTCATCGGCATCACCACCGATACCCACCGCCTTGTCATCAAGCACAAGGGCGAAACCGTCGCCGACATGCCGATCACCGCGCTGTCCGACGAGGCGCCGGTGCTGGAACGCCCTTACACCAGGCGCGAACCCAAAGCGGTGGACAAGAGCGGCTTCGATGCGTCCAAGAAGCTGATGGACTCGCTGGTGAAGATTGTTGGTTCACCCGACATGGCCTCGCGCCGCTGGGTTTGGGAGCAATACGACCACACTGTCATGGCCGACACGGTGCAGAAGCCGGGCGGCGATGCGGCGGTGGTGCGCGTGCATGGCACCAACAAGGGCCTCGCCATCTCCACCGATGTCACGCCGCGCTATTGCAAGGCCGATCCGTATGAAGGCGCCAAGCAGGCGGTGGCGGAAAGCTATCGCAACATCACCTCTGTCGGCGCGCTGCCGCTGGCGGTGACGGACAACCTCAACTTTGGCAATCCGCAGAAACCGGAAATCATGGGCGAGATCGTGGGTGCCATCGACGGCATCGGCGATGCCTGCCGCGCGCTGGATTATCCCGTCATCGGCGGCAATTGCTCGCTCTACAACGAGACCAATGGCGAAGGCATCCTGCCCACACCCGCCATCGGCGGCGTCGGGCTGATGAAGAATGTGCATCGCATGGCCACCATCGCGCTCAAGCGCGAAGGCGATGCGCTGCTGCTCATCGGCGAAACGCGTGGCCATCTCGGCCAGTCGATTTATTTGCGCGAGATCGAAGGCAAGGAAGAAGGCGGCGCACCGCCGGTCGATCTCGCCGCCGAACGTAAGAACGGCGAGTTCGTCCGCAAGCTCATCGAAGACGGCCGCGCCGATACGGTGCATGATTGCTCCGACGGCGGTCTTCTCTCCGCGCTCGCCGAAATGGCGCTGGCCGGAAATATCGGCGTCGATGTCGGCGTCGCCGGGACCGTGGTGGATGCAATCCCGTTCTTCTTCGGCGAGGACCAGGCGCGCTATGTTCTGGCGCTGCCCGCCAAGGAAGCCGACAAGATCGAAGGCGAACTGCGCGAAGCCGGCATCATCCACGCCTTGATCGGCAAAACGATCGCGGACAAAGTCGTGCGCGTGGAGCGCGAAGGCGAGGTTTCCATTGCCGCCCTGCGCCAGGCGCATGAAGGCTGGTTCCCCAAATACATGTCCGCGCCGCACACGAACTGATAGAGTACGCGCATGGGAATGCCCGCCGCCGACATCGAGAAACTGATCCGCGAAGCCTTTCCGGATGCGGAGGTCACCATCACCGCGCTGGCCGATGACGACGATCATTGGGCCGCGATGGTTTCCTCCAGCGCCTTTAAGGGCAAAACCCGCGTGCAGCAGCACCAAATGGTTTATGCGGCGCTGAAAGGCCGCATGGGCGGCGAACTCCACGCCCTCTCGTTGCAAACCGCCGCGAAAGACTGATTGTCCGCCGCGCTTTCCGTGGTTTGGGAACCGGCCATATTCTTGACGCTCGCGGGAGCCAAGCTTAACTCAGTGCAAGAGAAATCGAGGCCCGACATGACCACCGTTCACGACCGCATCCAGAGCGAAGTGTCCTCCAACGACGTGCTGCTCTTCATGAAGGGCACGCCCGTGTTTCCGCAATGCGGATTCTCGGCGGCGACGGTTGGCATCCTCTCCAATCTCGGCGTGAAGTTCAAAGCCATCGACGTTCTGAAGGACCCGGAGATCCGCCAGGGCATCAAGGAATTCTCCAACTGGCCAACGATCCCGCAGCTTTATGTGAAGGGCGAATTCGTCGGCGGCTGCGACATCCTCAAGGAGATGTACGAAGCCGACGAGCTGGCCCCGTTCCTCGCCGAAAAAGGCATCGTTCTGGAGAACGTCTAGTCGTTCCAGAAATGCCGCTTCCAGATTTCTTCAAGCGCGGGGCGCTGCGATAGCGCTTTGGACAGCGCATCCAGTTTCGGGATGTGTCCCGCCGCCGCCCATTCCTTGCCGAGGCTGCCGCGCCAGCGCGAGAACATTGCAGCGTAGATATCCAGAATCGAAAAGCCGCTGGGTAAAAACCACGGGCCCGCCACCTGCCGCTCGACAATGAGCAACCGCTCGCGGATACGCTCGCGCGCCATCTTGCGCAATGCTTCGGCTTCCGGGCCTTTCGGCGCGAAGCGCTCCGGATAATCGCTCACTTCTACCATCGGATAGATTTCCGCGGCCATGAAGGCGAGCCAGCGATAAGCGATGCCGCGTTCGGCGCTGGCCTGCGCGGGCAGAAGATGCGCATTCGGAAAATGGTCGGCGATGGTCAGCAGGATCGCCAGCGACTCGGTGAGGATCTGCCCTTCCGGCAATTTCAGCGCCGGCATCTTGCCGGATGGATTGATCGCCAAAAATTCCGGTTTGCGCTGCTCGTGCTTCTCCAGCGAAATCAGATGGAAATCATAAGGCGCGCCCACTTCCGCCAGCGCCGCCTCCGCCGAGAACGCGCCAGAACCCTTGTCGCCATAGACCGTGAACATGAAGGATATCCTTGGGAGGGAGGGCGCACCATCATCGCAGATAGGCATGGCGCGGCAAAGAAAAAGGGCCGCCAGGTGTTTTGCCCGGCAGCCCCGTAGTGAAACAATATCCCGAAAGATCAGCGGGAATAAAATTCGACGATAAGATGCGGCTGCATCTGCGAAGCATAGGGCACATCCGACAGCTTCGGGGTGCGCATGAACTTCGCGGTCATCTTGTCGTGGTTGGCGTCGATGTAATCGGCCACGTCGCGTTCCGGGCTTTTGGTGGCTTCCAGAACCAGCGCCATGTCCTTTGCCTTCGCCGAAAGCTCTAGCGTGTCGCCTTCCTTCACCTGGTATGACGCAACCGTCACGCGGCGGCCATTGACCTTCACATGGCCGTGGCTGACGAGCTGGCGCGCGGCGAACGGCGAGGGCACGAATTTGGCGCGATAGACAACTGCATCAAGGCGGCGCTCGAGCAGGCCGATCATGTTCTCGCCGGTGTCACCCGGGCGGCGCGAAGCTTCCTGATAATATTTGCGGAACTGGCGCTCGGTGATGTTGCCGTACACGCCCTTCAGTTTCTGTTTCGCCTGCAGCTGCGTGCCGTAGTCCGACAGCTTCTTGGCACGGCGCTGGCCGTGCTGACCGGGGCCGTAAGAGCGCTTGTTCACCGGGCTCTTGTTGCGGCCCCAAATGCTCTCGCCCATGCGGCGGTCGATTTTGAATTTGGCGGATGCGCGCTTGCTCATAGTCTTCTCTGGCTTCTCTCAGGCTTTCGAATTCGGTTTGGCGGATGGGTCCCGCGAAGGTCGCGCAATATAGTCAGCCACCTTCGAGTGTCAATCGCGCTTAAGCCTTGGAAATGTTTGGCTTTCTTAAATAGACTCAACCTTAAATTGCATAAGACTCCTCATCCGCCGGTCATTTTCCGCGAGGCTTCTAGCCGGCGAAGGTCCTCGTTATACAGGAATCGTCCAGGCGGGCGTGGCGGAATGGTAGACGCACCGGACTTAAAATCCGTTGGGGCGAAAGCCCTGTGCCGGTTCAAGTCCGGCCGCCCGCACCAGCCTTCGCTCGCGAAGCGAGAGAAGGCTGTCGCGCCGTAGCCTAAAAGGCGAAGGCGGACTGGTTGCCGTGAGCTACGGCTCGGCAAGCCATGTGAAATGGAATGCTAGTGCGCCGCCATCGGCTTGCCGACATCAGCTGTCGGCGTGCGAAGGGTAGTCGCCGCCGGCAGCTCCGACTCCGCATGAAACAACCGGTACGTCGAGCCCTTGGCGATGAAATCGATCGCGCGCAGCACGGCCCACAGGCTCACCAGCGTCGTGATGGGGTCGCCGCTGAGGCTGGCGATGACGTGGTTCGCTCCCGCCACACCGGCGGCCGCCGCCACCAACACCCAGCAGATGACTGACATGGCCACAAGCAGTATCGCCAGCCAGAAGACGATCTTGTCTGCCCAGATGAAGCGCAGGTTTTTGCGGATGTTTTGCACGGCGCAGCCTTTCCCCCTGCTGCAACGCGCACATGGCAAATAAGGTTGCACCACCTCGCAGCTGCCAGAACAATGGCTCCCAATGGTTGAGATGGGGTGCAGATGATTTGCGGCAATAGACGGGACGTTTTGGCAATGGGCGCGGCGCTCGCCGCTAGTTCCATGTCGGCACCGGCGTTGGGGAAAGCTGCAGGGAAAGAGGCGAAGGGAGCGAACAGCATGATCATCGTCAATGCGCTGGGCGGGTTGGAAAACCCCAACCTCGCGCTCACCAAGCCGCAAAGCGACAATCCGGTGGCGATGGACGATGTCGACATGGACGACCGCACCATCGCCGATGCGCGCGCCTCGGGCCTGACCGCGGTGAATGTCACGCTCGGTTATGTCGGCGGGCCGGAAGAGCCTTACGAGGAAACCATCCGCACGATTGCCATGTGGGATGATGTGCTGCGTTCGCGGCCGAAGGAGTTGCTGCGTGTGGAAAAAGCAGACGACATCCTGCGCGCGAAATCCGAAAACAGGATTGGCGTGATCTACGGCTTCCAGAACGCTGCGATGATGGGCGATGACGCGTCGCGCGTAGCCACCTTCGCTGGGCTGGGCGTGCGCGTGATCCAGCTGACCTACAACCCGCGCAACCAGCTGGGCGATGGATCAATGGTAAAAGAGAACCGCGGCCTCACCGAATTTGGCCGCGAAGTGGTGGCACAACTGAACGAACATCGCGTCATGGTGGACCTGTCGCATTCCGGCCAGAACACCTGCCTGGACGCAGCGCGTGTTTCGAAAGCGCCGATCTCGATCAATCACACCGGGTGCCGCGCGCTCTGCGATCTGCCGCGCAACAAGACGGACGAGGAGTTGAAGCTTGTCGCGTCGAAAGGCGGCTTCATCGGCATCTATTTCATGCCCTATCTCAAGGCGGACGGGCATCCCCATGCCGAGGATGTGGTGGCGCATATCGATCATGCCGTGAATGTCTGCGGCGAAGACGCGATCGGCATCGGCACCGATGGGTCAGCCACGCCGATCGACGATCTGAACCAGTATCAATCCTTCCTCACCAAGCAGATCGAAGACCGCGCGAAGACGGGGCTCGGCGCCACCGGCGAGCGGCCCGACACCTATCCCTTCGTCATCGACCTGCGCGGCGTGGATCAATTCCGCAAACTGGAAGGATTGCTGAAAGCCAAAGGCTACAGCGAAGCGCGCATCGAAAAGATCATGGGCCGCAATTTTCTGCGTTATGCGAAGGAGATTTGGGGTTAGTGGGGCGTTTCGGCGCCCTCATATTTCGCGAGCACCTGTCCGATCCGCCGCACATAGCGCACGATGAATTCGGCGAAGGCCTTTTCCTTCTCTTCGATCAGGAAAGACCGGCCGCTGTCGAAATTCTTGAGGCGATAGCCGTGGCCTTCGCAATCCATCACCCAGCCGCCGGCAATGCGCTGATCGCCCCAGCGCTTCAGCCAGTCGTCAATCAGATCGGGCTCGTCGTGCAGGACTTCTTCCATCTCCCGCACATCCAGACCATCCGGTGAATCAAGATAGCCGGCCTCTTTGATCAGCGTGGCGGTGGAGCAGTCGGAGGCATCGTAAGCCTGCGGCAAATGGCCGATGCGGTCGGCGAGCTGGGAATGGGACATAGCGAACTCCTGACGCGAAACCGAGTTTCCACCCCTTTGGGCATCGAAC
This sequence comes from Rhizomicrobium sp., assembly GCA_036488415.1. Classification (GTDB taxonomy): domain Bacteria; phylum Pseudomonadota; class Alphaproteobacteria; order Micropepsales; family Micropepsaceae; genus Rhizomicrobium. The sequence goes on from DASXHQ010000102.1 coordinate 49,505, forward strand.
GGTGGGGTTTGCATAACAACGGCCAGCCGCGCGGGGGGTGCCGCGTTGTCACGATTTGCAGCCGGTGGTGGAGGCCTAGCCCGCCTTGCGCAACTCGAAATCGGCCGGATTGGGTTTCAGCGTGGCGCTCCAATAATCGACGAGCGGGAACGGCCAGTTCTGGCTGACGCGGCCTTTGGCGTTCTTGTACCAACTGGTCACCTGGGGCGCGCCCCATGCCATCAGCTTGTTGGCGGCATCGACCTTCTCGTTAAACTGGTCGTGCACATTCTTCTTCGGCTCCAGCGTCGCGCTGCCGGTTTCGGCGAGCAGGCGCAGGCAGCCCATGATGTAACGCACGCTGCATTCGCTGAAGAAGATGATCGAACCGTTCACCACGATGTTGGTGTTGGGCCCATAGATGATGAAGAAGTTCGGGAAGTGGGGCACCGTCATGCCCAGATAGGCGCGGGCATCGCCGTTCCATTGTTCATGCAGCTCTACGCCGCCGCGGCCATAAACCTTGAAGGTGCGCAGGAAATTGCTGGCGTGGAATCCGGTGCCATAGATCAGCACATCAGAATCATATTGCTTGCCGTCTTCGGTCTTTACGCCCGTCGCGTTGATCTCAGCTATCGGTTCGGTGACGAGATCGACATTGGGGCGCTTCAGCGCCTCCACCCATTTGCCGTTGTCGCGCAGCGAGCGCTTTCCGCCGAACGGGTATTCCGGAATGATCTTCTGCAGCAGCTCCGGCGCGTCATCGGTCTGCGGCTTGATCGCGGCGGTGAGCATCTCGCGCAGCAGCGCATTGTTCGGCGACACCGCATTGGGCGGCCCGTTATAGGTGGGATCGGTCTTTACGAATTCATAGATGCCGTCGGTCAGCATCCAGAACAGCCAGAAGCGGTACCATTTGTCGTACATGGGAACGTGTTCGAGCAGCCACTTTTTCCCTTCGCCGACCTTGTCGTGATAATCCGGCGTCGGCCCCAGCCAGGGCGGCGTGCGCTGAAACACCTTCAGCTCTTTCACATCCGGCGCGATCTCCGGCACGAACTGGAAGGCGCTCGCCCCCGTGCCGATCACGTTCACACGCTTTCCCTTCAGATCGATGTCATGCCGCCATTGTGCGGAGTGGAACGTCGGGCCTTTGAACGCACCCACACCCTTGATGTCCGGCAGCTTGGGCTGATTGAGCTGGCCCACCGCGCTGATTACCGCGTCGGCGACAAGCGTCTCGTGCCTGCCGCTCTTGTCCTTGACCGTCACATGCCATTTGGACGTCTTCTCGTCGAAGCGCGCTTCCTCGACCGTCGTCTCGAAGCGGATGTTCTTGCGCAAATCATATTTGTCTGCGGTGCGCTGGAAGTAGCCGAGCAGCACGTCCTGCGTGGAATAGTGATAGGGCCAATCGTGGTTCGGCTCGAAGCTGAACGAATACATATGGTTCGGATTGTCCACGCGGCAGCCGGGATAGGTGTTCTCGAACCATGTCCCGCCGACATCGGCGTTCTTCTCGATCACATCGAAGGCGATGCCCGCCTGCTTCAAGCGAATGGCGGAGAGGATGCCGCTCATGCCTGCGCCGATCACCACCACGCGCATCTTGCTCCGCGCGGCGCTGAGTTTCTCGGTGTCCCAATGCGGATGCTTCACATCCTCGCCCGTGAGGCCGAGTTCTTCTTCCATGAACGGCACATAATGTTCGGGAATATCCACGCCCGCGATGAAGTTCATCATCCGGCGCACGGTGGCTTTGGACGGCGGCGGCGGAAGCTTCTGGCCGTTCACCAGATAGGCTTCGATGGCTTGCTTGGCCCGTGCGCGGATCGCCTCCTGCTGGCTTTCCGAATAACCGCCCAACCGTCCCTCCGCGAAGAAATCGTAAACCGGCCGCGGGAAGTCATCGAGAACCGATGCATTGCCTTCCAGATGCACGACCGCCATCAGCAGCGCGGGCAAATGTGCCTGCTTCAAGCCCAGGTCCAGCAGTTCTTCGCGCGCCATGTTTTTGTTCTGGTTCAAGCGTTTCCGGCGCAAATGGAACGCCGCAGGGCGTGCTGCGTCAAGCAACGCCTTGCCGTTACGCCAACCTGCCTAAAACAAAGAAGGGCCGCCCACACGGGGCGACCCTTCCATTGTCAGTATGCGGTTACCGTAAACCGCTAAGCGGTCAGGCCGCACGGACCTCCGAAGAACGAACGATCCAGTTGGCGAACCTCACGGGCCGCAGGTCATGACAATGAGACACTGGATCACCTCCTTTCGAAAAACTGTTGCGAGTCGAATATAACGACGTCCGGGCGATTTGATAAGGGGGCGGGTCGATGCTGGGTCTGGCTTTGGCGGCGATGCTCGTTAACTCCAATGTCCAGCAGATGATGCCGGCCGGGCCGTCGCCCGACTCCGGCTTCGCGGGCACTTGGCGGGTGATCGCCGCGGCGCCCGCGCCTTGGGCTTCGCGGAAGACGCTCACCAAGGCCGACACACCACTTCTGGAATACGCCGTGGAGTTTCGCGATGGCGTGGCGAAGGGTCCGCCGGCGCTCGCCTGCGATCACGCGCAATATTCCTCGGGCCAGACCTATCTCGACGGATTGTTCGGCGGAAAGATCAAAGGCAACACCGCGGCTGATGCGAAGCTGCACCTCACCAATCCGCCCTCCACCTTCTGGACGATCTGCGGCGCGAACCATCGCGAATATTACATCGATGACAATGCCGACCTACTGATGGCCGACGGCGATGTCATCTACACCCTGCAGCGTCCCACCGGCATGGATACGGAGCAATACACGCCGGGGTTCAGCGGGCCGAGCATCGATTGCGCCAAGGCGAAAAGCGCCGCCGATCATCTGATTTGCACCGATGCGTCTCTCGCCAAGGCGGATCGCGAGATGAGCGCCGCCTATGCGCGGCTTAAGTCGAGCGAAACACCAGAAAGCTTCGCGACGGTGCAGGCGTCGCAACGCGCATGGCTCGGTTACGTCATCAAGTCTTGCAAAGCAGGTGGCAAGCTGCCGGACGATCAGGGCGCGCAGAACGATCTGCAGCAATGTCTTTCGGACAACTATACCGACCGCGCGGAGCGGCTCGGCCATGTGAAGGTGATGAAGGTCCGCGCGCTCACGCTGGAGCCGCGTATGCGTTTCTTTTCCCGCGCAAAGCCAGCGACCGAAGACAGCGATATCTATCCCTGGGTCGTGGGCGACAATGCGTTCAATGCCTGGGCCGCGAAATCGCTGGCGCTCGACGGGCGCCGCATGGACGACAAGAACCTCTTTGCCTTCACCGCCGATCAGGTAGGGGATCTGAAGCTTTATGCGCGGCGAACCTATAATGTCGTGCGTTTCGACGATCGCGTGGCGAGCTTTCAGACTTACACCTATGACTACACCGGCGGCGCGCACGAGGTGCTCGGCGAACGGCAATTCAATTGGGATATGCACGCGGCAAAACCCATCGCGCCAGCCGATGTGTTCATGAAGGACTGGAAGAAGGCGATAACCGATTATTGCGTTGCCGATCTCGCCAAGCAGTTCAGGGAAGCGGGCAATGATGCGCCCAAACGCGCGGACGTAGCGGGGGTCGTAGACAGCGGCGCGTTCCTCTTCGGACCGAAGGCCCTGCGCGTTCATTTCACCGTTTACACGATCACGAGCTTTGCCGGCGGCGAATATGACGTGGACATTCCCTACACTGTGCTCAAGCCTTACCTGAAATCGGACGCGCCGGTTCTCTGAATTCACTGGGAGTCAACAATGAAGCGTTTTTCCATCGCACTGGGTCTTGCGTTCCTGCTTGTCGGCGGCGTGTCGCTGGCGGCGGACGATGCGTTTGATCCCGCCGCCACACCGCCCGCGCCCGATTACGCCGACAGCGCCGCCTGGGCCGCGCTCCCCGGCACGGACAATCCCACAAACGCGGCACCCCCCGGCGAAACCGTCGCCGATCCCAAAACCGCGCCGGTCGATGTTTTCTTCATCTATCCCACGAGCTATTTCTCGCCCACGCAATGGAACGCGGCCATCGACGATGCCGACACCAACAAGCACACGGACGACGGCTCCCTGCGCAACCAGGCAAGCGTGTTCAACGGCTGCTGCGCGATCTATGCGCCGCGTTACCGGCAGATGTCGTTTCGCGGATTCGTCCATCACACGCCCGCCGCCGATCAGGCAATGGATGTCGCTTATTCCGACGTGAAGCGCGCCTTCGAATATTATCTGGCGCATTATAACCACGGCCGCCCCTTCATCATCGCCGGTCACAGCCAGGGCGCGCGTCATGCCCGCACGCTGTTGGCCGATATGATCGACGGCACGAAGCTGCAGAAGCAGCTTGTCGCCGCTTATGTGGTGGGCAACTGGATCGACGAGGACTGGTTCAAGCAACGCAAGACGATCAAGCCTTGCGAGCGCGCGGACGATACCGGTTGCGTGCTCACCTGGTCGAGCGTGCTGGAAGGCTCCGATGCCACCAAGCTGCGCTGGGATTTCGTGCAGCGTTCCGGCGATGCGCCCATCGCGGCGGATCATCGTTATGTCTGCACCAATCCGCTCAGCTGGACGACGTCCGATACGCTCGCGCCCGCGAGCGAGAATCTGGGCGGCTGGGTTTATGGGCGGGGTGAGCAGCCCTTGCCCGTCGTGCCCAATCTGGTGAGCGCGCGGTGCGACAACGGCGCGTTGTTCATCAGCGATCCGCCGGGCATCGCGTGGCATTTGCTTGTGGCGCCGGGCGGGAACTATCACGACTACGACTACCAGCTCGCTTACATGAACATCCGCAAGAACGCCGAAACCCGCGTTCGCGCGTTCTTGGAAAGATAATTAACTTCCCTCTCCCCCTTTGAGGGGGAGAGGGTAAGGGTGAGGGGGCGGAAAACATCGAACTCCGCTTTCGACACCCCCTCACCCCGGCCCTCTCCCCCACATTCGTGGGGGCGAGGGAGGTGAATTGGGATCTCGAAGAAGCGCGGATGACCAACCCGTCACTCTCCACCCGCGTCGTCATCGCCGGCGGCGGCCCGGCCGGAATGATGTGCGGCTTCCTTTTGGCGCGCGCCGGCATCGATGTGGTGGTGCTGGAGAAGTACAAGGATTTCTTCCGCGACTTCCGCGGCGACACGGTTCATCCCGCCACGCTGAACGCCTTCTATGAACTCGGGCTGCTGGCGGAATTGCGCAAGGTCCCCCATCAGGAACTGAAGGATGTCGCTGCCCAAATCGAGGGCGTGACCTATCCGGGAGCCGATTTTCGCCATCTGCCCGGCCCCGCGAAATTCATCGCGCTGATGCCGCAATGGGATTTCCTGAATTTCCTGGCGGAGAAGGCGAAAGCTTTTCCCCATTTCCGCCTGATGATGGACGCCAAAGCGGTCGAACTCATCCAGGCCAATGGCAAGGTCACAGGTCTTGTTGCCGAGACGAAAGATGGTGCTGTCGATATCGCCGCCGATCTCGTCATCGGCGCGGACGGCCGCCATTCGACAATCCGCGAAAAAGCGGGCTTTGAGCCGCGCGAGTTGGGCGCGCCCATCGACGTGCTGTGGCTCAAGCTGCCGCGCAAGAAGAGCGATCCCGAAGCGGTGCTGGGCCGACTCTCGGCGGGGCTTCTGTTCGTGATGATTGATCGCGGCGATTACTGGCAATGCGCCTTCGTCGTGCCCAAGGGGGGCTTCGACGAGATCAAGCAACAAGGCATCGAGACGTTCCATAAGCGGCTGAAAAAGGCAGCGGGCTTCGCCGCCAATCGCATCGATGCCATCGAGAGCTTCGACGATGTGAAGCTTCTCACTGTGACGGTGGATCGCCTGCCGCAATGGGCCAAGCCCGGATTGCTCTGCATCGGCGATAGCGCGCATGCCATGTCGCCGGTGGGCGGCGTGGGCATCAACCTGGCGATCCAGGATGCCATCGCCACGGCGAATTTGTTGTGGAAGCCGCTGGCGAACGGAAAGCCCACGCTGGACGATCTCAACAAAGTGCAGGCGCGGCGCGAATTTCCGGTGAAGGTGACGCAAGCGGTGCAGGTTGCGATCCAGAACCGCATCATCGCGCCCGCGCTGGAAAGTGACGAGCCGATCAAGCCGCCCTTCGTGCTGAAGCTGCTGAAAGCCTTGCCGATCCTGCGGGTGATTCCGGCCTATGCGGTGGGAATCGGCGCGCGGCCGGAGCATATCCATTCGCCCGACAGAGCGAGTCGAAGCGCAAGCCGCTGATCCTGTTCGCGATTTTTGCTGTGCGCCAAGGCGCAACCCAAAAGGGTTAAAATCGTTTACCATGCGCTTGCGGGTGGCCCGCAGAGTGGGGGATCGCGATGTCCATGTTTTCGAAATTTGCTGCCGCCGCTTTGGCGCTCGGCGCGATGTTGTTCGCCGGCGCGGCGCTGGCCTGCGATGATTGCAATGGCGGCTATTATGGCGGCCGCGAGGTCTATTCCTGCAATGCCGGGCAATATGACTGCCGTTACGAATCGAGCCTCTATATCCCGCGCGTCGGCGATTGCGGCTATGGCTGCCACGGCTATTACGACCGCTATTGGGACAATGGCTGCGGCTGCTATCGCGCCCGCGTTCATGCGTACAATCGCGGTTTCCGCCACGGCTACCGCGTCGGCTTCCACGACGGTTATGAAACCGCGAGCTATGGCGACGACGACGGCTTCTATGACGACGGCCATCATTGGCGCCATTGGGAGCGCTGGCAGGACGGCGACGGCCATTGGCGCGATGGCTGGCATGACGACAAAGGCAGCTGGCACGACCGCGATTTCCATCGAGACGGGCACGATGGCCATGACGGCTGGCGTGACGGCGACCGCCGCGACGATCATGATTGGCATGACGGCGATCATCACGATGGCGATGGACATGACGGCCACGACGGCGACCGCCACGATGACGACCGCCACGATGACGACCACCACGATGGAGATCACCATGATGACGGCCATCACGATGGCGATCGCCACGACGACCATCCCTGAGCCGGGAAAAATATTTTCATCGCCGAGCAAAATTTTTCGCCGCGCAAATCCATGCCGCGCGAAAGGGGATAATATGTTTCAGTAATGGGATCAAATACTTAGGCTAAATTCCCTGCTCTAAAATTATTTTTCCCCAATTAGCTTGACACCGTGACGGTACCCCCGTACATTCTTTCCAATTCTCGAACTGCGCCCGAAACGTAGACCCGCCGCGAAAGCCGCGGGTTTCTTGCGTTTTTGGGCCAAAGAAAATTGGCACGCAGAGGCGCAGAGCCGCAGAGAGGAAGAAATTTTCATCGGCGCGCTTCGCGCGCCATTTGATCTTGAATGGCACTGTTGTCGGGCCTCGGAGAAGAACTCCGCGGCTCTGCGCCTCTGCGTGAATCAACTTTTGAAGGACGCACCCATGCTTAACATCTAACTGCCCTCACCCTTATCGCCTTTGGCCCGCCTGCCGGTGTTGTCCGCTGCTGACGCATGCGACCGCCGGATGGGCCCAAGAACGATCATCACCCGGTTCACCGCGCACTCTGCTAAGCCGCGCTGAATAGGACGCGCCTCATATCGCGCATGGTGTTGAGGGATACTCACGAATACCGCCCCACTCGCCCACGAGGCTCGAAAGAGACGTGCGAAATGCGAGGGGGTAAAACTTGAATTCAATTCGGTTCTGTAAAAACCGGACTCCATCGGCGGGAGAATTATGTCCGGGCGAAACTACATCTGCATCGTCCAGCCTTCGACACCCATCGCCGCCTGGCGGATCGCTTCGGAGAGCGTGGGGTGCGGATGGCTGGTGCGGGCGATGTCTTCGCTGGCGGCGCCGAATTCGATGGTGAGCGCGCATTCGGCGATCATCTCGCCGGCATTGGCGCCCAGGATGTGAACGCCCAACACGCGGTCGGTCGTCGCATCGGCGATGACTTTCGCAAAGCCGTCAGTCTGCGCAATCGTTTTCGCGCGGGCGTTGGCGGTGAACGGGAATTTGCCGGTCTTGTATTGCACGCCGGCGGCTTTCAGCTCTTCCTCGGTCTTGCCGACGCTCGCGACTTCCGGCGCGGTGTAAACCACCGCCGGGATGGCGTCGTAATTCACATGGCCGGCTTTGCCCGCGATGTTTTCGATGCAGGCGACGGCTTCGTCTTCGGCCTTGTGCGCCAGCATCGCGCCTTCGCGCACATCGCCGATGGCCCAGATGCCCGGCACGCTCGACTTGAAATGCGCGTCGGTGATGACGCGCCCACGCCCGTCGAGCTTCACGCCGACGCTGATGAGGCCGAGATTTTCCGTGTAAGCTTTGCGGCCGATGGAAACCAGAACGATGTCGGTTTCGATCTTGGTCTGCGCGCCGCCTTGTGCGGGCTCCAGCGTGACGGACAAGCCGCCGGAGGTTTTCTCGACACCAACGACCTTGGTGGAAAGCTGAAACTTCATGCCCTGCTTGGTGAGGATGCGCTGGAAGTTCTTTCCGATCTCGCCGTCGAGGCCCGGGGTGATGCGGTCGAGGAATTCGACAACGGTGACTTCGCTGCCGAGCCTGCGCCAAACCGAGCCGAGTTCCAGCCCGATGTAACCGCCGCCGACGACCAGCAGCCGCTTGGGGACTGACTTCAGCGACAGCGCGCCGGTGGAGGAGACGGTGGTGTCCTCATCGACCGTGACACTCGGAACCGCCATCACATCGGAACCAGTGGCGATGACGATGTTCTTGGCGGCGAGGCTCCGCGTCGAGCCGTCCTTGAGCTTCACGGAGACGCTGCCGGGCGATTCGATATGCGCCTCCCCGACAATGCCTTCGACTTTGTTCTTCTTGAACAGGAATTCGACGCCCTTGGTGAGTTCGCCGACGACCTTGGTCTTGTGGGCCATCATGCCCGGCAGATCGAGCTCCACCGTCGCCCTGATGCCGAGCTTGGCGAAATCGTTCTTCGCCTCGTCGAAAAGATGGCTGGCATGCAGCAGCGCCTTGGACGGAATGCAGCCGATGTTGAGGCAAGTGCCACCGAAGCTACCGCGCTTGTCGATGCAAGCGGAGGAAAGCCCCAACTGCCCCGCGCGAATGGCGGCGTTGTACCCGCCAGGCCCGCCGCCAATGACGACGACGTCGAATGAATCAGCCATGGATTAAACGTCCAGAAGGAGGCGTTCGGGGTCTTCGATGTTTTCCTTCACGCGCACGAGGAAGGTGACGGCTTCGCGTCCGTCGACCATGCGGTGATCGTAGGACAGCGCAAGATACATCATCGGGCGGATTTCCACCTTGCCGTCGATCGCCATCGGGCGCGGCTGGATCTTGTGCATACCGAGAATGCCGGACTGCGGAGCGTTCAGGATCGGCGTGGACATCAAGGAGCCGAACACCCCGCCATTGGTGATGGAGAAGGTGCCGCCCTGCAGCTCTTCGAGTTTCAATTTGCCGTCACGCGCGCGTGTTCCGTAATCGGTGATCGCGGATTCGATGCCCGCCAATGACAACCGGTCGGCGTCGCGCACCACCGGCACGACAAGGCCCTTCTCGGTCGAGACCGCGATGCCGATGTCGTAATAATTCTTGTAGACGATGTCGTCGCCTTCGATCTCGGCGTTGACGTTGGGAATGTCCTTCAGCGCCGCGATGCAGGCCTTCACGAAGAAGCCCATGAAGCCCAGCCGCACGCCATGCTTCTTCTCGAAGCTGTCCTTGTATTCGCTGCGCAGCGCCATCACCGCCGTCATGTCCACTTCATTGAAGGTGGTGAGTTGTGCGGCGGTGTTCTGCGATTCCTTGAGGCGCAGCGCGATGGTCTTGCGCAAGCGGCTCATTGTCACGCGTTCCTCGCGCGCCGCATTGGCGCGCGGACCGGAATGGAGCGCTACGGGCGCGGGCTTCACCGTGGCGCTGCGCGCTTCGAGCGCGCCGAGCATGTCGCCTTTCAGCACCCGCCCGTCGCGGCCGGTGCCCGAGACATCGGCGGGGTTAAGGCCGGTCTCTTCGGAAATGCGGCGGACGCTGGGCATCACCGGCGCGGCACTTGACGGTGTCAGCGGTTGCGCGACGGCTTGCGGCGCTGCGGGTTTCGGAGCGGCAGGCGCCGGTGCAGCCGGCTTGGGCGCGGCGGCCTGGGGATTGCTGGCCGGTGTGGCGGAGACGCTCCCGGCTTTGCCTTCCGCGATCTGGCCCAGAATGGTGCCGACCTGCACCGTCGATCCGGCCTGCACGGAAATGCTTTCGATCGCGCCATCGGCAGGCGCGGGGACTTCCACCGTCACCTTGTCGGTTTCCAGTTCCAGGAGCGGCTCGTCGCGCTTGACCGCTTCGCCTTCCTTCTTGAACCAGCGCGCGACAGTGGCTTCGGTCACGCTCTCGCCCATCGCGGGCACTTTGATCTCAATGCTCATTTCAATCTCTTTCGAACTTAAAGGGAGAGCGCGTCGTTGAGGAACGCTTTCAATTCGGCAACATGCTGGCTCATCAAGCCGGCGGCGGTGGAGGCATATTCGGGGCGGCCGACATAACGCGGGCGGCGCTCGCCGGGAAGTTCGGCGAGAACATCCTCAATGCGCTCTTCCGCGAAATGCCACGCGCCCTGATTCTTGGGCTCTTCCTGGCACCACACGATGTCGGCCTTGCCGAAGCGGCGAAGCTCCTGCACCAGCGTTTCGCGCGGGAAGGGATAAAGCTGCTCGATGCGCAGGATCTGGATGCGGCTTTCGTTGCGCTTCTCGCGCTCGTCCATGAGATCGAAATAGACCTTGCCGCTGCACAGCACGACGCGGCGGATTTGCTCGTCCGGCACCAGCTTCACGGTCGTCGCGCCTTGCACGCATTCCGCCTGATCCTGGAACACGCGATGGAACGACGATCCCGGCCCCATGTCGGACAGGAACGAGACGCAGCGCTTGTTGCGCAGCAGAGACTTGGGCGTCATCAGGATCAGCGGTTTGCGGAACGGCCGGTGCAGCTGGCGGCGCAAGATGTGGAAATAATTCGCGGGCGTCGTGGGGCAGGCGACTTGCATGTTGTCCTGCGCACAAAGCTGCAGGTAGCGCTCAAGCCGCGCAGAGGAATGTTCCGGCCCCTGGCCTTCATAGCCATGCGGCAGAAGCATCACCAGGCCGGACATGCGCAGCCACTTCATCTCGCCCGATGAAATGAACTGGTCGATCACGACCTGCGCGCCGTTGGCGAAATCGCCGAACTGCGCTTCCCACAGGACCAGCGCCTTGGGCTCGGCGAGGCTGTAGCCATATTCGAAGCCCAGCACCGCTTCTTCGGAAAGCAGCGAGTCGATCACTTCGAACTCGCCCTGTCCGTCGCGGATATGAGCGAGCGGGTGATAGCGCTCTTCTGTTTCCTGATCGACCAGCGCGGAATGGCGCTGGCTGAAGGTGCCGCGCGACGAATCCTGTCCCGCAAGACGCACCGGATAGCCTTCGTTCATCAAGGTCCCGAAGGCGAGCGCTTCGGCGGTCGCCCAATCGAAACCTTCGCCGGTCTCGAACATCTTGGCCTTGGCTTCGAGCTGGCGCGCGATGGTCTTATGCAGGTGAAAACCTTCGGGCGCGGTGGTGAGCGCCTTGCCGACGAGCCTCAGATTGTCCATTGACACGGAAGTTTCGCCGCGGCGGTCGCCCGCTTTGGCGGTTTCAAACCCGGCCCAGCGTCCGTCCAGCCAGTCGGCGCGGTTGGGAAGATGGGATTTGGCGGCCTCGAATTCTTCGTCCAGCCGCTTGTTGAACTCCGCGATCATCGCGCGGATATCGTCTTGTGTCAGCGTGCCTTCGCTCACCAGCTTGGTGGCATAGAGCTCCAGCGTCGTCGGATGATCCTTGATCGCGCGGTACATCAAGGGCTGCGTGAAGGCCGGCTCGTCGGTCTCGTTGTGACCGAATCTGCGATAGCAGAACATGTCGATCACCACGTCCTTGTGGAACAGCTGGCGGAATTCGGTGGCGATGCGCGCCACATGCACGACCGCTTCCGGATCGTCGCCGTTCACATGGAAGATCGGCGCCTGCACCATCAGCGCGATGTCGGTGGCGTAAGGCGAGGAGCGCGAATAGATCGGCGCGGTGGTGAAGCCGATCTGGTTGTTGACGACGAAATGGATCGTGCCGCCGGTGCGATAGCCCTTGGTGCCGCTCATCGCAAAGCACTCTGCCACCACGCCCTGGCCCGCGAACGCCGCGTCGCCGTGGAGTAGAAGTGGAAGAACGCTGGTGCGCTCTTTGGTGTCGTCGAACTGTTGCTGCTTGGCGCGCGCTTTGCCGAGCACGACGGAATCTTCGGCTTCCAGATGCGACGGGTTCGCCGCCAGCGACAGATGAACCGTCTTGCCGTCGAATTCGCGATCGGACGAAGCGCCGAGATGATATTTCACATCGCCGGAGCCTTCGACGTCCGTCGGTTTCGCGGCGCCACCCTGGAATTCGTGGAAGATCTGCCGATACGGCTTGCTCATCACATTGGCGAGCACGTTGAGGCGGCCGCGATGCGCCATGCCGAGCTCGATGTCTTTCACGCCGAGCTGGCCGCCGCGCTTGATGATCTGCTCCAGCGCCGGGATCGTGCTTTCCGCGCCATCGAGGCCGAAGCGCTTGGTGCCGAGGAAGCGAAGGCCCGCGAATTTCTCGAAGCCTTCCGCTTCGACCAGCTTGTTCAGGATCGCCTTCTTGCCTTCGGGCGTGAAGGAAATCTCCTTGTCCGGCCCTTCGATGCGGCGCTGCAGCCAATCCTTCTGCTCGGCATCGGTGATGTGCATGAACTCATAGCCGATCTTGCCGCAATAGGTGCGTTTCAGAAGATCGACCATCTGGCGCGGCGTGGCGGTGGCGAGGCCCAGCACGCCATCCATGAAAACCGGCGCGTCCATGTCTTCGGCATGAAAGCCATAGAAGGCTGGATCGAGCTGCGGCAGCGGCGGCTTGGGATTGAGATGCAGCGGATCGAGATCGGCGGCGAGGTGGCCGATCACGCGATAGGCGCGCACCATCTGCACGGCGCGAATGGATTTGTGCGCGGCGCTGTGGAAGTCGGCATCGCTGACGCCCGCCGTTTTGCGCGCGGGCCATTGGCCAGTGAGGGCGCCGACGGTGTCGTTCGTTTCGACATCGAGCTTTGCATCGCGCCGCCAAGCGGGGCCGCGGCCAAGCTGTGTCGCGTTCAACCCGCGTTCGCCTAGTTCGGCAAACCACTGCCGCCAAGAGGGATCCACCGCATCGGGGTTCTCCTGGTACTGGGCGTAGAGCTGTTCGATGAATTGGGCGTTGGCGCCGGAGAGAAAGGAAGTCGCTTCTAGGATCTCGTTAGAGGCCCTGCGAAGGCGGTCGGCTGGAGATTGACTTGTCATTTCAATGGCTTGGGACGGTTTTTGGCCGCCCGTTCCTGAAAGGCCGGCGCGCTTCTTCCGCGCCTGCGAAGGGGTGTGGGCTTAACGCATTCGCGGGATGAATGCACGGCCTTTTCCCAGCCCTATCAAGGGGCCGTGAGGTTAATATGGGACTTCCTTTTGACGGTTTCGAGGCGACGGCTTGCCTCGTCAATCCCACGACAAAAGTAGGGGTGGCCGCCGATCCAATTTAGCTTGCCGGCTTGTCGATCAGCCGGATCTCAACACGTTGCGCGCCGCTCGGGTCGGCTTTCACGTTCACATCCTTTGTGGTCAGTGACGCACGCACCAGGCGATCTTTGGAAATGCCATCGGCGATGAGCGTGGATTCCACCGCCTCGATGCGTGGCTCGGCAAGACTCGGATCGTAACCGGGCGCGATCTTCGTGCTGGGCCCGGTGACCTGCACCATCTCCATGCCTTTTAGCTT